>NZ_JBIVGI010000017.1:55289-175883 GCF_044748625.1 Kitasatospora sp. NPDC089913 | reverse complement strand
ACCACCCCAGCACCCCTGGCAGCGACTACCACCCCTCCCGCACCAGGCATGCCGATCGTGCAGCGCCCGACGGAGACCGCGACCGACACACCCGTACAACGCGCGGCCGACCACCCCACCCTCGGCACACCGACGACCGAACTCCCCACCACCCCAGCACCCCTGGCAGCGACTACCACCCCTCCCGCACCAGGCATGCCGATCGTGCAGCGCCCGACGGAGACCGCGACCGACACACCCGTTCAGGGCGTGCCCCTGCAACGCGCGGCCGTGCAACGCGCGCCCGGGCGGCCGACACTCGGTCCGCCGCTGACCGAAATCCCGACCACCGCAGCACCTTTGGGAAACCACGCGACCGTCCCGGCGCGGGCCGTCGATGTCCCTTCCGCAGCGGCGCCGACCCGGGCGCCGGCCCTGCCGGTCGTGCAGCGGCAGCCGGAGGCGCCGGCTGCCCAGGGCGGCCCTGGACTGACCGCGCGACGCCCGCGCGCCGGGTTGGGGGCCCCGCTGCCCGCGATGCCACCCACCGCCAACCGTCCCGCGCTCCCGTCCACCGTCCAGCGCATGCCCGTACCCACGCCCGTGCCCGTGCCGGGAGCGGCACAGCACCCCGCATCCTCGGCCCCGTCACCGGCTCCCACCTCACCGGCTCCCACGCCACCGACCACCGCGTCCCCGACCACGCCGCGACCGATGACCGCGTCCCCGACCACCGCATCCCGGCACGGCCGCCGCACCGGTGTCCCCGCGCCGCCCGCAGGGGCACGGAGGAGCGGGCCCGTGCCACTCGTCCGCGCCGGTCGGTCCGGGTCACCGGACCGGGCACCGGACCGGGCACCGGCCGCACCGCACCGCAGCGTCCAGTTGCTCGCGGCGCGACCGCTGGCCGTCGGCAGCGGCCCGGACATGGGGAGCGCGACGGTCCCCATGGCCTCCGCCCGCGCGGTGAGCCGCCCCGTGGTCGCGGCACGCTGGGTCGACCGGCCCTCCGCCGCCGCGCCGCAGCACCTCCAGCGGGCGCCCGGCTCCCCCGGCCCGCACCAGGCGTCCGCCTCCGGCCCCGTTCGGCCGTCCCAACCCCTTCGTGGGCCCGGACCCGAAGCCCTCCGTACCTCCGGCCCCGGGCGCTCGTCCGGCCCGCTGCCCGTGACCACCCCGCATACACCGCCGTTGGTGGTCCGGCCTTCCCCGGCCGGGTCCTCCGCGCGGCCCGTCCCCGTGGTGCCGCCGGCGCGGTCCAGGACACCGGACCCCGGCGGCACGCCCGGAGACCCCCCGGCCTCGCCACCGACCCCGCCCCCGGCCCCGCTGCCCGTGCAACGCGACACCGGCGGCGGCCGGGGCGCCGTCCCGGCCACCGCCGCCACCACCCCGCGCACCACCGTCACCGGTAGCACCACCGCCGCGGACCAGCGGGTCACCGCCGCCGACCGAACCGGCGGAAGTCCGCGTGCCGCCGGAACGCAGGGCGGCGACCTCGACCTGGAGGACCTGGCGCGCCGCCTGCTGGACCCGGTCGCCCGCCTGCTGCGCGCCGAGCTGCGGCGCGGCCGGGACCGCGCGGGGCGGACCTTCGACGGCCGCCGCTGAGCACCCGCACGAACGAGAAACGGACGACGGACCGATGACGGACAACATCTTCGCGACCAGCGTGTTCTTCCGGCTGGCGATCGGCGGGAACGACCTGGGCGCCTTCCACACCTGCTCCGGCATGGGCGCCGAGGTCGAGATGGAGAGCTACGCCGAGGGCGGCAACAACGGCTTCACCTGGCAGCTCCCGGGCCGCGTGACCTGGTCGAACATCACCCTCACCCGGCCGGTCACCGCCGACACGGCGAAGATCGGCCGCTGGCTGGACGAAACGCTGCGGCGGGTCGAACCGAAGGACGGCGAGATCGTGGCCCTGCGGCCCGACCTGAGCCGGATCATCAGCTGGCAGGTGTTCGGCATCGTCCCGGTCCGCTGGCAGGGTCCGTCCTTCGACCCGGCCAACTCCGCGGCAGCCGTGGAGACCCTGGAGATCGCCCACGCGGGGCTGCTCCCCGCCTGACCGTCCCACCAGCACCCAGCCACCACCGCCCCGTCGCACCACCACCCTGTCCCACCACCACCCCGTCGAACGACCGACCGCCGTACTCCCGCTCCGGAAGGAAGCCACGCCATGGCCTTCTCGGCACGCGCCAGCCGCGCCAGGGCCCAGCTCACCCTGAAAGAGCCCCCGGCCTCCGTCGGCGCCAAGCCCGGCGGGACGATCGCCCGGCTCGACCTCCAGTTCAACCCCTCGACCCTGCAGTTGGGCAAGACCACCGAGTGGCGGCGGTCCCCGTCCCGGATGGCGGGGCAGTCGGCGCTGCCCGAGTTCGTCGGCAGCGGCCCGCGCACCCTGAGCCTGGAGGTCTTCCTGGACGCCACCGCCACCCACGACGACTCGGTGGAGCAGGCGGTCGAGAAGCTGATGAAGGCGTGCGTGCCGACCCCGGCCAGTCTCGGCCGCAAGAAGCCGGCGAGCCCCTGGGTGCGCTTCGAGTGGGGCAGCGCGCGCACCACCTCGTTCGACGGGGTGCTGTCGAACCTGTCGGTCTCGTACACGCTCTTCGACGTGGACGGCACGCCGCTGCGGGCGACCTGCTCACTGTCCATCGAGGAGGCGAGCGTCGAACCGCCCGGCCAGAACCCGACCTCGGGCGCGCGCACCGCACGCAGCACCCACACCCTGGTGGCGGGCGACAGCCTGGCGATGCTGGCCTGGCGCGAGTACGGCGACGCGACGGCCTGGCGGGTCGTCGCGGAGGCGAACGGCATCGACGACCCGATGGCACTCGCCCCGGGCACCGAGTTGGTGGTGCCGGCCCTGCGGGACGACGACCGGGTCCGGCTGACCGGCGACGGGCACGCCTACGACGACGGACTGCCCGACCACAGTCGCGACGACCATCCGGACAACGGTCCCGCCGGCGGACGAAGCAGCGGACGAAGCAGCGGCAACGGGTTCGGCAACGGCAGCGGGTTCGGCAGCGGCAGCAGTGAGGGGGAACGGTGAGCGGGTTCGATTCCGGGGGAAGGTCCTTCGCGGCCGACCCGATCGTGGAGGCACCCGGCGAGCTGCCGCAGATCTGGGCGGCGCAGCTGGTCAGCTGCGTGGTCGACGAGAACGTGAGCCTGCCGGACGCCGCCGTGCTCACCTACCGCGACCCCGACCACGAGTTCCTGCGCGCCACCGGCATCACCATCGGCTCCCCGCTGCGCGTGTCGGTGACGACGGCGAAGGGGCAGGCGCGGGAGCGGCTGTTCGACGGGGAGGTCACGGCCCTGGAGATCGACCGGGACGGCACCGGGTCGTTCACCGTCGTCCGCGCCTACTCCAAGGCCCACCGGCTGCAGCGCGGCCGCAAGGTCGTCGCGTACCGCAACATGACGGCCGCGGACATCGTCCGCAAGGTGGCCGCGGGCGCCGGCCTCGCCGTCGGGAAGGTGGAGGCCGCGCCGGTGACGTACCGGCAACTGTCGCAGGCGAACGTCTCCGACTGGGACTTCCTGCAGTTCCTCGCGGGCGAGAGCGGTGCGCGGGTGCGCGTCGACGACAAGGGGCTGCTCCAGTTCACCAGGCCCGCGAAGGCGTCCGGGGCGCCCTCGCCCTCGACGTCGGCCGTGCTCGACCCGATGGTCCTGGAGTACGGGCGCAACCTGCTGGCGCTGCGGGCCGCGCTGTCGGCCGCCGACGGCGCCTCGAAGGTGCAGGTGCGCGGCTGGGACGTCGCCACGAAGCGTCCGCTGGTCGCCGAGCAGCCGTCCGTGGTCAGCGACACCGTGGTGCCGGGGCTCGCTCCCGGGACGGCCGCCCGGTTCGGGAGGTCGGTCGTGGCCGTCACCGACACCCCCTACCGGACGCAGGCGGAGACGGCGGCGGTCGCCCGCGCGGCGGCGGCCCGGGTGAGCGCCGGCTTCGGCGACCTGGAGGCGGTGGCCGAAGGCAATCCGCTGCTGCGGGCGGGCAAACCGGTGGCGCTGGGCAACGTGGGGCCGGCGTTCTCCGGCCGGTACACGGCGACGGCCGTGCAGCACGTGCTGGAGCCCCACGGCGGCTACCGCACCACCGTGTGGGTCGACGCCGGCGCGGACCGCTCCCTGCCCGGTCTGATGGCGGGCGCCGACGCGCCGGGGCGCGGCCCGCGCATCCCCGGTCTGGCGATCGGCGTGGTGACGGACGTGCGCGAGCCGAACGGGTCCGAACGCGGCGCGGTGCGGCTGACGTTCCCCTGGCTGGACGACACGTACGTCACCGACTGGGTGCGCACCGTCCAGTGGGGCGGCAAGGGCGGTGGCGGGGTGGTGAGTCCCGAGGTCAACGACGAGGTGCTGGTCGGGTTCGAGCAGGGCCTGCTGGACCGTCCGTACGTGATCGGCGGGCTCTACAACGGGGTGGACCAGCCCTCGCCGCACGACGTGCCTCTGGTCGACGCGACCAGCGGCAAGGTCAACCGCCGCTCGGTGGCCTCGCGTTCGGGTCACCGCGTGGAGCTGCTGGACGCACCGGCGCCGGGCCCCTCCGGGTTGCGGCTGGTGACCGGGGACGAACGGCTGGAGGTCCGTCTGGACGACCGCCGGGACCGGATCGAGCTCACCGTGTACGCGGGACGCAACCGTCCGCTGACCTCCGTCCTGCTGGACCGGGACGGCATCACGCTCGACGCCCGGCAGGGCACCGTGAAGGTGACCGGCCGGCAGGTGGACATCGACGGCACGGCCGGGGTCAGCATCGGCGGCCGGTCGGTCCGGGTGTCCGGGACGGCGGACGTCTCCGTCGACGGCGGCCTGCTCGCCGTGCTCAAGGGCCGCCTGGTCCGGATCAACTGACCCCGCACGGGCGCCCGGCGCCTCCTCTCCCCCGACCGACCTCCCTCCCCCTTCTCCCCGAGGAGCCCCCGATGCCAGCCGCAGCCCGTACCGGTGACCCCACCGACCACGGTGGCCGGGTCGCGACCCCGCCGCCCGGCACCGCCGCGCAGGTCGCGACGGTGCTGATCGGCGGGCGGCCCGCCGCCGTGGTGGGCAGCCTGCACGTCTGCCCGGTACCGCCGCACGCAGCCCTGGGGCCGGGGAACGTGCTGCTGCCCAGCCCGGCCGCGGTCACCGGGGGCGCGGTGCTGATCGGCGGACTGCCCGCCGCGCGGGCCCGCGACCGGGCGGCGTGCGGCGCGACGGTCCTGACCGGAGCGCCCGACGTGCTGATCGGCGGACTGTGATGGGCGACCGGTTCATCGGGCGCGGCTGGGCGTTCCCGCTGCGGGTCGGGCCGACCGGCGGGATCGCCATGGTCGAGCGGGAGCGGGAACTCGAGGAGGCCATCCGCCTCGTACTGGGCACCGCGCCCGGCGAGCGACCGATGCGGCCCGACTTCGGCTGCGGCATCCACGAGTACGTCTTCGCCCCCGGCGACGGCGTCACCGCCGGGCGGATCGCCCAGCAGGTGCGCGAGGCACTGGAGCGCTGGGAGCCGCGGATCGCGGTGGACGAGGTCGTCGTGGCCTTCGACGCGGTGGAGACCGCCACCCTCTACATCGACGTGCGCTACACGGTGCGCACCACCAACGACCGGCGAAACCTGGTCTTCCCCTTCTACACGATCCCCTCCGAGGAGGGGACCGAGGAAACGGTCGCGGACTGATGGCCCTGCCCTCCCCCAACCTGGACGACCGACGGTTCCAGCAGCTCGTCGACGAGGCGAAGCGGTACGTGCAGCAGCGCGCCCCGGAGTGGACCGACCACAACGTCTCCGACCCGGGCGTCACGCTGATCGAGACGTTCGCCTACCTCGTGGACCAGCTGCTGTACCGGCTGAACCGGGTCCCGGACAAGAACTACCTGGCGTTCCTGGACCTGTTGGGAATCCGGCTGTACCCGCCCTCGGCGGCCGTGGCCGAGGTCGACTTCTGGCTGTCGGCCCCCCAACCGGACACGGTGACGCTGCCCGCCGGCACCGAGGTGACCACCGCGGCCGGCGAGACCGAGGCGGCCGTGGTCTTCGCCACCACCGACGACCTGCGCATCGTGCCGAGCGAGTTGACCAGGTTGGTCACCGCGCCCCGCACCGGTGAGCAGACCGACCGGACGGGTGCCCTGGCCGAGGGCCGGGACATCCCGTGCTTCCAGGCCGCGCCCGAGCCCGGCGACGCGGTGCTGTTCGGACTGCCGACGGCGGTGCCGCGCTGCGTGGTGGCGGTCCGCCTGGACAGCCGCGTCGAGGGCGTCGGTGTCGACCCGCGCCAGCCCCCGCTGGTCTGGGAGGCGTGGGACGGCGGCCGGTGGCAGCGCTGCGAGACCGGTTCCGACACCACCGGCGGGCTGAACCGGCCCGGTGAGGTCATCGTGTACGTCCCGGCCGGGCACACGGCGTCGCTGGTCAGCGGGACCAGGGCGGGCTGGCTGCGCTGCCGGGTCACCGAGGCGGAGCCGGGGCAGCCGTTCTACTCCGAGTCGCCGACGGTGCGCGAGGCCGCCGTCTTCACCGTCGGCGGCACGACGGCCGTGGAGCACGCCGAGCGGGTGACCGACGTACCGCTCGGTGTGTCGGAGGGGGTGGCGGGGCAGTCCTTCCGGCTCGGCCGTCCGCCCGTGCTGCTCGACGGGGAACCACCGGTGGTGGAGGTGTCCTCCCCGGACGGGTGGCAGCGCTGGGAGGTGGTGGAGCACTTCGGCCGCTCGGGACCGGCCGACCGGCACGTCCGGGTGGACGCCACCACCGGCGAGTTCACGTTCCCGCCGGTGCTGCGCGAGGCCGACGGCACCCTGCGTCCGTGCGGGGCCGTGCCGGCCAAGGGCGCCCGGATCCGGGTGGCCCGCTACCGCACCGGCGGCGGCCCGGCGGGCAACGTCTCCCGCGGCGCGGTCTCCGTCCTGCGCAGCTCCGTCCCCTACGTCGCCCGGGTCGTCAACCGGGAGGCGGCGCGCGGCGGTGTCGCCGGGGAGACGGTCGACAACGCCAAGCTGCGGGCACCGGAGACCCTCCGCATGCAGGAGCGCGCGGTGACCGCCGAGGACCACGAGATCATCGCCCGGCAGGCGGCCCCCTCCGTGCGCCGGGTCCGCTGCCTTCCCGACCGGGACGCGGGCGCGGGCGCGGTCCGGGTCCTGGTGGTGCCGGACGCGGTGGCCGACGAGGGCGGCCGGCTGCGCTTCGAGCAGCTGATCCCGTCCGACCAGGTCCTCGCCAGGATCACCGCGGCCCTCGACGAGCGGCGCCTGATCGGCACCCGGCTCCTCGTCGAGCCGCCGTTCTACCAGGGCGTCACCGTCGTCGCCCGGCTCTCGGCACCGGCCGCGGACGCCGACCGGGTGCGCGACGCGGCACTCGACGCGCTCTACCGGCACCTCGACCCCCTGCGCGGCGGACCCGACGGAACGGGCCGGGCGTTCGGGCGGCCCGTTCAGTACGGGGAGGTGTTCGGCGTGCTGCAACGCGCCGTCGGGGAGGTGGTGGTGGAGGAGATCCGGCTGTTCGCCGCCGACCCGGTCACGGGCCGGCGCGGCGCCCCGGTCGACCGGATCGACGTCGGGCCGGGCGCGCTGGTCTTCTCCTACCAGCACCAGGTGGTCGTGACCGCGCGGGAGCCGGAGGTGCGCGGATGAGCCGGGCCGCCGTCCCGGGCCTGCCCAGCCGGTACCCGATCGGTGAGCAGCTGCCCGCGCTGTACGCCGAGGACGACTTCGCGCAGCGGTTCACAGCGGGGCTGGACACGGTACTGGCCCCGGTGTTCACCACCCTCGACAACCTGCCCTCGTACTTCGATCCGCGACTGGCCCCGGCCGACTTCCTGGCCTGGCTGGCCACCTGGGTGGGCGGCACCGACGACCCGCGCTGGCCGACGGCGCTGCGCCGCGAGGCGGTGGCCGGCGCGGTGGAACTGCACCGCTGGAGCGGCACCCGGCGCGGCCTGGTCGAGGCCCTGCGCCTGATGCTGGGGGTGTCCGCCGACATCACCGGGGACGGCGGGGCCGCCTGGTCGAACACGGCCGGTGGCGCGCTGCCGCCCGCCCCGGCCGACGAGGTGCTCGTCCGGGTGTGGCCTCGGCACGGCGGAGCGGTGGACGGGGCGGACGGGGCGCACCGGGTGGACGCGGACCGGGTCCGGGCGCTGGTCCGGAGCCTGTGCCCGGTCCACACGGTCTGCCGGGTGGAGGTCCTGCCGGGACCGCCCACGAGCGAGGAGGGGCGACAGTGATGCGTGAGTGTCCCGCGTGCGGGGCGTCCAACGGCCCGACGGACGGCTTCTGCGGCAACTGCGGCTCGTACCTGGGCTGGTCGGACACCCCGGTTGCCCCGGCGGTTGCGCCGACGGCCCCGGTTTCCCCGGCTGCCCCCACGGCCCCGGTTTCCCCGGCTGCCCCGACGGCCCCGACGGCCCCGGCTGCCGACCACCCGGCCGGATCCGCCGCGCCCCGGCGTGCCGACCCCTCACCGACTCCCGACCCCTCACCTCCCCCCGCCCCCGCGCTGCCTGCCGCCCCCGCGGCACCCGCCGAGCTCCCGCCGCCCGCCGGGCCACCGCACGTCTCCGCCCCTACTCCCGCCGACTCACCGCAGCCGGTGCGGCCGGCGAAGGCCGTCGCACCGCGTCCGGTCGTCCGGCCGGTCCCGGTGGACGACGACACCGCCGGGACGCCCTGCCCGTCCTGCGGCACGCCCAACCCGCCCGACCGGCGCTTCTGCCGCCGCTGCGCGACCCGGCTCGCACCCGGTGCGGCCCCACCGCCGCTCCCCTGGTGGCGGAGGATCCGGCCGGGCCGCCGCACCCGGGCGGGCTCGGGCCGGACGACGCGCTTCCTGGTGGTCCTGGCCGTGGTGCTGGCCCTGTGCGCGGGCGGCTTCCTGCTGCTGCCGGCCGGCCGGAACCTGATCGAGGACACCCGGGACAAGCTGGGCAAGAGCAAGCCGGTGACCCCGGTCCGGGTGGAGGCGAGTGCCGAGGTCGCCGGCCGGCCGGCGGGCAACGCCACGGACGGGCTCAGCAACCGCTACTGGGGCGCACCGGGCCCCGGCGCCTCGATCACCTTCACCTTCGCCAAGCCCTTCCGCCTGGTGGCCGTGATCGTCACCAACGGCGCCTCGACCTCGCCCGAGGACTACGCCCGCGAGGGGCGGGCGCTGCGGATCGACATGGAGGTGACGGCCTCGGACGGCCGGAAGACGGTCGAGCGGCTGAACCTGATCGACAAGCCCGGCCCGCAGACCTTCCCCACCGGAATCAGCGACGCCACCACCGTCCGGCTGACCCTCGACGACCCCGCGGGCCTGGACGGCGACCGCCATCTCGCCCTGGCCGAGCTGGAGTTCTTCCGGCGGAGCTGAGCCCCGGCGGGCACCGGTGCCGGACCGGCGCCGATCCGCACCGCACCCCCCGTCGACGCGCCGTACGCGGACGCGCCGTACGCGGACGCGCCGTACGCGGACGTCGTCCGAGGATGACAGCGCTCCCCCAGGGCCGGACCGCGGTGGGCGCCGGTGCCCTGCAGGTGGGGCGGACAGCAGCGGGACCAGGGAGGCGGCGCGCACCATCCGCAGGCCGAGCGTCGCCACCCCGGAGGAGCTGCGGCACATGGTCACCCTGCTGCGCGCTTCCGGCAGCACGGAGACCGGGACCGCCCCCGGCCCACCCGGGAACAGCTCGCCGCCCTCGTGACGGGCAGCGGTCTGGACGCCCGCCTGGTCGGTGGAGTGCCCGAAAGAAGCCGGAGCCCGTCCAGCGGGCGGTCCACCGGATCGCCCAGGAGGCCCTGACCGACTTCCTCCTGCTGGCGGTCGTCGCCACCGTCCTCTCCTGGCGCCGGACGGTGCACGGGCGGCGGCCCCGATCGGGCGGGGCGGTGGAACTGCCTGGTCGCGACGGCGGGCCTGGCGGGATACCTGGCGATCACCCTGGCACTGGTGCGGAGCTTCGCCGCACGAGCGGGGCAGGGCGGTCAGTTCGTGCCGTCGGCCGGAAGGTCCGGGTCGGCGCTGACGGGTGAGAGGTTCTGGACGGCCCGGGCCTGGTCGACCATGATCAGCAGCGCGTCGAGGCTCGCCGCGGAGAGCCCCTCGGCGCGCAGCGCGAGCGAGCGCACGCGTGTGTCGCGCAGCGCGTGCGCGAGCCTGAGCTGGGAGTTGACCCGCTCGGCGACCGCGTCGTTCAGGAAGTACTCGGGCGGCACGCCGAAGAACTCGGCGAGGACGTCGAGTTGTTCGAGCGTGACATTGCGCTTCTTGCCGGTGGCGAGTTCCCACAGGTAGGTCGCGGAGATCGCGCCGCCTGTGGTGTCGCGGATCTCCTTGGCCAGCCGGGCGTAGCCGGGCCGGGTCCGCTCGTCCGGGTAGATGGCGCTGATCAGCGTGTTGAGTCGCTGGTCGAACTTCCGCAGCAGGGATCTTCCCACCGCTCGGTCCGCCACCGGGTCGCTGTCGGTCATCCGTCACTCCCGCCCGCTGCGGTCCCCCGGTCGAGAGGTGTTCCGCCCGCTGATGTGGACAAGTCTGCTCGCTACAAATACCGCCATCCGGCGGGGTTGACAAGGAAACTCCGCGTAGGCGTACGCTCACGCACACACCTGTCCGCTACAGCGGACACCAAAGTCTCCCCCGACCGTTCCCAGCGGAGGTGCGGCAGCGTGACGAATTCCCCTTCCGGTCCGCCGAGTTCGAACCGGCGCCGAACCGCCCTGCGGCGCATCGCGGCCGTGGCCGCCGGAGCCCTGGTGGTCGCCGCGGCCGCCGCGGCCGCGGCGGCCGCTCCGGCCGGGGCCGAGGAGTCGGCCCGCAACCGCCCGGCCACCGGCGTCATCCTGCTGATCGGCGACGGCATGGGGGACTCCGAGATCACCCTCGCCCGCAACTACACCGTCGGCGCGGCCGGACGCCTCCAGCTCGACCGGTTCCCCGCCACCGGCGTCTACACCACCTACGCCGTCGACAGCGGCGGCCGTCCCGAGTACGTCACCGACTCCGCGGCGAGCGCGAGCGCCTGGGCCACCGGCCGCAAGACCGTCAACGGCCGGATCTCCAAGACGCCCGACACCGACCGGCCGCTGCCGACCGTCCTGGAACTCGCCCGCCGGGCCGGCCTGGCGACCGGCAGCGTCACCACCGCCGAGCTCACCGACGCCACTCCCGCGGCCCTCACCGCCCATGTCGGCGACCGCAGTTGCCAGGGGCCCGCCGACATGGCGGACTGCCCGGCCGACCTGCGGGCCGCCGGCGGCGGCGGCTCGATCGCCGAGCAGACCGTGGCGCTCGACGTGGACGTCCTGCTCGGCGGCGGGCGGGAGCGCTTCGACCAGGTCGTCACCGACGGACCCGACCAGGGGCTGACGGTCGCCCAGGTCGCCCGACGGCGCGGCCACCAGGTGGTGACCGACGCGGCCGGCCTGCGCGGGGTCGACCCGGGCCGGCCGGTCCTCGGACTGTTCGCGCCGGGAGCCGTCCCCGTCGAGTGGACCGGGAAGCCGGCCGTGCTCGGCGGCACCGCGCCGCAGCGGTGCGTGCCGAGCAACCCCGAGCGGCCCGTCGGCGCCCCGAGCCTGGCCGCCCAGACCGCCCGGGCGCTGGAGCTGCTGACCGCCCGACGGCCCGACCGGAAGGACGGCAAGGGGTTCTTCCTCCAGGTCGAGGGCGCCTCCGTCGACAAGCAGGGCCACGAGGCCGACCCCTGCGGACAGATCGGCGAAACGGTGGCCTTCGACCGCGCGGTCGCGGTCGCCCGGGACTACGCCGCCCGCCACCCCGGGACGCTGGTGATCACCACCGCCGACCACGGGCACGCCAGTCAGATCCTGCCGGTGGAGGCCAGGGCGCGCGGACTGTCGACCACCCTGGTCACCGACGAGGGCTCTCCGCTGAAGGTCGCCTACGCCACCAACGCGGACGGCGACGGCGAGGAGCACACCGGCGTACAGGTGCGGATCGCCGCCCAGGGGCCGTACTCCCAGCGTGTCCTCGGCGTCACCGACCAGACCGAGTTGTTCGACACGCTGCGCACCGCGCTCGGCATTCGCTGAGCGCGGCCGCTCCTGTTCCTCCGGGCCGGGCCCGGAGGAACAGGAGCGGCCGGAGCGACCGCCACAACCGGTCGGACTCGAACGAGCTCGAAGGGACTGCGAAGAACTAGAAGAACTCGTCGAGCAGTTGGTAGAAGGCGATCCGGTCGCTCCGCAGCTCCGTCGCCCCGTAGCGCTCCAGGAAGCTCTCCACGCAGTCCGGGCCGAACCACGGGTCCTCGACGTGCCGGAGCTCGCGGAGCGCGATCGCCAGGTCGGCGTGCCGGTCGGCGCGGCCCAGGCGGCCCACGTCGATCAGCCCGGTCACCGTGAGGGTGTCGGGGTCGATCAGGACGTTGTTGGGGCACAGGTCACCGTGGCAGACGACGAGGTCCTCGTCGGCCGGGCGGGTGCGCCGGAGTTCGGCGAGCAGCCGCTCCCCCGACCAGCCCTCCCGCTCGTCCTCCAGGTTCTCCAGGTCCACCAGGCCGTGGGCGACGGCCTGTTCGGCGAGCGGGACGGCTGTGGCGAGGCTGCGGTCGAAGGGGCACTTGTCGACCGGGAGTTCGTGCAGCGCCCGGGCGATCCCGGCGATCGCGGCGGCCACCGCCGGGCGCCGGTGTGCCGGCCATTCCTCGGCGGCGCCGACGCCGGGGACGGCCTCGGTGACCAGCCAGACCGCGTCGGCGTCCGCGCCGCGGTCGACGATGCGCGGCACCGGGATGCCCTGGTCGGCCAGCCAGGCCAGGCGGTCGGCCTCGGCGGCCAGGTCGAGCGCGGGATTGCCGTCCGGCGCCGCCGGGGCGATCTTGGCGTAGAGCTTCGAGCGCGGTCCGACGAGCAGGTGCACGAAGGCCCCTGAGTCACCGTCAGTCACCGGCGTCCACTCATAGGTCGAGTAACGATGGCGTAACGTGCGGTCCATGGCGTCATCATGCCGCACGGCCGGGCCCTCACGCATCCCGGCCCCGCGCGGCGCCGCCCGCCTCGAACCGGCGGACCAGTGGTGATCTGCGGGCCCGCGCCACCGCCACCAGGAAGGCGGTCTCGTCGGCGAGTTGACGCCCGAGGCCGCCGGACCGGGCGGGCCCGCCCGCGGTCGGCGGCTCGCCACCGAGCCCGGGCCCGGCGGTCCCGGCGGCGGCCGCCCGGTCCGGGGCCCGACCCGCGAGCCGGTTGCGCCGCGCCACCAGCAGCACGCAGGCCAACGCCTCGGCCTCGGCCGACCGCGCCGGCAGGTGGGCGGTCACGGCCCGGGCCCGTTCGACGAGCCGGGGCCCGACGTACTCCTGCAGGACGAGGATCGCGTCCCGGGTCTCGATGACCTTCCGGTAGGCGAGCAGCCGCCACGGCAGCCGGGGCCGCAGGAGCTCCGCGACCCGCGGGCGGACCTCGCCGAGGGCGACCTGCGGCACCACGGTCACCAGGTCGCGCCAGAGCGGGGCCAGCCGCCAGACCGTCCGGACGTCGGCCGCCGCCCCGGCCACCGCCGTCACCGTGGGCACCAGGACCGCGGCCGTGCGCAGCACCGCGTACAGGTCCAGCAGCAGCCGCAGCCCGGGCCGCAGCCGGTCCGCGGGTACGGCCAGCAGCACGCCGTGGCCGAGCCAGTACACCCCGGCCAAGGCCGCGCTCCAGCCGAACAGTCGCAGACCGAGCCGCAGCTCCCGCCCGACGGTGGGGCCGCTGTAGCGCCAACAGGTCCAGGCGCAGGCGGCGTTCGCGGCCAGGTGGGTGCCGATCAGGAGCACCCAGTAGGCCAGGGGTTGGACGTCGGAGCCGATCCGCGGCGGTGCGCCGCCGGGTTCGGGGTGGGGCATGGTCAGCACGTCGATGACGACGAGGGTGATCAGGACAGCGGCGAACGGGGCGGCCAGCAGCCCGCGCCGTTCCGGTCGGCCGGTGGTGGTGGCGACGAAGTGGACGACCGCGGCGGTCGACACCAGTCCGGCGAGGTTGCGCACCAGGCAGGCGACGTGGACGGGCCCGACCAGCAGGTTCAGCGCCTCGCACACCCCGGGCAGTTGGAGGGTCATGGCCACGGCGGAGGCCGCGAGGGCCAGCCAGAGGCCGCGCTGGTGGGGCGAGCGCAGGGCGGGCCGGGCGCGGACCGCGACGGCGCCCCACATCCCGGCCGTCGCGGCGAGCTGTAAGCCGGAGGTGAGGTCACCCGCCATGGCCGCCGTCCCGGACGCCGAGCGCGGCCCGGAGCCGACCGAGCGCGCCGGTCGGCACGGGCGGACGCGTGCGGCCGGTGTCGGTACGGATCATGCTGGCCAGCATCTCGGCCTCCTGCTCCTGCTCGGTGGAGTAGTCCGCGCGGGCGAGCAGGTGGCGGACCAGTCGCGGCGACAGGTCGGGCAGCAGGGTCTCCGGCAGCCGGCCGGAGAGGCTGAGGCCCTGGTGACCGAGGAGCATGTGGCCGATCTCGTGCAGCACGATGTGCTCCTGGTGCAGGCGCACGGTCCGCTGCTCGACGAAGACGTGGTCGTCGGTGGCGGTGGCCAGCCAGAGTCCGCAGGCGCCGGCCGAGGCGGCCTGGGCGGGCAGCGGGTGCAGGTGCAGGGGCCGCCCGCGCAGTCCGGCGATGTGCGGACAGAGGGTGTCCAGGGAGAACGGCTGCGGCAGGCGGAGCTCGTCGAGCACCGCCGCGCAGCGCCGACGCAGCTTTCTGACGACTGGGGGCATCGAGGTTGTGCGTCGCCTTCGCTCGGGGCCGGTGGTGAGGGCCGGTGGTTGGGGGTCGGTGCGGGGTCTCATCGCCGATGCCCCGCCAACAGGTCCAGACCGCCCGCTCAAGCGGACGCCCATCCCGTCCTACCAATACATCCATTCACCAGGGTTGACAAGCAAACCCATTGACGGCGTACGCTCACCGAGCCCACCATCCGCTATAGCGGACAGTCGTCACAGGCCGTCAGGACTGTGTTCTGGTCGATCCGGAGGTACTGCGGCATGAAAGCCCTGGTGTTCGAAGCCCCCCACCGCGCCGTGCTCGACCGGCGCGAGGTACCCGCGCCGGCGCCGGGGGAGGCGCTGGTGCGACTGGCCTACAACTCGGTCTGCGGCAGCGACCTGTCCTTCTACAAGGGCGTCTGGCACGGCTTCAGCTACCCCGTCGTCCCCGGACACGAGTGGAGCGGCACCGTCGTCGAGGTCAACGGCGTCGGGTCCGAGCTCGTCGGCGCCGACGTGGTCGGCGACCTCACCTGCGCCTGCGGCCGCTGCCGGGCCTGCCGGGAGGGCACGCCCACGCTCTGCGACGGCCTCCAGGAGCTCGGGTTCACCCGGGACGGCGCCTGCGCCGAGTACATGACGGTCCCGGTGGGCAACCTGCACCGGCTGCCCGCCGGCACACCGCTGCGCGAGGCCTGCCAGGTCGAGCCGCTGGCCGTCGCGCTCAACGCGGTCGACCGCCTCGCCGTCACGCCCGGCGAGAAGGTCGCGATCACCGGGGCGGGCGGCATCGGGCTGATGCTGGCGCTCGCCGTGCGGCAGCGCGGCGGGATCGTGACCGCGGTCTCGGAGCCGGTCGCCGAGCGGCGCCGGGCCGCCGAGGCCCTCGGCGTGGAGGCCACCGTCGCCGGTCACCCCGGTGACCTGGTCCGGCTGGTGGAGAAGCGCCCCGAACTGCGGCCGGACGTGGTGCTGGAGGCGTCGGGCTACCCCCTCGCGGTCCAGGAGGCCGTCGAAGCGGTCCGCGCGGGCGGCCGGATCGGCCTGGTCGGCTACCGGATCGAGGAGAGCGACCGGATGGCCCCGCACCACATCGTGCTGAAGGTGCTCACCGTCCAGGCCTCGATGGGCCCCGGCGACCGCTTCGACGAGGCCGTCGCCCTGCTCGCCGCGGGCACCGTGCCGGTCGGCCCGCTGCTCAGCCACGAGTACCCGCTCGACGACTACGCCACCGCCCTCGACGTGGCCCTGCGCCGGGCCGACGGCAACACCCGCTCGTACTTCAACCTCCGGGCCTGACGGCGGCCCCGGCCGCGACCGCCGCCGGCCCGGGCCCCGCCGTCCCCAGCGAAAGGAAGAGAGCATGGACTCGCACACCCTGGCCGTCAACGGCGGCCCGGCGGTCCGCGACCGGCCCTGGCCCCGGTGGCCGCAGGCGGCGCCGGGTGCCGCCAAGGCCCTGGAGGAGGTCCTGGAGTCGGGCCGCTGGGCGATCAGCGGCCCCTACCGCGGGACCGAGTCCCAGGAGCGCCGCTTCGCCCGCGCGTTCGCCGACTACCACGGCGTCCCGCACTGCGTGCCCGCCGCCAGCGGCACCGCCTCGCTGATGCTGGCCCTGGAGGCGTGCGGGGTGGGCGCCGGCGACGAGGTCATCGTGCCGGCCCTGTCCTGGGTGGCGTCCGCCTCCACCGTCCTCGGCGTCAACGCCGTCCCGGTGTTCTGCGACGTCGACCCGGACACGCTCTGCCTCGACCCGGCCGCCGCCGAGGCCCTCGTCACCGGCCGCACCAAGGCCGTCGTGGTGGTGCACCTCTACTCCGCCGTCGCCGACCTGGACGCGCTCACCGCGCTGGCCCGCCGGCACGGCCTGCCGCTGATCGAGGACTGCGCCCAGGCGCACGGCGCCGAGTACCGCGGCCGCAAGGTCGGCACCCTGGGCACCGCCGGCACCTTCAGCATGCAGCACAGCAAGGTCCTCACCAGCGGCGAGGGCGGCGCCGTGATCACCGCCGACGCCGCGCTCGCCCGCCGCGTCGAGCACCTGCGCGCCGACGGCCGGGTCCTTGCGGCCCACCCGCCCGCGCCCGGTGCGATGGAACTCGTCGAGACCGGCGAACTGATGGGCAGCAACCGCTGCCTGTCCGAGTTCCAGGCCGCTCTGCTCACCGAGCAACTGCCCGAACTGGACGGCCAGAACGAGACCCGCCGGCGCAACGCCGCGCTGCTCGACCGGCTGCTGGCCGAGGCCGGCTGCCGGCCCCAGTCCACCAGCCCCGGCACCACCCGGCGCACCTACTACACCTATGCCGCGGCGCTGCCCGAGGACGCCCTCGGCACCCTCGGCAGCGGGTCGGCCTGCCGCGCCCTGACCGCCGAACTCGGCTTCCCGGTCTCCCCCGGCTACCCGCCGCTGCCCGCCAACCGGCTCTACGACCCGGCCGGCCGCCCCCGGTTCGCCCTCGACGAGGAGTACCGCCGCCGCACCGCCCCGGACGCCGCCGGCCTGCCGGTCGCCCGGGAGTCCGCCCGGCGCACCGCCACCCTGCACCACGCGGCCCTGCTCGGCGACGAGGGCGACATGCACGACATCGCCACCGCCTTCACCAAGGTCCTTCGGCACAGCGCCGACCTGCCCGGCTGAGCGCCGGGCCCCGCACCGCCACACGATCCGTCGGACAATCGGGGTGAACCTTGCACGTCATGCCCATCACCATGGAAGACGCGAGCTTTCCGTACCGGCTGGGAACGGACTGCGCGGACGGCATCGTCGCCCGGCTCGCCGAACTCGGGGCCAGCCGCTACCTCGTGGTCAGCGACACCACGGTGGCCGCGCTCTACGGCTTCGACCTCACCACCAGACTGGAGAAGGAGGCCGGCCCGGCCACCCTGCTGACCCACCCGGCCGGCGAGGCCAACAAGGACCTCGCCACCGTCCACCGGCTCGCCGAACAGGCGCTGGAACTCGGCGCCGACCGCCGCACCGCCGTGGTCGCCCTCGGCGGCGGCCTCACCGGCAACATCGCCGGACTGCTGGCCGCCCTGCTCTTCCGCGGGATCCGGCTGGTGCACGTGCCCACCACCGTCGTCGCCATGCTGGACTCGGTGCTCTCGCTCAAACAGGCGGTCAACACCGGCTTCGGCAAGAACCTGGTCGGCACCTTCCACCAGCCGGTGGAGGTGCTCGCCGACACCGCGATGCTGCGCACCCTGCCGCTGCGCGAACTCCGCTCCGGAATGGGCGAGGTGGTGAAGAACGCGCTGGCGATCCGCCCCTCGATGGCACCGCGGCTCGCCGACGAGCTGCGGCCCGACGGCCGGTACGCGGACGAGGCCCTGCACTGGATCATCGGCGAGAGCCTCGCCGCCAAGGCGCAGGTGACTCACGCAGACAAGCACGAGCGGCGCGACGGCCTCGTGCTGGAGTACGGCCACACCGTGGGCCACGCCGTCGAGCACACCACCCGGGGCGCGATCGCCCACGGCGCCGGCGTCGCGATCGGGTCGGTCGTGGCCGCCGAGGTCTCCCGCCGGCTCGGCCACGCCGACGCCGGGCTCGTCGAGCTGCACCACGAGCTGGTGGCCGCCGCCGGGCTGCACACCGCCCTGCCGGCCGACGTCGACGCGGCCGAGGTCGGGAACTGGCTCGCCTTCGACAACAAGCGCGGCTACCTGGACTGCGCCCCCGGGCACACCCCGATGGTGCTGCTCTCGGAGCCCGGCCGGGTCCTGCGCACCGGCGCGCTGCCGCTGGTGCCGGTGCCGCTGGCCGCCGTCCGGGACGTCCTGGGCGCGCCCGCGGCGGCCTCGCCGGGGTGACCCGCGCCACCCGGCCCGTCACCCCCCGCCTTCCACCGTGGAGTTCCCGTGCGCGTGCTGCGGCTCACCCCCTTCTTCCACCACGACTGCGTCGACAGCTGGCCCCCCGAGTTCGACGCCGTCGGCGGCATGCAGGTCCAGATCCTCAGGCTGTCGCGGGAGCTGGCCGAACGCGGCGTCGAGCAGCAGGTCCTGACGGTCGGGTTCCCCGGCCTGCCGGCCCGGCGCCTGGACCGTCCCGGTCTGGTGGTCCGGGTGACCAGGGCACCGCTGCCGCGGCTGCGGTCGGAACTGACCGGGATCGCCGGCCTCAACCAGGCCTGGCTGCTCGGCGCGCTCGCCGCCTGCCTGCGGCTGCGCCGCAGCTGGCGGCCCGACCTGATCCATGTGCACGCCGACGGGCAGCTGTGGGCGCTGCTGGCCGGACCCCTGGCGGCCCGGCTGCTGGCCGCGCCCTACTGCGTCACCCTGCACTGCTCGCGGCTCTCGGTGTACGAGCCGATGTCCCGGGTCGACCGCCTCCAGCACCGGCTGGTGCACGCCGCCGAACGCCGGGCGCTGCGCCGCGCCGCACGCGTCTCCACGCTCACCGAACGCACCGCCGACGTGGTCGCCCGGGAGATGCCGATGAGCCGCGAGCTGATCGACGTCGTGCCCGACTCGGTCGGCCCGGTCGAGCGCCAGCCCGGGGACACCGCCCGGGCGTTCGTCCGCACCCTGGGCGTCCCGGACGGCGTCGCGGTGATCGGCTACGTGGGCCGGATCGCCCACGAGAAGGGCTGGCGCGACTTCGTCGCCGCGGCCGCCCGCTGGAGCGCGCGGACCGACACCCCGGACAGCGTCTTCCTGGTCGTCGGCGACGGCCCGCAGGGCGAGCGGATGCGGCAGGCGGTCGCCGCGGCGGGCCTCACCGCGCGGTTCCGCTTCACCGGCTTCCTGCCGCACTCCGACATCCCCGCCGTGATGACCGCGCTGGACGTCCTGGTGATGCCCTCGGTGCACGAGGAACTCGGCGGCAGCGCCCTGGAGGCGATGGTCTGCGGCACCCCGGTCGCCGGATACGCGGTCGGCGGGCTGCGCGAGACGGTCGGCGACGTCACCCCCGGGCTGCTCGTCCCGCGCGGCGACGTCGGGGCGCTGACCGACGCGGTGCGCGAGGCCGTCACCTCGCCCGCCGTCCACCGCGCCGCGGTCGCGGCGGCGCTGCCCCGGCTGACCGAGCGGTACGGCGGCGCCACCGCCACCGAACGCGCCCTGGCCCACTACCACCGGGCCCTCGCCGCCGGGGCCGCCCGGTGATCCCCGGTTCGCTGCGCCGCTGCGCCGGCTACCTCCGGCCGCACCGCTGGGCGATGGCCGGTGCCTGCGCCGCCGCCCTCGGCTCGATGCTTGCCGGACTGACCGTGCCGCTGGTCCTGCAACGACTGGTGGACGGGCCGGTCGCCCACCGGGACACCGCCGCCCTGCCCTGGCCGATCGTCGGCCTCACCGTGCTCGGCACCGTCGAGGCGGTCCTGCTCGGCGCCCGCCGGCTGCTGGTGGTCCGCCCGGTCAACCGGCTGGAGACGGCGATGCGCGCGGACCTGTCGGCGCACCTGCACCGGCTGCCGCAGTCCTTCCACATCCGCTGGTCGTCCGGCCAACTGCTGTCCCGGACGGTCTCCGACGTGGCCGAGATCGGCCGGTTCGCCGCGTTCTCCGCGGTCTACCTGCTGGTGAACGTGCTCGCCCTGGTGGCCGGCCTGGTCGTCCTGGCCGTGCTCGCTCCCGCCCTGGCCGTGCTGGTGCTGGCCGCGTACGCCCCGATGGTGCTGGCCACCACCGCCTTCGAGCGCCGGTTCCGGAGCGTCGCGCGCTCCGCCCAGGAGCAGTCCGGCGACCTGATGACGACCGTCGAGGAGTCCGTGCTCGGCATCCGGGTGCTGAAGGCCTTCGGCCGCGGGCCGGGAACGGTCGCCCGGTTCCTCGGCCGGGCCCGCCGGCTCCGGCTGACCGAACTGCGCAAGCTCTCCCTCACCGCCGCCCTGTGGTGGGTGATCACCGCGCTGCCCGAACTCGCGGTGGTCGCCCTGATCGGCTACGGCGGCCACCGGGTGGCCACCGGCGACCTCACCCTCGGCACCCTGATGGCGGCGGTCAGCGTCGCCACCTACCTGCGCTGGCCGGCCGACACCCTGGGCTGGCTGATCGCCGACGCCAGCACCGCCGCCGCGGCCGCCGACCGGTACTGGCAGCTGCGGGACGAGCCGCTGACGGTCGCCGAGCCTGCCCGCCCGCACCGCCGCCTCCGCCCGCCGCGCGGCGAACTCGCCCTCGAGGACCTCCACCACACCCACCCCGGCGCGGCCGTGCCGGCGCTGCGCGGCATCGACCTGACCGTCCCGGCCGGCAGCTCGCTGGCGCTGGTCGGCGCCAGCGGCTCCGGCAAGAGCACCCTGCTCGCCCTGCTCGCCCGCCTCGACGACCCGACCTCGGGCCGGATCACCCTCGACGGCGTGGACCTGCGCGAACTCCCCCTCGACGACCTGCGGGCCGCGGTCTGCTGCGCCTTCGACGACCCGGTGCTGTTCTCCGGGACGGTCCGGGACAACGTCGCGCTCGGCGCCGAGGACTGCGAGGACGCCCGGATCCACGAGGCGCTGCGGATCGCCCGGGCGGACGGCTTCGTGGCCGCGCTGCCCGAGCGGCTGGACACCCGGATCGGCGAGGAGGGCCTGGCCCTGTCCGGCGGGCAGCGCCAGCGGCTGGCGCTCGCCCGCGCCGTCCTGCCGCGCCCCGCCGTGCTGGTCCTGGACGACGCGCTGTCCGCGCTCGACGTGCGGACCGAGCGCGAGGTGGAGCACGCCCTGCGGACCGTCCTGGGCGGTGTGACGACGGTGTTCGCGGCGCACCGCCCCGGCACCCTGCGACTCGCCGACCAGGTGGCGCTGCTGGTGGACGGGCGGGTCGCCGCCGTCGGCGGCCACGAGGAGCTGATGGCCCGCCACGGCGAGTACCGGCGGCTGCTGGCGACCCCCGCCACGCTGGTGCCGGGGACGGCGGGCCGGGCGGTGGACGTCCGATGAGCACCGGTGCCGACCACCTGCCGACCGACCGACCGTCGACGGACCGACCGACCACCGACCGACCGCCGGCTGCCGACCGACCGGCTGCCGACCGTCCGCCGACCGACCGGCTGCTGACCGACCGGCGGAACGCCCTGCTGCGCCTGCTGCTGCGCCCGCACCGCCACCGGCTGGCGGTCGCCGTCGCCCTGGCGGTGCTGGAGAACCTCTGCGGCCTGGCCACCCCACTGCTGGTCGCGGCCGCCATCGACCGCGGCCTGCCTGCGGCGGCCGACGGCCGCTGGGGGGTGCTCGCCGGCTGCGCGGCAGCCGCGCTGGCCGCCGGCCAGGCGACCGCCACCCTCAAGTACGGCTTCCTGCGGTACTCCGGCGGAATCGCCCAGAGCCTGCTGTTCGACCTGCGGCGGCACACCTTCGGCCACGTCATGGCGCAGCCGCTCGCGTTCCACGAGGCGACGCCGTCCGGGCGGGTGGTGGCCCGGCTGTCCGGCGACGTCGAGGCGGTCGAGGAAGTACTGGAGACCGGCCTGGACGGGCTGTTCTCCGCGCTGTTCTCGATGGTCGGCATCGTCGCCGTGATGCTCTGGCTCGACCTGCCGATGGCCACCGCGGTGATCGCGTTCTTCGTCCCCCTGGTGCTGCTGACCCGCTGGTTCCGCCGGGGTTCTCGGCACGCCTACCGCCGGACCCGGGCCGCCACCGAGGAGGTGGTGCGGCACACCTCCGAGGCGTACAACGGCATCCGGGCCGTCCAGGCCTTCCGGCGGGAGGCGCGCAACGCGGCCCGGCTGCGGGAGCTGGACGCGGGGTACGCGGCCGCGCGGCTGCAGTCCGGCCGGGTGAGCGCGCTGTTCAGCGGCGGCGTCAAGCTGATCGGCAACCTGTCGTTGGCCGTGCTGCTGGCGCTGGGCTCCGTACGGATCGCGCAGGGCCGGCTGGAGCCGGGTGACCTGACCGCCTTCCTGCTGTACGTGCACCGGCTCTACGACCCGATCGACGAGCTGGCGAGCTTCGCCAACGCCTTCGCCGCCGCCTCGGCCGGCCTGGAGAGGATCGGCGCCCTGCTGGCGGAGCGGGCCCCGCTGCCCGAACCGGGCCGGCCGCGCGCGCTGCCGGCCGCGGCGGCGCCGGGAGCGGTCCGCTTCGAGCGGGTGCGGTTCGGGTACGCGCAGGGCGCCCCGCCGGTCCTCGCGGGCCTGGACCTCGACCTCGCGCCGGGCCGCACCGTCGCCCTGGTCGGCACCACGGGGGCCGGGAAGTCGACCATCGCGAAGCTGCTCGCCCGGTTCTACGACCCGACGGCCGGCCGGATCACGCTGGACGGCGTGGACCTCAGGGACCTCGCCGACCCGGAGCTGCGCGGCGCCGTCTCGATGGTCACCCAGGAGGCGTTCCTGTTCTCCGGCTCGGTCGCCGACAACATCGCGCTGGGCCGCCCGGGCGCCGACCGGGCCCAGGTCCGCGCCGCCGCCGAGGCGGTCGGGGCGGACGCGTTCATCGGCCGGCTGCCCGACGGCTACGACACCGACGTCCACAAGCGCGGCGCCGCCCTCTCCGCGGGACAGCGCCAACTCATCGCGCTGGCCCGGGTGATGCTGACCTCGCCGCGGGTCCTCATTCTCGACGAGGCGACCTCCGCGATGGACACCCCGACCGAACGGGCCGTGCACGACGCGCTCGCCCGGGTGCTGGCCGGCCGCAGTGCCCTGCTGATCGCGCACCGGTTGTCGACGCTGGCGATCGCCGACCGCGTCCTGGTGATCGAGGGCGGCGCCGTCGTCGAGGACGGCCCGCCCGGCGAACTCGCCGACGGCGGCGGCCGCTTCGCCGAGCTGTGCGCCGCCTGGGCCGCGGCGACCGGCCCCGGCGAGCCGCCGCCCGCCACACCGCCCACCGCCGCGCCCACCGGCCCGGCGCGAGCCGTCCAGGCGCGAACCGGCAACCCGCAGACGAAAGGGAGCACATGAAGCGACTGAGGGGCACCCTCCCCCAGGACGCCCCGCACGCCCGCGATCCGGAACCGCTCGGCCGCTCCCACCGGGACGGCCTGGAGCCCGCCGCCGCGGACCGGATCTGGGACGTCTGCGTGATCGGCAGCGGCGCCAGCGGCGCGGTCGCGGCCGAGCGGCTGGTCCGCCAGGGCCTGGACGTCCTGATGATCGAGGAGGGCTACCGGCTCCCGCCCGGACTGGGTCACGACGAGTTGGACGACCTGAGCCGGCAGGCCGTCGCCCGCGACGGGGACGGCGGCTGGAACGACGGCGGCTGGCCGTGGAGCACCACCAATCTGGGCGGTGGGACGGTCTTCTACGGCGGCGCGTCCTGGCGCTACCGGCCGTTCGACTTCGACCCGGGCGAGCTGATCCGCACCGACGGCCTCGACGTCCGCTGGCCGTACACCCTCGCCGACCTGGTGCCCTACTACGAGGTGCTGGAGCGACGGCTGGGGGTGTGCGGCGGCGACCACGAACCGGTGCCGCGCGGCCGGGGTCACAGCCGGGGCCCGGCACACCCGCCGACCGCCGCCGCCGAGGTGCTGCACGAGGCGGGCACGGCCCTCGGCTACCGGCCGTTCCCCACCCCACTGGCTATCAACCGGAGCCCCCACGAGGGACGTTCGGCCTGCACCCGGGCGACGCTCTGCGTCAGCCACCAGTGCCCGACCGGCGCCAAGGGCGATGTGGTCGCGGTGTTCCTGGCCCCGTTGGCCGACCGGCCCGGCTTCGCCCTGCGCACCGGTGTCCGGGCCCTGGAACTCGAACAGGACGGCCCGGACGGGGTGTCCGCGGTGCGCTGCCTGGACCGGCTGACCCGCACCCCGCACCGGATCAGGGCGCGTGCCTTCGTGCTCGCCTGCAACGCCGTGCAGAGCGCGGCCCTGCTGCTGCGCTCCCGCGGCCGACGCACCCCGGACGGGGTGGGGAACGAGAACGGCCTGGTCGGGCGCGGCCTGTGCCTGAAGCTCAGCGAGTACGTGACCGGCACCGTGCCCGCGCCGGCCGACACCCTGGCGGACCCGGCCGCGCACACCGGGCCGTTCTCCACCATCGCCTTCCTGGACCACTACCTGGACCCGGAGTGCCCGACCGGGGTCGGCGGGCTGATCTACGAGTCCCGCACCGACCAGCCGCACAAGCTGGTGCGGGACGCGCTGGAGCTCCGGGTGGAGACCATCCTGGCCGACCACCCGAACCTGGACAACCGGGTCGGCCTCTCCCCGCACCTCGACGAGGACGGCCTGCCCGCCGTCGTCATCGACTACACGCCGGACCCGCGCGACCTCGCCCGGCTCGACCACATGGCCGGCCGCTGCGAGCGGCTGCTGCGGCAGGCCGGGGCGGCGGGCGTGCGCCGCAAGGCCAGCGGGTTCGCCCAGGGCAGCAGCCATCTGCACGGCACCTGCCGGGCCGGCGAGGACCCGAGGAGTTCGGTCGTCGACGGCTGGGGCCGGGTGCACACCGCGCCCAACGTCTTCGTCGTCGACGGCAGCTTCATGCCGTACCCCGGCGGCCTCAACCCCACCCTGACCATCCAGGCGCACGCCCTGCGCAGTGCGCGGGCGGTCGCCTTCCACCTGGCGGCCGCACGCGCCGCCACCGTCTGAGCGGCCCCGGCCGCACCACGAGGAGAGCTGATGACCACCGCCGAGCAGAGCTGGCCGCCGCGCACCCGACAGGTGCGCCTCTACCGCAACATCGTCGTCGACGGCGCCTGCAACATCCGCTGCACCTACTGCGAGGTGAAGAAGGCCAAGGTCGACCAGGCCGCCACGATCGCCTCGCTGGACCGCATCTTCGCCGAGTACGAGCCCGACTCGGTGCTCTTCCGGGTGGAGTCCGACGGCGAGATCACCCTCTACCGCAAGATCGTCGACCACCTGCAGCGCCGGGCCGCGGAGGGCTACCGGATCGAGGTGCTCAGCAACGGCACCAAACTGCCCACCGCCCTGGCCGGCCGGCCCGATCTGCTCTGGGTCTTCTCGGTGGACGGCCACACCGCCGAGATGAACGCCAAGCGCGGGCTGAGCCAGCAGCAGGTGGACCGGATCATCGACGCCGCGGTGGACCTCGGCGCCGAACTCCAGTCCGTGTACTGGGGCCAGCCGATCGAGCAGGTCAACGCCTACATCGACCTGCTCGCGGAGCGCGGCTACCGGGGACTGCTGCACTTCATGCCGCTGCTGGCGTTCAAGGGCCGGCCGCTGGAGGTCGACCTGCGGTACCAGGACCTGCACCCGGCGGAGTTCCTCGCGCCCCCGGAGTACTTCCGCCGGTGGAACCACATCTTCGAGACCGGCACCCGGGACGCGGTCTGCGACCAGATCACCAACGGCTACAACTACCAGGTGACCGGCGAGCAGATCCGCATGGTCAAGTGCGACTGCTACTCGGTGCCCAAGCACCTGTTCCACGCCTTCGGCGCGCCCCGCGAGTACGACAACTGGCCGTGCGGGACGTGCATCGCCAACCAGGAGTTCAACAACTCGCGCAGCCGGATGCAGATCCCCCAGGGCCGCATCCCGCTGCCGCTGGTATGACCGGCCACCGGCGGTTCGTGCTGGTCCGGCACGCGCAGGCGAGCGTCAACGTGCTGCGGGACGACGACCTGATGCCCGGCTTCGACCCGGACGCCGACCTCACCGCGCTCGGCCGGCGCCAGGCCGCCGCACTGGGCGCGCACCTGAGGCGCGGCAGCGCCCGCTGGGCCGCACCGCGGCTGTCCGACTGGCGGCTGATCAGCAGCCCGCAGCGCCGGGCCGCCCGAACCGCCCAGGTGCTCTCCGGCGCCCTCGGACTGCCGTCGGAGCACGACACCCGACTGGCGGAGGTCGGCGCCCCCGAACGGTTCCCCCGCCCGCTGCGGGTGCACGAGTGGGACGCCGTGCTGGAACAGCGCCTGCTCCGACCGGACGAGCGGATCGCCGGGGTGGAGAGCTGGACGGCGCAGCGGGCCCGGGTGCGGGAGTTCCTCGCCGCCTGCGGCGGGCCGCCGGAGCGGCGGGGCGGCCTGGTGCTGGTCTCCCACGCGGAGACCATCCAGGCCCTGCTGTTCGAGCTGCTCGGCCTGGGTGACGAGCTGCTGCGCACGGTCCGGTTCAGGATCAGCAACACGGGTGTCTTCATCGTGGACAGGACGGAGGAGGAATGCAGCTCTCTGGTGGTGGCGAACTCCAAGGCGCACCTGGCGCGGACCGCATGACACGGCTGCTGGTCGTGAAGTGCCTCAGCGACGAGACCGGGGACGACCCCGGGGAGATCGCGGAGGCCGGGTACCTGGAGGTGAACGCCCGGGAGTTCGTCAAGATCGTCAACCGGCTGGAGTCCTACTTCGACTGCTCGCTCGACCTGCTCGGCGCCCCCGCGGACCGGTTCGACGTGGACGAGCTGGTGGCCCGGCTGGTCCTCCGGACCGCGGGGGCGGGCCGTGCCTGACACGCCGCGGGCTCCCCGGGCCCTCTTCGAGATCTACGACGAGGGCTTCGACAGCGACACCTGGGGCGGGGTCGAGACCGCCCTGTGGTACCTGACCGAACACCTCCGGCGGTGCCGGGTGGAGGTCCGCTTCTACCGCTCGGCGCAGGCCCCCGACCCGGCGGCGCTGGCCCGGCTGACCCGGCAGGACCGGGCCGACGCGGTGTTCCCGCTGGTGGACAGCCCGGTGTTCCGGGGCACCGAGTGGGCGCGCTTCCCGGACCTGTACCGCAGGGTGGTGCGGATCTGGCACGACGTCAGCCTGCTGGCGCCCGGCATGACCGCACCGCCGCACTGCCTGCGGCACGGGCAGTCGGTGGGCGGGGGGACGGTGGCCGGAGGATCCGTCGTCGGGGGGTCCGACTCTGTGGACGGGGGGACGGTGGACGGTTGCCCGGCCCGGGCCGCGCACCCCGAGGGACCGATGCGCGAGGTGTTCCTGCGCGACCGGTCCTGGACCCGCTGCTTCCCGGACCGCCACTACATCCCCTGGGCCGCGGACCACGTGCCCGCCGCCGACCTGCGGGACCCGGTCGGCCCGGTGGTCCTGCACCTGGGGAAGATCCCCGCCGAGGACGCCCACCGCTGCCTGCGCCGCCTCGCCGCGGCCGACCTCCCGCTGCGGATCGTCCTCACCACCTGGTCCCGGACGGGCCGGGAGATGCGGGACGAACTGCGCCGGCACCGGCTTGCCGGACGGATCGAGGTGATCGACTCCTACGACATCCGCTCGGACTGGAAGCGGGTGCTCGGCGGCGCCCGGCTGCTCGTCCTGCCGTCGGTCTTCCACGAGACCTTCAACTTCCTGGCCGCCGAGGCGGTCCAGCTCGGGGTCCCGGTCTGCGCGCTCGGCAGCAGCGGCAGCCTGCCCCGGTTCGCCTCGCTGCTCGCGGACAGCGTCGACGAGCTGAGCGAGCTGGTCGCCGCGGGTGCGGCCCCGCCGCCCCGCCCGCGGCCCGGCCTCGGCTGGCACGATGTCGCGCTGCGGTACGCCGACCTGATCGGTGCGGGGGGTGTCCGATGACCTCTGATCTGCGGGCCGGTGGTGCGCAGGTCGTTGCCGCACGGGCCGGTGGTGCGCGGGCCGGTGGTGCCGCGCGGGCCGGTGACCTGGTCGACCGGCTGCGGGACGGGCGGACCCTGCTGGTCTCCCCGCACCCCGACGACATCGCCTACTCCGTCGGTGGCCTGCTGGCCCTGGCCGGACCGCTGCCCCGGGCCACCCTGCTCACCGTCTTCACCCGCTCCGCCTGGGCCCTGCCGAGGCGACTGCGGAAGGCCGGCCCGCAGGTGGTCGGGGCCCGCCGCCGCACCGAGGAACTGCGCTACTGCCGGCTGCGCGGGCTGGCCGACTACCGTCCGCTCGGCCTCGACGACGCGAGCCTGCGCGGCTACGACGACGTCGGCGAACTGACCGCGGATCCGGCGGCCGACCCGGTCGGACCCGCCCTCACCACCGCCCTGGTGCCCGCGCTGCGCGACACCGCGGCGGACACCGTGCTCGCGCCCGCCGCCGTCGGCGGCCACGTCGACCACCTGCTTGTGCACCGGGCCGTCCGCGCCGCCGGCCTGCCGTCCGCCACCGTGCTCTGGTACGAGGACCTCCCGTACGCGGGACAGCACCCCGCGCCGCAGGTGCGCCGGACGCTCGCCGAGGAGCGCGGGCTGACCCTGCGGCACACGGTGGAGATCTCCGGGGTGCTGGCGCACAAGGTCCGCGGCATGTACGTGTACGGGAGCCAGACCGACGACGAGTGCGTGCGCCAGGCCCTCGGACACGCCCGCCGCTGCGCCGCCGACGGGCACGGCGCGGTCGAGCGGCTCTGGGCGCTGCCCGAGGAGGCCGACCGATGACCGCCACCGGTCGGCCCACCGACCGGCCCACCCCAGGACGTGCCGCCGGACCCTCCGCCGGTCGGCGGCGGTCAGGACAGGGCGGCCACCCGGTCGGCCAGCTCCGCCAGCCGGGCACGGATCCGCTCCGCCGTCGCCGGCCCTGGTGCGAGGCAGCGGCGCAGCCAGGACTTGGCGTTGAGGAGCAGCGCCTCCCCACCCAGCCGCAACGCGCCCGTGAAGACCGCGTCGTCGTCCAGCGCCGTGCGCAGATCCGCCAGCGCCTCGCCGGTCAGGCCGTTCTCGACCACGAAGGAGGCCACCTCGGACTCCAGCCGACCCGCCCCGCCCCACACCCAGTCGAGGCCGAAGCGGCGGACGGCCGGCGGGCCGTCCGGCTCCCCCTCCGGGTCCTCGGGCGGGGGCCCGGCCGGGGCGAGCTGCCAGTGCCAGTCCTGGTGCGAGTACGGCAGCGAGGTCCGCAGCAGTCGGCCGTCGGCCCCGCCGAGCCTCGCGTGGCCGGGCACGTGGCGGCGCAGCCAGGCCTCGTCGACCGGCAGCGGGCCGCCGACCAGGTCCCGCAGCCTCGCCAGGGCCCGGCGCAGCGCGTCCTGCGGGTCGTACCCGGCCTCCGGGGCGACCCGGCCGAGGTCGCCGAGCCGCTGCTGCGACCGCCAGCCGCGGACCACGGTGGCGAGCACCTGGCGCCGGTGCGCCGGGTCCAGCGCCGGGAGTCCGTCCGCGAGCGGCCGCAGCCCCGGCTCGTGGTCGGTCACCAGGTAGCCGTCGACGTAGCGGAACGCCGGTGCAGGTCCGCCCCATTCTGCGAGTGCCGCCGCGCACTGGGCGCCGTGCGCGCCGGTGCCGGCGAACCGGAAGTGCCGGGTGTGTGCCGGGCCGACGACGGTGAACGGCGTGGCCCGCGGACTGATCCGGTGCGGACCGCCGGGCCGGCCTGCCGGGCCGGGGCCGGTCGGGTAGCGGGTCAGGAACGGGCCCCGGAAGGGCTCCACCCGCAGGTCCCGGTCGTCGGCGGTGAGCGGCACCCCGGCGGCGCGGATCCGGGCCAGCAGGCGCGGCCGGTCGGCCGGTGCGAGCAGCTGCCACAGCCGCTCGCGGCCCGGGTGGACGGGCGGGACCGAGGCGATGGTGCGCAGGACTCCCGGCCCGACCCGGTACAGCCGGCCCGGGGACGCGAGAAGGACCTCGGGCCGACCGGGCAGCCGCCGGACGAGGGCGGCCCGCACCGCGCGGGCGGTGTCGCCGGTGTCGGGCTGGTCGTCGACGGCCACCACGAGGGTGCCGGTCGGCAGCGTCGTGGGCAGCCGGTCGAGTTCGGCCTCGGGCAGAGTGATCCCGTCCGGGAGGCGAAGCGGGCGCAGGGTGGTCCAGGGTGCCGCGGTGCGGCCGGCGGCGGCGACCGCGGCGGCCCAGAACGGCGCCAGGTAGGAGCCTCCGGTGCGTATTCCGACCACCAGGACGGGGCGGGGGCGGGCGTGCCCGGCCAGCCAGTCCTCGGCCTGCCGGTACGTCAGCTCCGGGTCGGCCAGGTCGTAGGCGTGGCACTCGGGGGTCTTCCAGTCGGTGGCGTGCCGCAGCAGGGCGCCACCGGCCGGGTCGGCGACCGTCTCCGGTGCGGACCAGAGGAGGTCGGTCAGCCCGGCCGCGACGGCCGCGGCCCGGCCGAGCAGGGTGTGCGTCGCCGTCCGCACGGGCACCCGGTCGAGGTCGCCGCCGTCCGCGGCGAGCGCCGCCAAATCCGCACAGCAGGCTCGCAGTTCGTCCAGCACGGCCAGAACAGCCGGTCCGGTCGGCCCGACCTGTCCGACGCGTCCGACCTGTCCGACGCGCCCGACCTGTCCGACCTGTCCGACCGGCGCGAGACGTTCGGCACCCGGACAGGCCAGGGCGTCCGCCAGGACCTGCTCCAGCAGGCACCCGCAGGCGTACGCGGCCGCCGCCCCGCCGTCCCGCCGGGCCTGCTCCAGGGCCGCCCGGTGCAGGGCGGGCACCGCCGGCCACGGCAGTGGCGGAAATGCTCCCGATCCGGCCACGACAGCCTCCCTGTGAACCTCGGGGACAGATTTCCCGGCGACTCTGCCCGGATTTCCCGGATTTCCTCAACTCCCCTTCGAGAAAGCGGTCGACAATGACGCGAATTCCCTCCGTCCTGGCCGAAAGGCCGACCTGTCCGCGCACTCCCGACGGCATTCCCCGGGTATTCACCGCCGCCCGCGGCGGCTATCTCACGGACGATTCCGGAAAGAGCTGGATCGACTTCGACAACGCCCGGGGATCGGTGACGCTCGGTCACGGCGACCCGGAGGTCGCCGCCGCCGTGGCCCGGGCCGCGGCCGGCGAGTCCGGTTCCGCGACCGGCTGGAACGCGCGGGTCGACACCGTCACCGGCCGGCTGCGGGAGCTGTGCGGGGGCGAGGTGGTCGGACTGTTCCGGTCGGGCACCGCGGCTGTCCGGGCAGCCGTGCTGGCGGTCCGTGAGTCCGTCGGCCGACCGCTGGTGCTGAGCGCCGGCTACCACGGCTACGACCCGATGTGGCGCCCGGCCGGCACACCCGGAGAGCCGAACGCGGACGGGATCGCCGACTTCTACTTCGACCTCGGACTGCTCGCCGAGCTGCTGCGCGACGACAGGGCGGCCGCGGTGGTCCTCTCCCCCGACCACATGCACCTCTCCCCCCGCTGGTACGCCCGCGCCCGCGAACTGGTCAGCGCGGCCGGAGTGCCGCTGATCGCCGACGAGGTGAAGGTCGGGCTGCGCTACGGCCCCGGCCTGTCCACCGCCGAGCTGCTGGCCCCGGACGTCTGGACGGTCGCCAAGGGCGTCGCCAACGGCCACGCGGTGGCCGCCGTCGGCGGCCCGCGCGAGCTGCTCGCTCCGCTGCGCGAGATCTCGTTCACCTCGTTCTTCGAGCCGACCATCCTGGCCGCCGCCGACCGGACGCTCGCGCGCGCAGCCACCGGCGAGCCCCAGCGTTCGGCCCGGGCCGCCGGCGAGCGCTTCGTCGGCCACGCCCGCAAGGCCCTGGAGACGGCGGGCCTGGCGGTCGAGATCGCCGGGGACGGCACCCTGTTCCAGTTCGTCCCGGCCTCCAGGACCCTCGCCCGGGCCTTCCGGCAGGCGGCCGCCGACGAGGGACTGCTCTTCTACGACGGCGACAACCAGGCCGTTTCGGCGGCCTTCGACGACACCGTGCTGACCGACGCCGAGCGGCGCTTCGACCGGCTCTGCGAACGGCTGGCCCCGCACGCGGGCGGCGACCCGGTCGACGAACCGGCCCGCTACCGCGCCGCCTGGAACGTGATCGACGGCCTGCGCGAGGCCGACCGCACTCCGGAGCGGACCCGGCGGTGGCTCGCCGAGCTGCTCGACGACTGACCTCCCCGGGCCGCTCGACGACCGACGTCCGGACCGGACCTCCGCACAACGCCCGGCCCGCCCCAGCACCCGCAGCCACCGCCGCCCCGCTCCCGCGCTCTCCCCGCACCTTCCGTCCACAGGAGAACACCATTTCCATGCACCTGCCGGCCGCTTCCGGGCGGACCGTCGACCCCGGAGGAATCGGCGCGAAATGCGCCCGCCTACTGCGACTCGCCCACGACGAACGGTTCGCCGACGTCGCCCTTCCGGTGTTCCCGCTGCCGGCCGAACCGGTGGGGGAATTCCCCGGCCTCGGCACCGCCGAATTCCCCGGCCTGGCCACCGCGGCCGACACCCCCGCCGCCGAACTCGTCGAGTCCTACGCGGAATTCCTGCGGGCCCGCCGACCCGCCCTGGACACCGAGGTCCGGGCGGTCTGCGGGGACGGCCCGTGGATCGTCCGCAGCTCCGGGGCCGAGGACGGCGAGGGCAACACCAACGCGGGCGGCTACGAGAGCCTGGTCTGCGCCGACCCCGCGGAGCTCCACCGGGTGGTGTCCGCCGTGGTCTGGAGCGGCTACGCCGAACGCTCCGTCGCCCAGCAGCGGCTCCACGACCCCGGGTACCGCCCCCTGCCCATCCCCGCCTTCGTCCAACCACTGCTCGCCGCTCCGCCGCACCGGCTCCCCGCACCGACCGAGACTCCACTGCTGTCCGACGCCGAACTCGCCGGAATCACCGCCTGGTTGGACCGCGCCCACACCGGGTTCGGGATGGCCCGGCTGGACACCGAATGGGTTCTGGCGACCGACCACGGCACCGTCTCGGTCACCGCCCTCACCGAGCGCGGCCCCGACGGCCGGCTGGTGGGCCAGCTCTCGTTCGGCTTCGGCTTCGCCTCGGCGCAGCGCCTGGAGCACACCGACAACAGCCTCGCCTGGCTCACCGGCTCGCCCGGCCTCACCCTGTGGCGGGGCGAAGTGCTGACCGCCGTGGAGGTCACCGACCGCCGTCTGGTGCAACTCCGCCCCGCCGCCGCGTTCGATCCCGAACCCGTCGTCGAGACACTCACCGAGAAGTCCCGGCGCGAGTGGCGACAGGACCGCGCCGCCCGTCCCGCGGAGATCCTGGTGGCGCCGGCCGCGGTCGCCGCGACCGGGTTCCTGACCGCCGTCCGACTGGACGACGCCTGGGCGCAGTACCTCGCCCTCGACGACGCCGGGCGGGCGGGCGTCGGGCACGTCCTGGTCGAGCGGGGCAGCGCGGCGGAGCACGCCGGGGTGATGTTCCGCCAGTACGGCATCGGCGTGCTGCGCGGCCGCCCCGAGGACCTCCCCGAGGGCGCCTCGTACGTCCTCGCCGACCCGTGGGCGGAGGAGTGCTGGTTCGGGGCCGGCCGACCACCGGCCGTCGACACCGTCCGCGCCCGGACGACGGCCGTGCCGCAGGGCTGCCGGCTGCTCCACGATCCGGCGGACGGGCTCGAAGCCGTCCGGCGCGCGCCCGACCCGGCGGCGGCCCTCGCCCCGGAGGCCATGCCCCGGCTGACCGAACTCACCGCCCTGCCGCACCTGTCGCCCTCGGTGCGGCGCCGACTCGTCGACCGGAGCCACCTGCCCGACCCCGACTGCCACCGCCGGGACGGCGACTCGGTCGCCTCGCCCTCGTTCGCGGCCCGGGTCGGCGAGGCGCTGCTCGCCCTGGGCACCGACCCGCAGGACCTCCTCGCGGCCGCCCCGCCGCAGGCCAGGACCTACCTGCGGGGTCTGGCCGCCGCTCGGGCCGGCTCGGCCGACCGGTCGGCCGAACTGCTGCCGCGGAGCACCCGCGCGCTCGGCGCCGTACCGGTCGGGCTGCTGGCCGGGACCGGGGACCTCCGCCCGGCGGTCGCCCTCGCCCGGCTGGAGCTGCGCCCGGACGTCCCGGAACCGGCGCTGCGCCGACTGCTCACGGCGGCCGCCGCGCTCGCGTCGAGGGACGGCGACGGTGACGGCGGCACCGGCACCGGCACCGGCACCGGCGCGGCGGTCGCGCTGCTGCACGCCGCCGACGCCCTCGCCGACGCCCTCGCGGCGCTCGACGTACACACCCCGGAGGAGCGCGAGCAGGTCCTGACCGGACTCGCCGCCGCACTCCCGGTGACCGACCGGGCGACCGACCCGACGATCGGCCCGGCGATCGACCCGACGCGTGCCGAGGCGCTGTACCGCCTGGTGCCGCGCTCCCAGCTGCCGCCGGCCGAGGTGCCCCGGCTGCTCGCGGCCGCCGCCGACGACCCCGGCTTCGCCGACCGCCACCTCCGACTGGAGCGCTGCCGGGTGGCGCTGGCGGCGGCCGACCCCGGTACCGCACCGCGCCGGGCCGCCGAGCTGACGGCCGCCTACCGGGACTACGCCTCCGACCCGACGGCCCCCGGCACCCCGGCTCCGACTCCGGCTCCGGCTCCGGCCCACGGCCCGGCGCAGGACGACCGGACCGCGAACGACGGCGGGCCGGACCTGGCCGTGCTGCGCCTGCTGGCCCGCTGCGACCTGGTCGAGTCCTACGACGCCGCCCTCAAGGCGATCCTGCTCGACCTGGTCGACGCCCCCACCGCCGACCGCTGGCACGGCTACCTCGGAGTGCTGTCCGAATGGCTGCGACTGGCAGAGGAGTTCGGCCTCACCCCCGCCGAGCGACGGGCCGTCACGACCTTCCGCTCCTGGCTCGCCCACTGGCGCGGCGGCCCGCCCGCCACGGACTACACCATCGAGGAGAACGCCTCCTGGCAGCGGATGCTGGCGGACGCCGCCGGTTCGCCGGCAGCCGCACCGGCCAACCCGCACCGGCTCCACAACGCCGTCCACCAGTGGCAGCTCGCCCGCACCGAACGCTACCCACTCGGGCGCGCCCCCAGCGGCGTCGCCGCACTGCAGCGGATCTCCGACCGGTTCTGCCACGGCGGCAACAAACTGCTGCGCCTCGGCGCGGGCGCGTTCGAACTCGACGTGCCGCTGTCGCTGCACAAGGCCAGCCTGGTGTTCCGCCCCGACCGGGTCGAGGGCGAGTGGAGCGAGCAGCCAGGCGTCGTCGCGGGCGAGACCGGGCGGCTGCGCGCGTTCCGGACCCTGCTGGAACTCGCCGGCACCTGGTTCCCCGACCTCACCTTCCGCTCCGAGCAGCTGCTGCTGGCGGGCACCTGGACGCTGCGGATGGAGGCCCGGTCGAGCGGCCCGCGGCAGCGTCTGACGTTCGAACTGATGCGCCTGGCCCTGGGCGTGTTCCGCACCCTCTTCGACGGGTCGTACGACTTCTCCTACGTCGAGGACGAGGAGGTCGCGGGGCTGGCCGAGGAGTTCGCCCACCCGGCGTGGGGCCGGATCGTCCCGGCGCTCGTCCACTACCGGCTGCAGTACGACGACTCGCACCAGTTCGAGACCCTGGAGACGCTGCCGCTCGGCACCAGTGTCGGCATGCTCTGCACGGACCCGGAACTGCGCGCCGTCGCCCGCGAGCTGGCGGCCGGCGGGGCCGAGGACGCACTGCGACGGCTCGACGCGGTGTGGGCGGCACTGCAGGCCGAGGACGACCCGGCCGAATGGATCCTCCGCTACAACCGGGTTCAGCAGACCGCCCTCCTGACAGCCGCCCTCCATCCCGACGAGGCGCTCCGCGCGTTGGCCCGCACGGACCCGGCCGAACCACCCGGCGGGGCGCAGGACATCCTGGCGAGCGCCCTGCTGCCGCGCGCCGACCTCTGGACCGCGGTCATCGCCAGGCTGCCCCGCGAGCCGCTCGACCCCGACCACGGCCTCACCGCTCTGGTGCTGCGCCACGCACCGCACCTCGCGGTGACCCCGGAGAACCCCCGCGCCGTCGCCCGCGCGGTACTCGCCGCACCCAAGGCGCACCGCCGCTGCAAGCAGTACCTGGCGCACCGCCACCCCGACGTGCTCGCCGCGGGCGGACTCCTGGACCTCCTGGTCGAGGACCTGGAGGTCGTGCCGTACGCCGCCGGTCCGGAGCTGGAGGCACCACTGGCCCGGGCCGTGGCAGCGGTCGGCGGCCGCCTGAGGTCCGACATCCGCGCCCGCCTCACCGAGTCCGACCCGGCCCTCTCCACCGGAGGTCGATGACGGGACGCCCTCGGGCGCCAGGTGTCCTCGGCCTTCTGCAACCGGCGCCACAGCGTACTGGCGGCCCTGGGGCAGGTCCGGGGCGAACGCGTCCTGGACCTCGGGTGCGGTACCGGCCTCTGTTCGCGCCTGCTGAAGGCGCAGGGGGCCGGACTGGTGGTGGGACAGGACGTGTCGGAGGGCATGCTCTCCTACGCGAGGGCGCAGGAGCCCGCCGGCCACCGGGGCATCGAGTACGTCCACGCTCTGCCGCCCGCCCTGGAGGGGACCAGATACAGTCCGTTTACCAGATGGTCGGCACGGCTCTGTGCGCTCGTTCAGGACGGCAGGGTCACCGACTGGGCGTGGTGGAAGACGTTGGCGGCGTCCCAGAGCTTCTTGGCGCGCTGCAGGCGGGTGTAGTTCGCCTTGTAGTAGAGGCGCTGGTAGGCCGGCTGCTTGTCGGCGGTGGTGCCCAGGTCGACGTCCGGGTAGTTGACGTAGGCGCCGTCGGTGTCGGTGTCGATCTCCGGGATGCCGCCGGTCGCCCGGTAGGTGTCCCGGTAGAGGCCGCTGAGGTAGGCGAGGTGGGCGGCGTCGTCGGCCCGGTCGGTCCAGTAGGTCTGGTACTGCAGCTTCATGACCGAGTCCCGCTGCGGGACGGCGGTCTCGGCGGCGCCCCGCGCGTTCACCCGGCAGCCGTAGGAGTCGATCTGGACCAGTGTCTGGGTGAGGTCGAGGCCCTCGACGTCCTTGGTGAGCCAGGTCCACCAGGCGTCGGTCTGGGTGGGCGTGAACGCTCTGCGGTGGTAGGCCGACTTGTACTTGCCGCGCTGGTTGGGGCCGGAGCCGTTGAGCGTCATGGTCGCCTGGAACCAGGGCAGTTGGCGGCGCTTGTCCGGGTAGGGCAGGTAGAGCCCGCCGACGCCGTTGGTCTGCGCGGTCGACTTGGCGCGCATCCCGCGCTCCACCCGGGCGAGGAACGCGTCCAGCGGCGCCGGGTCCTCCTCGTCCCACTGGCTGAACAGGACGACGTTCCCGTTCGAGTGGTGGGTGAGGTGGAGGATCGAGAACAGTCCGCGGTACACCTTCTCCGCGGCGCCGCTGTGCTCGGCGAAGAAGGCGCCGAAGTTGTCCAGCAGGGTGCGGAAGTCCTCGGGATGCTTGAGCAGGTCGGACCACTTCCAGGCGACGCTGCTGAGCCAGACCCGGGGCGGCGGCGCCGGCAGCGCGTGGGCGAAGTGGTAGCGCAGCACCACGCCGAAGTTGCCGCCGCCGCCCCCGGTGTGGGCCCAGAACAGCTCGTGCTCGGGCGAGCCCGGGGGGTCGCCGCGGTGCGCCCGGGTCACCTCGACCACACCGCCGCGGACCGTGGCCACGTCCACCTGGACCAGATGGTCGACGGTCAGTCCGTGCCGCCGGGAGAGCAGCCCGTACCCGCCGCCGCAGATGTGGCCGCCGGCGCCGACCGAATAGCAGGACCCGGCCGGAACGGTCACCCCGTACTCGCGGAAGAGCGTGGTGTACACGTCCCAGTTGGTGGCTCCGCCCTCGACGGCGTAGGTGGCGCCGCCGTACTTGTCGGTCCCCGCCCCGACCCCGCGCAGGGTGCTGAGATCGAGGATGACGCCCCGGTCGTTGTCGACGAAGCCCTCGTAGCAGTGGCCGCCGCCGCGCACCGTCGGCCGCAGCCCGCGGTCGAGCGCGGAACGCAGCTCCGCCACCGCGTCGGCCTCGTTGCCGACCAGCCGGATGTACGCCGGTCGACTGCGCCAGCGCTGGTTGAAGCCCTGGCTGAGCGTCTCGTAGCGGGAGTCCGGGGGAAAGACCGTCCAGCCCTCGGGCTGTTCGACGGGTCGGGCCGAGGCCGGGCCGGCGGCGCCGACGACCAGGCCGAGCGAGGCGGCGGAGGCTCCGGCGGCGACCATTCCGGTACTGCCGAGGAAGCCGCGGCGGGAGAATTCGTTGCTCATTCCTGGGACCGTCTTTCCCGACTCCGACAGGTGGCGGGCGAACGCTAGCAAGGAATGCACAGGGAATCCATTGTCCACAAATAAGTGTGACCGTATGTAGACGAATTCTGGCCATGCGTGTCAATTGCCCAACGGCGGTGGCGCGACCGGGGTTCCCGTGCGTAGCCGGAACAGTCCGATCCGACCACCCGGAACCGGTGAATCCGGCTGCACCGGGCCGGAGGCCGGTTTCCGCCCCTCCCGGCCGGGGATCGACCACGACAGAGGCACCAATCGGGAGGCAGGCAGCCATGGCCTATCAGTACACGGTCGTCACCCCGCACGGCGATGTCCACCTGGACAGCGAGCACCACCACAGCGCGTTCGACACCATCGAGGACTTCCTGAAGCACCACAAGGAGACGCTCACCACCGCGGTCGGCGTCGCGACGCTGGCCGTCAACGCCCTCGGCCTCTACCACTCCTACAACCGGGCCGGCGCCCGCCTGCGCTAGCCGTGTGCACGCGGGGCCGAAAGGCGACCCGCCACGGAAGCCCCGTTCCCGCTCCGCGCCCCGGAGCGGGAACGGGGCTTCCCGGCCTCGGGCGGGGCGCTTGACGGGAGATCAGGTTAGGCGCCATATTACTTTCATGGCACAGCAGCACCAGGCCGGCAACGGCGCACCCTCGCTCGACCAGGCCCGCCGGCAACTCTCCCGGTACGGCCTGGCCGCCGATCCTCAGGCGGTCCTGGTCGCGGCGCGACTGATGGCCGCCGGAGCCAGGCTGAGCCAGGCCGGCGAGGCCCACTTCGCCCGCTTCGGCCTGTCCACCGGGCGCTACCGGCTGCTGGCCGAGCTGGAGGACCACGGCGGCGAGAAGTCGCCGTCGCAGCTGGCCGCGGCGCTCGGGGTCTCCCGCGCGACCGTGACCGGCCTGGTCGACGGGCTGGAGCGGGACGGCCTGGTCGCCCGGCGCCCGTCCGCGGAGGACGGGCGGGGCAACGTGGTGATACTGACCGCACGCGGCGCGCAGCGGTTGCGCGACATGGCGCCGGAGCACTTCGACCGGATGCAGGCCATGGTCGCCGGACTGTCGGTCGAGGAGCGGACAGTCTTCCTCGACCTGCTGGGCAGGTTGGTCGCGGGCATGTCCGCACTGACCGACGACTGACGGACGACAGCGGGGGCGGTGGGCCGGTCGACCGGCCCGCCGCGCCACCGGGCCCACCGGCCCACCACAAGCCCTTCCGCCACCTCATTGTTGGCCCACTGCACACCTATAATTAGCCTCCTAATCACTTGGACGACCCCATGCCCGGCAGAACCAAGCAGCGCCCCATCACCCCCGACAGCACCCACGACACCACCCCCGAGCCCGCCGCCCGGCCCCGCTTCGTGCTCTGGCGCGAGGTCCTGATCGCCTACGCGGCACCCGCCGTCATGGCCAGCGCCGGCGGTTTCGCCACCGGCCAGTCGGAGCTGAGGATCGCCGCCCTCACCACCATCGCCGGCACCTCCGCCCTGGTCGCCACCCTGGTCGGCCTGCGCCACCGGCGCCGGCCCGCCGACTCCTGGGCCGCCCGCGGGCCGGTCCCGCTGCTCGCCCTCGGCTTCGGCCTCGGCTGCGCCGCGCTCGCCCTCGGCGTCGGCCTGGCGGCCGCCGAGCTGCTGCCCCGGATACCGGCGCTGGCCGACAGCCCGTGGCCGGGCCGGCTGCGCATCGACCTCCCGCTGTCCGCCGCGATCGCGGCGACCATGACCACCTGGCGCTGGCGGGTCTCCCTCCCCCGCCGTCGGCGCGCCCACTGACCCGCGCCGACCGCCGCACTCCCGCACCACCACCCTGCCGGCACCCCTGCCGGCATCCCTACCGGCATACCTACCGGCATACCTACCGAAGGAGCAGTACCCGAATGATCACCATCATGGGCGCGTCCGGCGCCACCGGCGGCGCCACCCTGCGCAGCCTCACCGCCCTGGACGTCCCGGTCCGCGCCCTGAGCCGGGACCCGGACCGCCTGCTGGCCGGGCTCGACCCGCACACCCGCGGACTGGTCGAGGTGGCGGCCGCCGACGCCGGCGACCCCGCCTCGATGCGCGCCGCCCTCAAGGGCACCACGCAGCTCTTCCTGACCATGGAGAACGGCCCGCAGCAGGTCGAGCACGAGCTGCGCGCCGTGGACCTGGCCGTGTTCCTGGGCGTGCGGCACGTCGTGAAGGTCTCCGCGCCGGCCGCCGAGCCCGACTCCCCGGTCGCCGTCTCCCGCGGCCACCACCTGATCGAGCAGCGGCTGCGGGCCTACGACATCACCACGACGGTGCTCCGGCCGTACGCGTTCATGCAGAAGCTGCTGCTGCTCGCGCCCGGGATCGCCGCCGCCGGGGCGATCTTCGGCGCGCTGGACGGCGCCCGGTGCAACTACGTCGACTGCCGCGACATCGGCGACGTCGCCGCCGCGGTACTGACCAGGCCCGACACGGCCGGCGGCGAGATCCCGCTGACCGGCGGCCGGGCGTACAGCCACCCGGAGCTGGCCGAGCTGCTGGGCACGCTGCGCGGCCGGCCGGTGCAGGCGGTGAACCTCTCGCCCGCCGAACTGCACGCCCACCTGGTCGCCCGGGCCGGGATGCCGGACTGGCTGGCCGCCCACGTGGTCGAGATCCAGCGGCTCGCCGTGGAGCGCCCGGAAGCCCCCGACGACGCCGCCACCCGGCTGATCGGACGCGCCCCCCGTACCCTGGAAGCATTCCTCGGGGAGCACCTCGACCGGTTCCGCTGATCCGTCCGTACGGTTCCGCGACCCACCGGACCGGGCTCCGACGGGCCCGCCGCCTCCCCCGGCGGCGGGCCCGTCACCCCCCGGGGAGCGACCCTGTCGACACCGGGGCACCACCCCGTCGACCCCGGAAAAACGGCCCCGCCGCCCTCCGGGAGCGGCTCCGGATGTGGCATGGGTCACGGTCGGAAAATCGACCTGACGGACCGTCAAAACGAGTGACGGTCCGTCACATCCGATCGATGCGGCCTCAGTTGTGACCTGATGCTCCGTCAGATTCGGCCACTCCAGGGCCAGTTGGGCGGAGTGTCGGCCGGTGTGCGTTTCACCGGACCGGGCTACCATCGGTTGGGTTGTCCGCTCCGGCCCCGGAGTGGGATCACCCGGATCAGGCGAGTGCTCCCACCGCCCCCAAGGGCCGGAAGATCCATCGGGACGGGGCGAGACCTAGGAGCACACGGCACTGATGACAGCCGAACCCAGCCGGGAACCGGGCGCCGAGGCGCCCGCCGACGGCGGCACCACCGACCGGGACACCGCCGCCGAGAAGCAGGCCCACTACCCCGGCCGGCCGGCCCCCGCACCCCGCACCCTGATCGACATCCTGGACGAGACCGCCCGGCAGTACCCGGCCGAGCCCGCCCTCGACGACGGCCGCACCGTGCTCGGCTACCGGGCGCTGGCCGCCGAGGTCGAGCAGCTGCGCGGCCGCCTCGCCGCCGCCGGCATCGGCCGAGGCGACCGGGTCGGCGTCCGGGTCCCCTCCGGCACCAACGACCTCTACGTCTCCGTGCTCGCCGTGCTCGCCGCCGGCGCCGCCTACGTCCCGGTGGACGCCGAGGACCCGGACGAGCGGGCCCAGCTGGTCTTCGAGGAGGCCGCCGTCGCGGCCGTGCTCGGCGCCGAGCGCGCGCTCACCCTCACCGGCGGGCCCCGCGAGCCGCTCGCCGACCGGACCCCCGGCGGGCACCGCCCGACGCCCGCCGACGACGCCTGGATCATCTTCACCTCGGGCTCGACCGGGCGCCCCAAGGGCGTCGCCGTCACCCACCGCAACGCCGCCGCCTTCGTCGACGCCGAGGCCGCGCTCTTCCTCCAGGAGGAGCCGATCGGCCCCGGCGACCGGGTGATGGCCGGCCTGTCGGTCGCCTTCGACGCCTCCTGCGAGGAGATGTGGCTGGCCTGGCGGCACGGCGCCTGTCTGGTGCCCGTCCCCCGCTCCCAGGTGCGCAGCGGCGCCGACCTCGGCCCCTGGCTGGCCGAGCAGGAGATCACCGTGGTCTCCACCGTGCCGACGCTGGCCGCGCTGTGGCCGGCCGAGGCGCTGAACGAGGTGCGGCTGCTGATCTTCGGCGGCGAGGCCTGCCCGCCCGAGCTGGTGCAGCGCGTGGTCACCGAGGGTCGCGAGGTGTGGAACACCTACGGTCCCACCGAGGCCACCGTGGTCGCCTGCGGGGCGCTGCTGACGGGCGAGGGCCCGGTGCGGATCGGCCTGCCGCTGGACGGCTGGGACCTCGTCGTGGTCGACGAGGCCGGCGAGCCGGTGGCACCCGGCGGGACCGGTCAGCTGGTGATCGGCGGCGTCGGCCTGGCCCGCTACCTGGACCCGGAGAAGGACGCCGAGAAGTACGCGCCGCTGCCCTCGATGGGCTGGGAGCGCGCCTACCGCAGCGGCGACCTGGTCCAGGCCGACCCGGAGGGCCTGCTGTTCCTGGGCCGCGCGGACGAGCAGATCAAGCTCGGCGGGCGCCGGATCGAGCTCGGCGAGGTCGACGCGGCGCTCCAGGCGCTGCCCGGCGTGGCCGGGGCGGCCGCGGCCGTGCGCACCGCGCGCGGCGGCAACCAGCTGCTGGTCGGCTACCTGGTGACCGGCGAGGGCTGGGACCGGGAGCAGGCGGTGCAGCGGCTGCGCGCCGAGCTGCCGGCCGCCCTCGTCCCGCTGCTGGCCCCGGTCGACACCCTGCCCACCCGCACCTCCGGCAAGGTGGACCGCAACGCGCTGCCCTGGCCGCTGCCCGATCTGGAGACGTCCGGGCCGACCGAGCAGCTGTACGGCACCGAGGCCTGGCTGGCCGAGCAGTGGACGGAGATCCTCGGGGTGCCGGTGAGCGGCTCCCGGGAGGACTTCTTCGCGATCGGCGGCGGCAGCCTGGCCGCCGCCCGGCTGACCACCCTGCTGCGCACCCGCTACCCGAACGCGGCGGTCCTGGACATCTACCAGAACCCGACCCTGCGCAAGCTCGCCCGGCACCTGGAGCGCACCTCGGCCGGTACCGGCGAGACCCGGACCGTCGACCCGGTGCCGACCCGGGCCAAGCTGCTCCAGCTGCTGCTGCTCGTTCCGCTGTTCACCGTGGTCGGCCTGCGCTGGACGACGGCACTGCTGGCGCTCGGCAACCTGCTCTCGCACCTGGACGGCTTCGGCTGGGCGCCGACCGCCTCCTGGTGGGCGGTCGCCCCGCTCGCCGCGGTGCTGTTCACCCCGGCCGGCCGGCTGGCGATCGGCGCCGGCGGTGCCCGGCTGCTGCTGCGCGGTCTGCGGCCCGGCAGCTACCCGCGCGGCGGCGGCGTCCACCTGCGCCTGTGGGCCGCCGAACGGCTGGCCGAGGTGAGCGGCGCGACCTCGCTCTCCGGCGCCTGGCTGGTGCGGTACGCGCGGGCGCTCGGCGCCAAGGTCGGCGAGGAGATCGACCTGCACGCGCTGCCGCCGGTCACCGGCATGCTCAAGCTCGGCCGGGGCTGCGCGGTGGAGGCCGAGGTGGACCTCAACGGCTACTGGATCGACGGCGACCGGCTGGAGGTCGGCCAGATCAAGGTGGGGTCGGGGGCCGTGGTCGGCACCCGCTCGACCCTGCTGCCGGGCGCCCGGATCGGCAAGCGGGCCCAGGTCGTGGCCGGCTCCAGCGTCACCGGTCACGTCCCGACCGGCCAGCGCTGGGGCGGCGCGCCCGCCGTCAAGCTGGGCCGGGCCGAGCGGACCTGGCCGAAGGAGCGCCCGGTGCGCCGGGCCCGCTGGTCCGCGCTGTTCGGCCTGAGCGGCTCCGCGCTGAGCCTGCTGCCGCTGCTCCCGGCGGTGGCCGGCCTGGCGGTGCTGACCCTGTTCGTCGACCCGGCGGACGGGCTGGGCGGCGCGCTCGGCGGCGCGCTGCTCGGCCTGCTGCCGGCCGTGCTGGCGTTCGGCGTGGTGTACGCGGCGCAGCTGGTCGCGGCGGTGCGGCTGCTGTCGATCGGCCTGGAGCCCGGTGTGCATCCGCTGTACGGCCGGGTCGGCTGGCAGGCCTGGACGGTCACCCAGCTGATGGACCAGGCCCGCGAGGTGCTGTTCCCGCTGTACGCGGGCCTGGTCACGCCGCTCTGGCTGCGGGCGCTGGGCATGCGGGTCGGGCGGCACGCGGAGGTGTCCACGGTGCTGGCGCTGCCGAGCCTGACCACGGTCGGCGACGGCGCGTTCCTGGCCGACGACACCCTGATGGCGCCGTACGAGCTGGGCGGCGGCTGGGTGCGGCTCGGCGAGGCGAAGGTCGGCGAGCGGGCGTTCCTCGGCAACTCGGGGATGACCGCGCCGGGCCGTTCGGTGCCCAAGCGGGGCCTGGTCGGCGTGCTGTCGGCGACCCCGGAGAAGGCGAAGAAGGGCGGCTCCTACCTGGGCATGCCGCCGGTGCGGCTGCCCCGCTCGGCGGACGCGGCGGACCAGAGCCTGACCTACGAGCCGCCGGCCCGGCTGCTGTGGGCGCGCGGGCTGGTCGAGGTGTGCCGGCTGCTGCCGGTGCTGGCCTCGGGCGCGCTGGGCCTGCTGACGCTGGCCGGGCTGTCCTGGCTGGCGGTGGCGTGGTCGCCGCTCGCGGCGGCACTGCTGTCCGGTCCGGTGCTGCTGGCCTCGGGTGCGGTGGCGTGCGCGGTCGCGGTGGCGGCGAAGTGGGTGCTGGTCGGCCGGTTCCGGGCGGTGGAGCACCCGCTGTGGAGCGGCTTCGTGTGGCGCAACGAGCTGGCGGACACCTTCGTCGAGGTGCTCGCGGTGCCGTGGCTGGTGGGCGCGGTGCCGGGCACCCCGGTGCTGAACCTGTGGCTGCGGGCGCTCGGCGCGAAGGTCGGGCGCGGCGTGTGGTGCGAGAGCTACTGGCTGCCGGAGGCCGACCTGGTCACCCTCGGCGACGGGGTGTCGATCAACCGGGGCTGCGTGGTGCAGACCCACCTCTTCCACGACCGGATCATGCGGATGGATACTGTCGTCCTGCGCGAGGGCGCCACCCTGGGGCCCGGCGGCATCGTGCTGCCCGGCAGTACGGTGGGCGCGCGCAGCACGCTGGGTCCGGCCTCGCTGGTGATGCGTGCCGAGTCGGTGCCCGCCGACTCGAGGTGGCTCGGCAACCCGATCGAGGTGTGGCAGGCCACGTCCTGACCGCCGTCCAGGGGGGCCGGCCGGGGTTCGCCCCGTCCGGCCCCTCGGGCGTCCGGTCGGTGCCCGCCGTCCCTCATCCCCCGTCCATCCCCTGTTCCGTCCACCCCGTGTTCCAGGAGCGTACGACCCGGTGAACCACAGCCCGGCGCAGTCCCCGCAGCCCTCGCAGCCCGTCGCCCCGCCGGACCCGTACTTCCCCGGCAGCGGGGATCCCCGCTACCGGGTGCACCGGTACGAGCTGGCGCTGGACTACCGGCCCGGCCCCAACCGGCTGGGCGGCACGGCCCGGCTGAGCGCGGTCGCGGCGACCGTGCTGAGCGAGTTCGCGCTGGACCTCGCGGACTTCCGGATCGGCCGGGTGCTGGTGGACGGCAGGCCGGCCCGCTACACCCACCGGGCGGGCAAGCTGCGGGTGCGACCGGTGAAGGCCCTGTCGGCCGGTGCGGCCTTCACGGTGGAGGTGCACTACACCGGCAATCCCCGGCCGGTCCGCAGCCCCTGGGGCGGCCTGGGCTGGGAGGAGCTGACCGACGGCGCGCTGGTGGCCAGCCAGCCGGTCGGGGCGCCGTCCTGGTTCCCCTGCAACGACCGGCCGGCGGACAAGGCCACGTACCAGATAGCGGTCACCACGCCGTCCCCGTACACCGTGGTGGTGGGCGGCCGGCTGCTGACCCGGACGACCCGCTCGTCCAGCACCACCTGGGTGTACGAGCAGTCCGCGCCGACGTCGACCTATCTGGTGACGGTCTCGATCGGCCCGTACCGGCCGGTGCCGCTGGCCGAGCACCCGGAGGTGCCGCAGACCGGCTACGTGCCGGAGCGGCTGGCCGGGGCGTTCGCGGCGGACTTCGGGCGGCAGCCGAGGATGATGGCCTACTTCGGCGAGGTGTTCGGCCCGTACCCGTTCGGCGAGTACACGGTGGTGGTCGCCGACGAGGAGCTGGACGTGCCGGTGGAGGCGCAGGGGGTGGCGACCTTCGGCACCAACCACCTGGGCGGCGGCTGGGACCGGGAGCGGCTGGTCGCCCACGAGCTGGCGCACCAGTGGTTCGGCAACAGCGTCTCGATCGGGGACTGGAGCCACATCTGGCTGAACGAGGGGCTGGCCAAGTACGCCGAGTGGCTCTGGTCGGAGCGTTCGGGCGGGCCGACGGCGGCCGCGCGGGCGCTGTACGCGCACCGGCTGCTGGCCGGGCTGCCGCAGGACCTCCGGCTGGGCGACCCCGGCCGCAAGCTGATGTTCGACGACCGGCTGTACCAGCGCGGCGGGCTGGTGGTGCACGCGCTGCGGCTGACGCTCGGCGACACCGCGTTCTTCCGGATGCTCAGGGACTGGGCGACGTTCCACCGCCACGGGGTGGTCACCACCGCGGACTTCACCGCGCACGCCGCCCGGTACGCGCGGACGCCGCTGGAGGGCCTGTTCGACGCCTGGCTGTGGCGGCCCGAGCTGCCGCCGCTGCCGGCCGGCTGAGGCCGACGCGGTCGCTCGCCGCTCTCCCGTCCCCGGGCCGGGCTCAGGCCAGCTCGGGGACGGTGCGGTGCAGGCCCTTGCGGTCGTAGTAGCGGGTCATCGCGAAGCCGAAGAGCAGCGCCGCGACGGTGCCGATGGCGATCCAGACCCAGGCCCGGGTCAGGCCCGCGTCCGCCCGGGCGTCGAAGAACAGGATCGCCCGCACGCCGTCGGTGAGCTGGCGCATCGGCTCGAAGAGCGAGAGGAAGCGGTAGAACGACGGCAGGGCGTCCAGCGGGATCGTCGCTCCGGAGGACGGCAGTCCCAGCACGATGAAGACGAACATGCTGATCAGCAGGCCGAGGCCGCCGAAGGCCGCGTTGATCGCCTGGACCCCGAGGCCGACCGCGCTGCTGGCGCAGACCGAGAAGATCCACAGCAGCGGCAGGTGGTCGGCGTCCATGTCGAGGATCACCGCCGCCGACAGCATGATCAGCGAGGACGTCAGCAGCGACAGGCCCACCGACATGGCGCACTTGACGGCGAGGGTGCTGGTGCGGCTGATCGGCACCACCGGGTGCCGGGCACGCCAGGGTCCGATCTCGTTGTCGGCGTAGCCGAGCGCGACGTCGACGCCGTTGCCGATGATGTTGGCGCCGAAGAAGCCCGCCAGCACGAGCAGCAGGGTGTAGTAGAAGGCCGACAGCCCGAGTCCGCTGCGGTTGCCGATCGGGTGGCCGACCGTGGTGGTGAGGGCGATCGGATCGGCGATCAGCAGCCGGGCCGCGTCGCCCGCGCCCCGGGCCTGCGGCAGCGCGGCGAGCTTGCCGCCGAGGGCCAGCGAGGCCTGGTGGACGGCCTGCTGGCCGATCTGGGCGGCCAGCGAGGAGCCCAGACTGCCGACGCCCGGGTTGGTGTACTGGAGCACGGTGGGGCGTACCGGCTTGTCGCTCGTGCCCCCGAGGGCGGCGACGGTGGCGGTGAAATCGGGCGGCACCCGGAGCGCCCCGTAGATCTTGCCGGAGGCCAGTTGCTCCTCGGCCGTCGCCTCGTCGAGCTGCCGCCAGGACACCGCGTCGCCCTGGCCGGGGGCGGTGGCGATGCCGGTGACGACCTGTTCGCCGAGGTTCTGCTGCTGTCCGGCGACGGCGGCGCCGCGGTCGGTGTTCACCAGCGCGATCGGCAGGTCGTGCAGATCGCCGCGGGGGTCGAGGATGCCGCCGAGGTAGAGCAGCGACATCAGCAGACTGAGCAGCCCGACCAGGACACCGGGGACCACCCAGATCCGGGGGTTGCGCAGTACCCGGCGCGCCTTGACGCCGGTGGGCGGTTCGGGCCGGCGCGGCTCGGGCAGGGTCGGCTCGGGCTGGGAGGGCATGACGCTCCGTAGGGTGGTCGGCGGTCAGACGGACCCTAGGAGCCGGTCACCGACGGGCCGTGGTGCCACGCCGCCGGGGTCACCCGGGCGCCCGTACGGTCCGCGCGAAAATGGGTGGAGAACCGCACGTGATCGAACTAGGTTGGAGCCGCAGTGCCATGGCACCGCGGGCCGAATCCCCCGAAGCGTCGCAGAGGACCACATGACCGACCTGTCCGACGAACTGCTCCCCACCACCCGCCGCGCGCTGCTGCACCGCCTGGCCGTCGCCCAGGCGGAGGGCCGCACCCCCTCGATGGTCGCCGGCGTGCTCCGGGACGGGCGGCTCGTCTGGAGCGGCGCCCGCAGCATGGTCGACGGTCACGCGCCGACCACCGACGTCCAGTACCGGATCGGCTCGATCACCAAGACCTTCGTCGCCGTGCTCGTGCTGCGGCTGCGGGACGAGGGCCTGCTCGACCTCTCCGACCCGCTGGGGCGCCACCTGCCGGGCACCCCCGCCGACGGTGCCACCGTCGCCCAGTTGCTCTCGCACTCGGCCGGCCTCGCCTCCGAGACCCCGGGGCCCTGGTGGGAGCGGACCGACGGCGCGCTCCGCCCCGGACTCGCCGACGTCCTGGAGGCCGAGCGCCCGCTGCGGCATCCGGCCGGGCGGGTCCACCACTACTCCAACCCCACCTACGCGCTGCTCGGCGCCCTGGTCGAGCGGCTGCGCGGCGGCGAGCACTGGGGCGAGGTGCTGCGCCGGGAGGTCCTCGAGCCGCTCGGCATGGACCGCACCGGGCTGCTCCCCGAGCACCCGCACGCGGGCGGCTTCGCCGTCCACCCGTGGGCCGACGTGCTGCTGCCCGAGCCGCTCACGGACACCGGCCGGATGGCCCCGGCCGGCCAGCTCTGGTCCACCGTCGCCGATCTCGCCAAGTGGGCCGCCTTCCTGACCTCCGGCCACGAGAAGGTCCTGTCCGCCGGGACCGTGGCCGAGATGCGCCGCCCGGCCGTCGGCACCGAGCCCGACGACTGGAGCGAGACGTACGGCCTCGGCCTCCAGCTGGTCCAGCACGACGGCCGGATCCTGCACGGGCACTCCGGCTCGATGCCGGGCTTCACCGCCGGGCTGTGGGTGAGCGAGGCGGACGGCCTGGCCGCGATCGCCTTCTCCAACGCCACCAGCGGCCCGCGCACCGCGGCGGTCGCCGCCGAGCTGCTGGCGCTCACCGCGCAGCACGAGCCGCGGATCCCCGAGCCCTGGCGCCCGCTGGCCGAGTTCGACGAGCAGCTGCTGGCCCTGACCGGTCCCTGGTACTGGGGCGCCGCGCCGCACGGTCTGCGGCTCACGGCGGACCGCGGGCTGGAGCTGTCGGTGCTCGGCCGCGCCGGCCGGGCCGGCCGCTTCCGGGCCGAGGCCGACGGCACCTGGACCGGCCTGAACGACTACTACGCGGGCGAGACCCTGCGGGTGGTACGGGCCGCCGACGGCTCGGTGAGCCACCTGGACATCGGCTCCTTCGTGTTCACCCGCGAGCCGTACGGGCCGGCCGACGCGGTCCCGGGCGGCGTCGACCCGCAGGGGTGGCGGGTGTACTGAGCCCCGCCGCCCCCGGCAGCCCTCCCCGCCGCGCCCTCCGTCCCGGGTGCGCGCGCGCCGTTCCGGCTCCGCCGCCCTAACCACCCCCGCCCGGGCCCGGCGCGGGGGCGGCGGCGGGGCGCGGCGGGTACGCGCCGCTGCGCAGCGCGTGCACGGCGCGCGCCACGTACCCGGCGAGCAGCAGCCCGCCCGCCATCGCGCCCGAGGCGTAGGTGTCCGCCGCCTGCGCCTCGGCCCACCCCGAGGTCGCGCCCAGCACCAGGTACGGCGCCACCGCGACCGCCAGTGCCACGGCCAGCGCCACCAGCGCCGCCCGGGGCCGCCGGTCGTCCTCCCAGCAGCGCTCGCCGACCAGGTGCAGGGCGACGGCCATCGCCACCACCAGGCACCACCACGGCGAGGGCGCCAGCCCCACCGCCCGCGCCAGTGCGTACACGACGGCGAGTCCGCCGGTCGCCGCCGTCTGGCACACCAATACGTCTGTCATGTCGCTGGCAAAGGTCCGCCAGAGTCCCGCCCCCGGATTCCACCCCATGCAGCGGAGGATAGGGCGGCGCCGCGGTGCCCAACAGGTGTCCCGCACACGTCGGGTGGTCGCATTCAGCAGGTGCACATCTGCGCTCCGCCGAACGGCAACGTGGATGCCAGCGGACTTGGAGAGACATACGGGTGCCGGTTCGCGGACCCGACTGTACGGGTCCGACCCGGGCCGCTGCCACGGAACGCCGTGGCGGCCGTCGTCCGTGCTGCCCTGGAGGGTCTGCCATGACCACCGTCCCCACGTACACTCCGACCGCAGTCACCCCCACCCGGGCCACCCCGGTGCCCGCCGCGCGCCCGTCCGCCGCGTCCGGCTCCGCCTCCGCCGTCTACACCGTCTCGCTGGCCCGCGACGAGGCCGACGTCCGCGCCGCCCAGCGGCTGCGGCACCAGGTCTTCGCCGACGAGCTCGGCGCCAGCCTGCACAGCACCGTCCCGGGGCTGGACGTCGACCCGTTCGACGACTTCTGCGACCACCTGCTCGTCCGCGAGGGCGAGGACGGCGCCGTCGTCGGCACCTACCGGCTGCTGCGCCCCGAGGCCGCCCGCCGGGCCGGCCGGCTCTACTCGGACGGCGAGTTCGACCTCGGCAACCTCGCCCCGCTGCGCGACGGGCTGGTCGAGCTCGGCCGCTCCTGCATCGCCGCCGAGCACCGGGGCAACGGCGCCGTCATCAACCTCATGTGGGGCGGCATCGCCCGCTACCTCGCCGACACCGGCAACACCTGGGTCGGCGGCTGCTGCTCGATCCCGCTGGAGGACGGCGGCGCCACCGCCGCCCGGGTCTGGGACACCGTCTCCGCCAAGCACCTCGCCCCCGAGCAGTACCGGGTCGCCCCGCACCGCCCCTGGGACGCCACCGGCGTCGCGCGGGCCGACCGGGCACCGCTGCCGCCCCTGCTCCGCGGCTACATCCGGCTGGGCGCCTGGGTCTGCGGCGCGCCCGCGCACGACCCGGACTTCGACTGTGCCGACCTGTACGTCCTGCTGTCGCTGGAGCGCACCGACCCGCGCTACCTGCGGCACTTCCTGTCCGGCGTCGGCGGCGTGGGCGCGGCGGCCGCGCCGGCCCCGGGCACGCGTACGGACGCCGGTACGGACGCGGTGGAGGCGGGACCGGCCTCATGAGCGTCTGGCTGCCGACGGCCTCCTGCACCCCGGAGGCCTGTCTGACCGATCCGGCACCGACCGTCGCCCTCCCCCGCCGGGTGCTGCGGCTGACGGGCTTCCTGGTGCTGCTCGTGGCGGGGCTGGCGCTGATCCCGCCGGTGCGGCTGCTGCCGCCGGGCCCGCGCGGCGTGCTGGCCCGGTTCTGGGCGCGCGGGCTGCTCGGCGCGCTGGGCGTCGCGGTCCGGATCGTGCCCGGCCCGGTCCCGGCCGGCCCGGGCGGGGTGCTGCTGGTGGCCAACCACGTCTCCTGGCTGGACATCCCGCTGATCGCCGCCGCCCGGCCGGGCCGGTCGGTCGCCAAGACCGAGGTGCGGGACTGGCCGGTGCTGGGGCGGCTCGTCGCCTGGGGCGGCACCGTGTTCCTGGACCGCGACCGACTGCGCGCCCTTCCGGCGACCGTCGCCGAGGTGACCGACCGGCTGCGGGCCGGTCACCCGGTGATCGTGTTCCCGGAGGGGTCCACCTGGTGCGGACGGGAGAGCGGACGGTTCCGGCCGGCGTTCTTCGAGGCCGCCGTCCGGTCCGGCGCCGCCGTCCAGCCCGTCTCGATCCGCTACCGGCTCGCCGACGGGCGCGCCACCAGCGCCCCCGCCTTCGTCGGCGAGGACGACCTGGCCACCTCGCTGGCCCGGGTGGTCGCCGTCCGCGGCCTGGTGGCCGAACTCACCTTCCGCCCGACCGTCCCCGCTCCGGCGGCCGACCCGGCCCGCCGCTGGGCGGCGCGGAAGGAACTCGCCCACGCCGCCCAGACCTCGGTGGAGGGCATCCGCTGAGCACCGTCGCCGGCGGCCGACAGAACCACGGGACAACCATCCGGTGAACTCCGTTCTTCGGCCGCCCGCCCGACCCCTGCCCTGACACAGTGTCAGTCATGTATGAGGGAACGGCTGTTGAAGAGCCGAGACTCACCGTCAAACGCCAGCGCTCGATCGTCCGCAGGCGCCCCCGGTTCACCGCCGCCGTGGCCGGGCTGCTGGCGCTGTTCCTCGCCGGCACCACCTCGCTGGCACTCTCCGGCCACCTGCTGCTCCCGTTCGACAAGGTCCTCCTCCTGGAGGGCCGCACCGGCTCCAAAGCGGCGTTCTTCGAGGACCCCGAGGTCCAACGGCTGCTGCTGCGCCACGGCATCCGGGTCCACGTCACCGCCTCCGGTTCGCAGGAGCTGGTCAACGGCGACTACTCCCGGCTGGCCTTCCTCCTCCCCTCCGGCCGGCCGCCGGCCAACGACATCCTGGCCCGGCTGAAACGGGAGAACGGATACTCCAAGGCGTACAACCCGTTCGTCAGCCCACTGGTGCTCGCCACCTACCGGGACTACGCCCGGACCCTGGAGGACAACGGGATCGCCACCCCGCAGTACCCGACCGGGCGCGGCGAGGAGCCTCTCTACTACAGCCTCGACCTGGCCGCGTTCCTGCAGCAGGGGGCCACCCACCGGTCCTGGAACGACCTCCGGATCGACCGCCACGGCACCACCAACGGCAACGTCGTGGTCGCCCAGACCTCCCACATCTGCCAGTCGAACTCGGCCGAGACCTTCCTGGCCCAGGTCGCGTTCACCGAGAACGGGGGCCGCGTCCCCGAGGGCCCGGGCGCCGACGAACTCGCCGACCGGATCAAGCCGCTGCTCTCGGCGCAGGGCATGCCCGGAGTGGACGTCTTCGAGCCGTACGCCAGCCCCGAGGGCCGCGGCATCGCCCCCGTGGTGGTGGTCTACGAGCACCAGTACCTCGCCTACCAGACGCGCTTCCAGGACACCCGGCACCGGCTCGACACCGAGCGCGTCCTGCTGTACCCGACCTCCCGGTTCATCACCCAGCCGCAGTACATCTCGCTCCGGCCGGAGGCCGACCGGCTCGGCGAACTGCTCACCCACGACCGCCGGCTGCGCGAGCGCGCCGTGGCCCTGGGCTTCCGCACCATCGGCGACGACACCGACTCCGGCGAGCTCCGGACGTACCTCGGCGCGCGCGGCATCCCGGCCCCGGACACCCGCACCGACGACACCAGGACCGTCATGCCGACCCAGGAGATCCTGAACCGGATGGTCCGCAGGGTCGGCGACTGTCCGGCCGACCCCGGCACCCCGGCTCCGGGAGCGACCCCGTGAACCCGCCGGACCGGTGGCACCGGCGCACCCGGGGGCGGCGCGCCGACCGTGCCCGCCGCCGCGTCCGCTCCGCTGCCTCCACCACCGCCGCCTCCACCGCCGCTCGACTGCCCGCCCGGGCGCTCCTCGCCCTGGTCCTGCTCGTCTGCTCCGCCGCCCCGGTGGCCGGCTGCGGTCCGGGCGCACCCACCGGCACCACGCTGTCCGTCCTGGCCAGCGCGGAGCTGACCGACCTCCGGCCGGTCCTGGACGACCTGCGCCGCGCCACCGGGATCACCCTGGAGCTGGACTTCGGCGGCACCGTCAGCGCGAGCGAACTGCTCGGCTCCGGCACGCCCGACCGGCACCACCTGGCCTGGCTCTCCTCCGACCGCTGGCTGCGACTGAACGTCAAGGCCGCGGGCGGGACGGGCACCCCGCTCTCCACCCGCACCATGATGTCGCCGCTCGTCCTCGGCGTGAGGCGGAGCACCGCGCACCGCCTGTGGCCCGGCGCGGGCGCGCGGCAGCCGTCCTGGGCCGACATCGCCGCGGCGGCCGAGCGCGGGGAGCTGCGGTACGCGATGAGCGACCCGACCGTCGCCCACAGCGGGCTCGCCGCCCTCGTCGCCGTGGCGACCGCCGGCGCCGGGACCGGCGAGGCCCTCCGCCCGGAGGACGTCGCCCAGGACCGGGTCCGCGGTTTCCTGACCGGCCGGACCCTCGCCGCGCCGTCCACCCACGCCCTGGTCGACGCCTACCTCGACCACCAGGACCGGGCCGACGCGGTGATCGCCTACGAGTCGGACCTGCTCGCGCTCGGCGGGGACGGGCGCCTGCGCGAACCTCTGGAGCTGGTCTACCCGCAGGACGGCATCGTGCTGTCCGACTACCCGCTGCTGCTGCTCGACCCGACGAAGCGGGCCGCCTACGACCGGGTGCTGGCGTGGCTGCTCGCGCCCGCCGCGCAGAAGAAGATCATGACGCTCACGCTGCGCCGCCCGATCGACCCGGCCGTCGACCGGGATCCCCGGCTGGAGCGCCCGATCGGCAACGCCCTCTACTTCCCCGACCGGCCGGAGGTCGTCCAGCGCCTCCTGGCGCAGTACCGGGCCGACACCCCGGCGACGGGCCCGGACCCGACCCGCTCCCCGGCACCCTCGCCGCCGGCACTCTCACCGCCCCCGTGACCCGGGCGGCCGACGTGACCGCACAGCCCGCGTGGCCCACGGCCCTCGTGGCCCACAGCCCTCGTGTTCCGCACAGCCCGCGTGCCCCACAACCCTCGAGCCCCGCTCAGCCCTCGTGATCGGAGACCTGTGACCATTCTCGACGAGTCCTCGTGGGGCGTGCTCGGGCTCGAACTCGCCACCTGGCTGGTGGCGTTCGGCAGCCTGGTCGCGCTGCTGGCCGTCGGCGGCCTGGAGCTGCGCCGCAAACGGCCGCCGGCCGGCGTGGACGTCACCACCAAGGCCTGCGTCCACCTGGACGACAAGGCCGTCATGGACATCTACCGGATGGGCCGCTACACCGCCGCACTGACCCAGGAGGTCGAGCAACGGATCACCCGCAACCTGCACTTCGGCGGCGAGCTGCCGGGCACGACGGTCGGCATCGGCACGGAGGCCGCGGAGGAACGGATCAGCCGGTACGTGCGGAGCGACGCGCCGATCGACGTGATCGGCGTGATCATCAAGGCGCTCGACGACCGGGACGGCATCATCCACGCCGACCTGCTGTCCGGCACCGTCCGGAAGAACCGGGCCCTGGCCCGGTCGCTGGATGTGGTCGAGGACTCCGGTCCGCGTCCGCCCGGGGTCCGGCTCTCCCGGGCGGAGGCGTACGTGCTGCTCCGGGGGAAGTTCCAGGCCGTCGCTCCGGGGCCGGACACCGCCGAGGGCAGCACGGTCTTCCTGGCCCGCTACGGCCGACCCGGCGATCTCTCCCGCAGCGGGCGGGTACGGGTCACCTGCACCCGCCCGGGGCTGAGCGACTCCGCGGCCGGCGCGCAGACCCGCGCCGGGTACTGCCTCGGCACCGTCCACGGCTGGGACCCGGCGGAGGCGACGCTGGAGGTGCATGCGATCGCCGTCTTCCGCTGACGGCCGCGGGGCGCCGCTCCCTCACTCCGGCCGGGCACCGGCCGGGGCCTGCGCGCGGGGCCGGGCTCCGGCCGGGCCCCGCGGTCCCGCCGGGCCCGGCGCGGCCCGGCGCAGCAGCAGGGCGACCAGCACGGCGGCCAGGGCCAGGGCGGCGGAGCCGCAGCGCAGGGCGAGCTGGATACCGTCGGTGAAGGCGGCCTCGACGGCCGACCTGACCGGTCCGGGCAGCCCGGCGGTGGCCGCGCCCGGCGCGGTGGCGGCGGTCAGGGCCTCGGGCGGGAGGCCGAGGCCGGCCAGGGAGCCGGCCAGGCGGTGGGTCAGGACGGCGCCGAGGACGGCGATGCCGAGCACTCCGCCGAGTTCGCGCAGGGTGTTGACGGTCGCCGAGGCGGTGCCGATCCGCTCCGGGGCGACCCGCTGCAGGACGGCGATCGAGACCGGGGTGAAGGTCGTCCCCAGGCCCAGGCCGAGGACGAACAGCGTCCACAGGTACTCCGCGTAGTGGGCGTTCTCGCCGTAGCGGGAGAGACCGGCGAGGCCGACCGCGCACAGGGCGATGCCCAGGACCAGCGGGAGCCGGGGTCCGTACCGGCCGGTCAGCCGCGCCGAGAGCGGGCCCGCGACGACGATCATGGCCGTCATCGGCAGCCCGGCGAGACCGGCGGCCGTCGGGGACCAGTCCAGGACGCCCTGCATCAGCAGCGGCAGGAAGAACAGCGCGCCGAACATTCCGAAGCTCACCGCGAATCCGCCCAGCAGCGCGCCGCCCAGCACGCCGTCGCGGAACAGCCGGAGATCGAGCATCGGCTCGGCGGTCCGCAGTTCGAGCAGCAGGAACGCCGTCAGCAGCAGCACCGCGAGTGCCGCCGTGGTGAGCACCCGGCCGTCGGTCCAGCCGCGGTCCGGACCCTCGACCAGGGTGTGGACGGCCGCGCCCAGGCCGAGCGCCGAGAGCACGAGGCCGCCGAGGTCGATCCGCCGGGCCCGGCCCGGGACGGCCGGGAGCACCCGGGCCGACAGGACGAGCGCGGCGACGCCGATCGGGACGTTGATCCAGAACACGCTCGCCCAGCCGAAGGCCTCGACCATCGGGCCGCCGACCACCGGGCCGACCGAGAGGCCGAGCGCGGAGACGCCGGACCACCGGCCGATGGCCCGGGTGCGCTCCCGTTCGTCGGTGAAGACGTGCCGCAGGATGGCGAGGCTGCCGGGGGTGAGCAGGGCCGCGCCGACACCCTGGAGCATCCGCGCGGCGACCAGGGCCCCGGTGGTTCCGGCCAGCGCCCCGGCGGCCGACCCCAGCGTGAACAGCGCCAGGCCCAGCCGGAAGACGGCGGTGCGGCCGTACCGGTCGCCGAGCGCGCCACCGGTGAGCAGCAGCGCGGCGAAGACCAGGCTGTATCCCTCGGCGACCCACTGGAGGCCGGTGATGCCCGCGTCGAGGTCCTCGCCGATGCGTGGCAGGGCGTTGTTGACGATGACGTTGTCCAGCATGGACATGAACATGGTGGTGCACAGCGTCGCGAGCGCGAGCCGCTGGCGGCGCCGGACGTCCGGCGCCCCGCTCTCCCCCATCGGGTGTTCCTCTCTCGTGTTCCCGGGACACCTGCGTGCCCCCGGGATCCCTAACGGCGTTAGGGGCGGGTTCGACGGGGGACAGCGTGCCCCTAACGGTGTTAGATTGCAACTGGAATTCGGGCCCGGCCCGCTCCGCCCGAAGAACAGCGAGGACCTCATGCCTGCCGACGAGGACGACGCCGCCCAGCCCGGACTCACCCGCGACGCCCTCGCCCGGGCCGCCCTGCGGGTCCTGGAGCGCGAGGGCCTGGCCGGCCTGTCGATGCGCAAGGTCGCCGCCGAGGTCGGGGTCAGGGCCGCCTCGCTGTACTGGCACGTCCGCAACAAGGAGGAACTGCTCGACCTGCTCAACGACGCGCTGATGGCCGACGCCGAGGCCCCGCCGCGCACCGGCGACTGGCGCACCCAGCTGCGCGGCTACTGCCGGCGCTACCGCGCCCACCTGCTGGGCAGGCGGGACGCGGCCAAGGTGGTGGCGGGCCGGCTCGCCCCGGGCCCCCACCTGCTGCGGCTGATGGAGGACCAGCTCGACCGGCTGCGGGAGGCCGGCTTCTCCCCCGCCGACAGCGCGATGATCTCCTATCTGCTCGGCGCGTACGTCCAGGGCTTCGTCCTCCAGGAGGAGTCCCCGATGGCGGCCGCCGAGACCGCCGGAGCCGGGCGGCGCGAGGTCGCCGACGCCGCCGCCGAGCGCTTCCGCGCACTGCCCGCCGCGGAGTTCCCCAACCTCGTCGCGATGGCCGACGACCTGACCGGCCCCGATCTGGACGCCCGGTTCGACTTCGGCCTCGACCGCATCCTCGACGGACTCGCCGCGCTGCTGCCGCCCGACCGTCGCTGATCCGTCCGAGCCGTCCGGCCGCGGACTGCCCCGCGGCCGCCCGACCGTCCGACCGTCCCCGCCCGGCAGGTCGGCCGGTCCGACATCCCTGGTCGCGACGGGCAGTGACGACCCATCAACGGTCCGAACACGGGGGGTGACAGCGCCGCCCCGGCGGCCGACACTGGGAGGAAGAAGCTCCCACATCAACGGGTCGGCCGGTGCCGGCCGGTACCGGCCGCCGAGAGGGCAGGCCGGCCATGAGTACGCCGTCCTCCAGACTCCCGATCGTCTATGTCCGGGGATACGCCGGTGGCACCCCCGGGATCGAGAAGGCCGTGACGGATCCGTTCTACGGATTCAACGAAGGCTCGACGCACATCCGCGTCGGGCGCCAGGACTCCCCCGTCTTCTACCAGTTCGAAAGCCCGTTAGTGCGCCTGCTCACCGACGAGGGCTACCACGTCCTCGTCGAGGGCGGCCAGGAGGCCTATCTGGCGAACCACCCCAAGGACATCCGCCCCGACAGCATCTGGATCCACCGCTTCTACGACCGCTGCTCCGGCACCTGGGGCGGCGAACCCGAGGCGTTCAGCCTGGAGCACGCCGCCGAGGACCTCCTCCGGCTGATCGAGGACCTGCGGGAGCGCACCGGCGCGCCGCGGGTCCACCTGGTCGCCCACTCGATGGGCGGACTGATCTGCCGCTGCCTGCTCCAGAAGGTCATCCCCGAGCAGCGCCGGGGAAAGCGCGCCACCGACTACGTGTCCAAACTGTTCACCTACGGAACGCCGCACGGCGGCATCACCTTCGCGGTCGGCTTCGGCGTCCCCGAACTCCTGCGCGACACCTTCGCCCTGAACGGCTCGGACGTCTTCGGACCCGACCGGATGTACCAATACCTGACGCCGGATCCCGCTCCGGACGGGCCGCCGGACGGCTGGCGGGCCGTCGACCTGCCGGACGACGACGGCAGCGGGACGCCACAGGAGGCCGCGGGCGGGTTCCCGCTCGACCGGATCTTCTGCATGATCGGCACCGACTCCGAGGACTACGACGTCGCCCACGGCATCTCCGCCTCGGCCGTCGGCCCGCGCAGCGACGGTCTGGTGCAGATCGAGAACGCCCAGGTCACCGGGGCCAACCGGGCGTTCACGCACCGCAGCCACAGCGGCCGGTACGGACTGGTCAACTCCGAGGAGGGCTACCAGAACCTGCGCCGCTTCCTGTTCGGCGACCTGCGGGCCCGGGTCGACCTGGTCGGCGTGACCCTGCCGGACCGCGACCCGGACGTCACCTGGCAGGCCGAGGTGCGGCTCCAGGTCCGCGGACTGCCGGTACTGCTGCACGAACGTGCCGCCCCGCACTGGTGCCCGATCCAGCTCTCCGACCCCACCGCGGCCACCCGTCAGGCCCGGGCCGGCCGGGACGGCGCCGTCCAGCTGGCGACCACCTTCCTCTCCAGCAAGCTGCTCCCGCCGCGGGAGGACGCGGAGCGCTCGGCGGTGGACAGGGCGGTGGACGGGACACGGCCGGGGGCGAGCGAGCCGGTGCGGTTCGCGCTCGACCTGCGGGTGCTCGGGCTCAAGGAGCACAACGGGTTCTTCGGCTTCGGCGACCACCTGGAGCAGACCGCCGACTTCGCGGACACCCTGATCGTCGACGTGGACACCGACTCCCCGCGTCCGGCGGCCTGGGCGCACTGGAACTCCGAGGTGGACGGCGCGATCCGGGACCTCCACCCGAGCGGCCCGCCGCTGCCGGACGAGGACCCGCGCGCCGACGCCTGGCTCGCCCACGTCCCGCTTCCGGCCACCACCCGCCCGATCCTCGGCCCCGACGCCAGGATCCGGCTCACGGTCGGCCCCTGGAGCTGACCCCGGCTCCGCTCCCGGCTCCACGGCTTCCGGCTCCGCTCCCGGCTCCGGCCATGGCTCCGGCTCCGTCATCGGCCATGGCCTCCGGCCTCAGTCGTGGCCGTGCCAGTCGGCCGCCGGGGGGTCGGTCCTGGGCTCGGTGCCGGAGAAGGTCCAGGCCGCGGCCGCCGGGCCCAGCCGGGGGTCGGCGCCGGGCTGCGGGCCGGTACGCGATCCCGGCTCCGGCGGCGGCCCCTCGGCGGCCAGCAGCACCCGGCGCAGCAGATCGGCGAGCTGGTGCCGCTCGGCCGGGGAGAGCACGCCGAGCAGTCGGTGCTCCTCCCGGCCGACCACGTCCAGCGCCTGCGCCCAGGCCAGTCGGCCCTGTTCGGTCAGTTCGACGTCGACCCGGCGGCGGTCGTCGCTGGACGGCGTGCGGACGACGAATCCGCGCCGTTCCAGTGCCTCCAGACGCCCGGTCACCGAGGCGGGCGCCAGGCCGAGGTCGGCGCGCAGCTCGGACGGGGTGGCCCGGCCGCCGCGGCCGGCCAGCCCGTGCAGGGTGTCGAACTCGTGCTTCTGCAGTCCGTAGTCGGCCACGCCCTGCTCACGGACCCGGCCGAGGTGCCGGGTGAGCTTGCTCATCCGGGTGACGGCGCCCTCGACGTCCGGATCCAGGTGCGGCAGCACCGGCCGCCAGCGGTCGACGTGGCCGTCGGTCCAGTCGCGGGGCCGGTCGGCCGCCGCCCGGTGCGTCGCGGGTGTCCCGGGTGTCATACCCCCGAGTCTAGGCGGCCCCCGACCAGGGGTTTTCGGGTTCCCGATATTTCGTTGACGAAATTTCGGCACCGAAATACAGTGCTTCCGTGACTTCGACCCACCACCCGCACCCGCTGCGCCTGCCCGCCTTCCGACTGCTCTTCCTCGGCCGGACGATCTCCACCCTGGGGGACGCCGTCGTCCCCGCCGCCCTCGCCATCGCCGTCACCCGGGCGACCGGCTCCTCCTCCGCGCTGGCCCTGGTGCTGGGCTGCGCGATGGTTCCGCGCCTGCTGCTGCTCCCCCTGGGCGGCGTCGTCGGGGACCGGGTCGACCCCCGGCTGGTCGCGCTCGTCACCGATCTGGTCCGGGCCGTCGCCCAGATCGCCGTCGGTGTCGAACTCCTCGGCGACCGGCCCAGCCTCGCCGCCGTCGCGGCCGCCGAGGCCGTCGGCGGCATCGCCTCGGCGTTCGCGATGCCGACCGCCAGCCCGCTGGTGGCGGCCGCCGTGGACGGTCCGCAGCGGCTGCGCGCCAACGCCCTGCTGGCCTCCGCCGTCAACGGCGCCCGGCTCGGCGGCCCGGCGCTGGCCGGCCTCCTCGTCCTGACCGCGGGCCCCGGCTGGGCGTTCCTGCTGGACGGCGCCTCCTTCCTGGTCAGCGCCGCGCTGCTGACGCGGCTGAAGGTGCGCCGTGCCCCGGCCGAGCGCAGGTCGTCGCTGCGCGCCGACCTGGTCCGGGGCTGGAGCGAGGTCCGCTCGCGCGACTGGTACTGGACCAGCCTGATCGGCCATGCCGTGTGGAACGGCGCAGCCGCCGTCCTGCTCACCCTCGGACCGCTGATCGCCTCCCGGCGGATGGGCGGGGAGGGCGTGTGGATCGCGATGACCCAGGCGGCCGCCTTCGGCGTGCTGGCCGGTTCGCTGCTCGCCGGCCGGTTCCGGCCCCGGCGCCCGCTGCTGGTCTCCTCCCTCGGCCTCGCCCTGTACGCGCTGCCGCTGGTCGCCCTGGCAGTGACGGCGCCCGCACCGGTCACCGTCGCCTCGTACGCCCTGGCGATGACCGGGCTGGGCTTCCTCAACCCGGTGTGGCAGACCGTGGTGCAGCAGGAGTTCCCGCCGCAGGTGCTGGCCCGGGTCACCTCCTACGACTGGCTGCTGTCGCTCGCCGCCGCCCCGCTGGGGTACACGCTCGCACCGCTGGCCGCGGACGCCTGGGGGAGCACCGGGCCACTGCTCGTCACGGCCGCCCTGGTAGCGCTGGCCTGTGGCGGGGCCGCCGTCGTCCCGGGTGTCCGCCGGATCGGGTGCCGCACCGACGCGGACGGCCTGACGGAGAGTCCGGCGGGCGGCCCGGCGGACGGCCGGCACTCCTCGGGCAAGGGCCCGGCGGCGACCGGCCCCCAGGTCACCGGGGCGCCTCCCGCAGCCGAGGAGGCCGCGGTCGGGGCCGCCCGGCGGGACCCTACGATACGCACATGATCGCCTATGCCCCAGCGGCCTTCTTCTTCCTCCTCTGCGGAATCGGAGTCCTGCGCGACCGACGCAAGTTCAGCAATGCCGTCCTGCTCGGTATCGGGGTGTCGCTGCTGGCCCTGGCGCTGATCGCGGAGGTGCGCCGGGCGCCGACCCTGGTGGCCGAGCTGACGGTGGCCGTCATCGCCCTGCTGCCGACGGTCGGCACGGTGGCCCTGGTCTGGTTCCTCCTCTCCAACGGAGTGACGATGATCCGCAAGGAGGGCCGACGCCCGGCGAACCTGCTCTCGCTGCTCGCCGGCCTCGGCATCATCGGGCTGATCGGTCTGCTCGGGGCAGCCGTCGTCACCGACTCCCCGCGCCTCGGCGTCCTCGCCGCCACCGCGCTCCTGGTGGTCGGCTACGTGTCCTTCCTCTTCGTCTGCTTCGTCGGCTACGCCTTCCTCTACCAGCGCCACCTGCCGCGCAAGGAGGTGGACTTCGTGGTGGTACTGGGCTCGGGCCTGATCGGCGGCGACCGGGTGCCGCCGCTGCTCGCCAGCCGGCTCGACCTCGGCCGCGCGCTCTACGAGCTGCAGTCGGCACGGGGCAACCCGCCGGTGCTGATCACCTCGGGCGGCCAGGGTCCGGACGAGAAGGTGCCGGAGTCGCACGCGATGGCGGACTACCTGCTCGAACGCGGCTTCCCGGCCGAGCACCTGGAGCGCGAGGACCGTTCCCGGACCACCGAGGAGAACCTGCTGTTCAGCAAGGAGATCATGGAGCGGTCGAAGCCCGACTACCGCTGCGTGGTCGTCACCAACAACTTCCATGCCTTCCGGGCCGCCCTGACGGCCCGCACCACCGGGGTCAACGGCCAGGTCTGCGGCTCCCCCACCGCCCGGTACTACTGGCCGAGCGCGACGATCCGCGAGTTCGCCGCCGTCTTCCTGTCGCACAAGTTGGTCAACTTCGGGATCTGCGGCTTCGTCGCCGTCTGCGGACTCGTCGCCGCGGCGCTGAGCCCCGGCGCCTGACCCCACCCCGGTCGTGGGTGGTACCGCCATGGCGGCACCACCCACGACCGGGCACCGGGGGACGGCCGTTGGCGCCATGGCGACCGGGGAGGGGCCCGGGCACGCTGCACGGCAAGGTCCTGCACTCCTCCCCCACCCGGAGTCCCCCATGGCCGTGTCCCCCACCGCCCCGCCGACCGCCCCGCCGACCGCTCCATCGACCGCCCCGCCGACCGACCGCCGCGTCCACCGGGCGGGCGGCGCAGCCCGCGCAGCCCTCGTCGCGCTGCTCACCGCGGCGACGCTGCTGCTCCCCACCACCGCCTCGACGGCCGCGACCGCGCCGACGCCCGCCCACGCCCCAGCCCCCGCCGCCACCTCCGCCTCCGCCTCCGCCTCCGCACGATCCACCACCAACGGCACCTTCCAGCAGGTCACCGGGTTCGGCAGCAACCCCGGCAACCTCGCGATGTACACCTACACCCCGGCCGCGCTGCCCGGCGGCGCGCCCCTGGTGGTCGCCCTGCACGGCTGCACCCAGACCGCCGACGACTACTACCGGCACTCCGGCTGGCCCGAACTCGCCGACCGCTACCGCTTCGCCGTGGTCTTCCCGCAGACCGGCACCACCAACAACCCGCTCTCCTGCTTCCGCTGGTTCGACGCCGCGCAGAACGCCCGCGGTGTCGGCGAGGCCGCCTCCGTGCTCCAGATGGTCACCAGGGCCGGGGACCTCTTCGGCACGGACCGCGGCCGGGTGTTCGTCACCGGCCTGTCCGCCGGGGGCGGGATGGCCGCCGACCTGCTGGCCGACTACCCGGACGTGTTCGCCGGCGGGGCCGTCGACGCCGGTCCGCCCGCGCACTGCGCCGCCACCCTGTCCGCGGCCTCGTCCTGCCAGAACAACGACCAGCGGCTCACGCCCGCCCAGTGGGCGGAGAAGGTCCGCCGCGCCGACCCCGGCCACCCCGGGCCCTGGCCCCGGGTGGCGATCTGGCAGGGCACGGCCGACACCACCGTCCGGCCGGTCAACGCCACCGAACTGCGCGACCAGTGGACGGAGGTGTGGGGCATCGGCCAGAGCCCCTCCGGCACCCGGAGCCTGCCCGGCGGCACCACCGAGACCCGCTACGACGACGCCGGTGGGCGGCCCGCCGTCGCGCTGTACTCGATCGCGGGCATGGGGCACGGACTGGCCGTAGCCCCGGGCTCGGGAGCGGACAGGTGCGGGGCCACCGGCGCGTACTTCCTGGACGCGATCTGCTCCGGCTACCACACCGCTCTCTTCTGGGGCCTGGACGGCGGCGGGCCGACGGTCCCGGGGCTGCCCGCGCCGAGCGGGCTGACGGCCACCGCGACCGGGGGCGACACCGTGGCGCTCGGCTGGCAGCCCGTCACCGGCGCCGCCTCCTACCGGGTCTTCCGGGACGGCGCCCCGGTCGCGGACCCGACCGGCACCACCTGGACCGACAGCGGTCTGAGCGCCGGCACGGCCTACGGCTACGCGGTGGCCGCGGTCTCCGCCGACGGCACCGCGGGCACCCGGTCGGCCGCCGTCACCGTCACCGCACCGGGCGGCCCGGCACCGTGCTACACCACCGACAACTACCACCAGGTGGCGGCCGGGCGGGCCACCCTGAGCGGCGGCCTGGTGTACGCGCTCGGTTCCGGACAGGCGATGGGGCTCTGGAACACCTTCACCGTCCACACCCTGCGCCGGACCGGCCCCGGCTACTACGTGCTCGCCGACGGCTCCTGCTGACCGCCCCTCCCGTCCCCTCTCCTTTCCTCACCTCCCGCGCCACCACCCTCCGTCCGCGGACACCTTGACGAAAGGTTGACCTGCTCACGGCAGAACGTTGGGGACCCTCGCTCCTATGGTCGGCCCATGCCTCCACTGCCCCCAGGCCCAGGACGGACAGCCGCGCTCCCGGTGCTGCCCTACCGCAAGCCCACACCCGGCCGCGACTACTGGGTGTTCGACGACGTCCTGCCGGACCCGGACGGCGTCCGCCGCCGCTGCCTCGACCGCAACGACTGGACCGAGGGTTACCCCTACCGACCGGAGTCCTGGCCCGGACTGCGCACCATGCCCGGTCTCGAGCCCGACGAACTGGCCCGGGTGGAGGCGCTCGTCCGCAAGGCCACCGGAGCGTCACGGCTCTGGGTGCAGAGCGCTCCTGGCGGTGGCACCCTCAACCACAACTGCATCCAACTGGTGGGCACCGCCGAGTCGGAGTCTCGTCCGCACACCGACTCCCGGGCGCTGTGCCGCTTCGCGGCCGTGCTCTACCTCAGCCCCGGCGCGCCGAAGGACGCCGGCACCGGCTTCTACCGCCAGCAGTTCCCCGGCGGCCGGCTCGGCGGCAACCTGGTCACCGCCCCCCACAACAACCTGGTCGAGGCGCTCGGCACCCGCCGCGTCCCGGCCGACGCCTTCACCGAGGACGTGCGCGTCCCCAACCGCTACAACCGCCTGCTCGTCTACCACGCCAACCTGATCCACAGCGCCACCTCGTACCACGGCCTGACCTTGGAGGAGCGGCGGATGACCGCCGTCTTCTTCTGGATGGCCTGACGGCCCCACCCGACCCCCACCCCCCACACCGCGGAACGCCGTCCCTGCCTCCCCGAAGGGCGAGGGGCGGCGTTCCGTGCCCCGCGAGAGCCAGTTCGACGCCGGCGGAGTCGAGCCGATGAACGATCAACTGCATTGATCAACAGAACAATTGACCGTTCAGCAGAGACCGCGACATGGAATGCTTCCGTGTCCGGGCGGGGACGGAATCGAGACGCCCGGCGAACGTCCGGCCGCTACCCTGAGGGGGCAGTACACACTCACGCCCGGGTGGGGGAGATGACCGATGTGTGGGACGACCTTCGCCGTCGCTGGCAGGACGCCTACGAGGCGGTGGAGAACGGCGACGACGAGGACGACGAGGGCGTCCGGCTGACACCCACCGGCCTCGGGGCCTCGGTGAACCCGATCGCGGTCCTCGGCGAGCCCGGCGCCGGCAAGACGGTGCTCTACAAGTCGCTCTCCCTCGCCTACCGGGGCGGCGCGAGCGACAGCACCATCAGTCCCCGTCCGGAGAAGCACCAGAGCCTGCTGCGGATCGACGGCGCCAAGCAACTGCGCCTCTCCGTGGTGGTGATCCCGGGTCAGGCATCGCACGAGCGCGAGCAGGCCATGCGGGAGACGATGCTGGGCGACGCCTCGCCGCGCGGCATCATCTACGTGACCTGCTGGGGCCACAACCGGATCTGGCACCGCGGTGTCCAGCAGGAGGTCCAGGAGACCCTGGAGTACGAGCACGGCACCGTCACCGCCGAGGACCTGCGCGAGTGGCACCTGGAGAAGGAGCGCGCCGACTTCCGGGAACTCGTCTACCGGATCATCGACAAGGAGGTCGCGAAGCGGCTGGAGTGGCTCGCCGTCGTCGTCTCGAAAGCGGACCTCTACTGGGACCGGCTGGACGAGGCCCGCGACTACTACATCCCCGGCGGACCGGGCGGGCCCGGCGCGGAGTCGAGGTTCTGCAGACTGATGCGCGACCTGGAGAAGGAGACCCGGCTGCGCATCGCCGTGGTCCCGATGAGTTCCCGGCTGATCCGGTACAAGCCGCTTCCGGGGCTCGGCGCGCAGCGGTCGCTGCTGGACGACCCTCAGTTGGGCCCGCTCCGCCGCAACCTCGGACGCACCGTCCAGGAACTGCTCCTCCCGGAGCGGAACGGGGCCGGCCGTGGTCGCCGGTGAGCGCGGGGACCACGGGGACCGCCGCGAGCGGCGCGGCGGGTTCGAAGAGGACCTGGTGAAGGCGGAGGGGCGGTACACGGCGCTCGAACCGGAGCGGGCCAGACTGCGGTACCTGCTGGTCCTGCGGGCCGTCGTCGTCGGCGGCGGCGCGGTGGCCCTCGTCCTCGGCACGGCCGCGGCCGGGTCGGGACCGCTCTGGCCGGTCCTCGGCACGGCGGCGGCCGTCGCGCTCCTGACGACCGCCACCGTGCTCGGCCGCGTGTCCGTCGCTCCGCTCCGGTCCCGGATCCAGGTCGAGGAACGGGCGGTGCTCCGCGAGGTCGACCGGCTCCGGGAGACCCTCGTGCGGGTGTCCGTCCGGGAGCAGTGGTCCCCGCACCACCTCAGGCACGTCCGGCAGCGGCTTTCCCGATTCCCAGTAGAGGCAGGGCAGTACTGATGTTGGAACGCATCGCCAAGCAGTTCGGGCTGGCGACCGCCGGAGCCGCCCTGCTCACCGTCGCCGGCAGTCTGCTCGCCTCCCGCAACCCGGGGCACTTCCAGCGGGTCTTCCACGACGACTGGGACTACATCAGCGTCGGGTTCGTCCTCCTCATCACCGGCGCGCTGATCTGCGCGGACGGCCTGGTGCTCTACTTCAGCACCTACGGAGGGTTCAAGGACGCCAACGTCAAGCGCGGCGCCCTGCTGACGGCCGGCGGTCTCGTACTGGCCGGCACCGGGATCGCCGCGCTGGCCCTGAAGCTCTTCGGCTGACGTCCCTTCCGACGGGGCGGGCTCTCGAGGAACGGCCTGCGCGACCGGGAGACCCAGGTCGGCGGCGGCGGGACGACCCCGGCTCTCGAGGAACGGCCCGGCGGCGAGGAACGGCCCGGCGGCGAGGATCGGCCCGGCGGCGCGCGCACGACCAAGAGCGCTCCACCGGCGTGGCGGCCAACCCCCTGGCCCGTCGCGGTCTCCGTCCCGCCCCGTCCGGTTGGCGGCGGGCGCGGGCGGGGAGGGGCAGCGTATGGAGAACACCGACCGGCCGGTCACCGAGGCGGCCCGACCGGAGTGGGCCGGGATCGACCGGATGGACACGCCGGAACTGCTGCGGCTGCTGAACGCCGAGGACCGCACGGTGGCCGGGGCGGTGGCCCGGGAGCTGCCCAGGATCGCCGTCGTGGTGGACGCCGTCGCCGCCCGGATGCGGCGGGGCGGGCGGCTGGTCTACGCGGGCGCCGGGACGGCCGGGCGACTGGGGGTGCTGGACGCGAGCGAGTGCCCGCCGACCTTCGGCACCGACCCCGGTCTGGTGGTCGGGCTGATCGCGGGCGGCCCGGCGGCGCTGGTGCGCGCGGTGGAGGGCGCGGAGGACCGCCCGGAGCTGGCGGTGGCCGACCTGGCCGCGCTCGCGCTGACGCCCGAGGACACGGTGGTCGGCGTCTCCGCCTCCGGGCGCACCCCGTACACGGTGGCGGCGGTCCGCGACGCGCGCCGGGCCGGGGCGCTGGGCGTGGGGCTGGCGGGGACGGCCGGGTCGCCGCTGGTCGCGGCCGCCGAGCTGGGGATCGAGGTGGAGACCGGGCCCGAGGTGCTGGCCGGGTCCACCCGGCTCAAGGCGGGCACGGCGCAGAAGCTGGTGCTGAACCTGATCTCGACGGCGGTCATGGTCCGGCTCGGTCGGACGTACGGAAATCTGATGGTCGACGTCCGGGCCGGGAACGCCAAGCTCCGCGAGCGCGCACGGCGGATCGTGGCCGACATCACCGGTGCGGACGAGGAGACGGCGCGGCGGGCCCTGGCGGCCACCGGCGGGGACGCGAAGGCCGCCGTCCTGGTCGTCCTCGCCGGGGTCGGCGCCCCGACCGCCGCCCGGCTGCTCACCGCGGCGGACGGCCACCTGCGCGAGGCCCTGGAGCTCGCCCGGCGTGGCGGGGGTTAGGGCCTCGGATCCCCGACGGTGCCGTTCTCGCGGGCGACTTCCGCGCGGACTCCCTCGACCAGCACCCGCAGGCCGGGCCGGCCGACGCCGGGCGCGCGGCCCCGGCCGGGCGGCGCTGACGGGCCGCACGGCCGGGACCGGCCGGTCGCCTCAGGACGGGCCCGGTCGCGTCAGAACGGGCGAGCGGGGGTGGGCGGGAGGATCCGCTTGTAGAGCGCCCCGATCGTGGCCCGGTCGGCGATCAGCGGCAGGGTGTCGAAGGACAGCTCCCACTCGCCCTTGGGCCCGAACCGCTCGACGATGCCGAACGGCACCTCCGTCCCCTTCCCCGTCACCGGGTCCTTGCTCCACTCGGGGACGGCCTTCCCGTGCCACTCGACGAAGGTCGTCGTCCGGCCGAAGGCGACCTGGCCCGCCTCGAACCGGACGTCGGCCTGCGCGAAGAGCCGCCGGAGGTACTCGCTCGCACCCTGGGTGGTGCCGAGCGGAGCGGTCAGGCCGGGGCCTTCGAGCCGTGCGCCGGCCGTCCGGCCGACCAGCGCGGCGACGTCCTCGCCGTTCCAGGCGGCGAGCCGGGCTGTGATCTCCCCGGCCCGGAAGGGCTCCGGACCGTGCCGGCCCGGGCGACCGGCCGGGCCGGCCGGGTCCGCGACGCCGGCGAAGAGCGGACGCAGCTCGGGCGCGACCGGCCGGACCAGCTCGTACCGGTCGTAGTAGCGGCGGGCCTGCATCGTCCGGCCGTCGTCGGAGAGGACGTTCCGGGCGATCTGCGGGAAGGCGACGGGGTGGCCGTTGACGGTCGCCTCGTTCCACTGGCCGAACATCACGACCGCGCCGTCGGCGACCACCTCGGTGCCGCGGTAGCGGAAGTCCGGGACGAGTTGCAGCGAGCCGATGATCGCGGCACTGATCGCCTCCGGTCCGCGCTGCGGGATGCCGCCGGCCTCCCAGAGGGTGGCCGAGTCGTCGAAGACCGAGCGGTAGGCCAGGACCCGGGGGTGCTCGAACTCGCCGTCCTTCGGCGCGGTGCCGGTCGGTGTCGCACCGAAGGCGATCTGGCGGCGGACGAAAGCACAGGCGTTGGGGGTGAACCGGCCCTCCAGCCGCTCCACCTCGCGCTCAAGACCCGCGCACTCGGCGATCGCGCCGGGCGCCGCCGGGTCGCCCGTGCCGGCGGTGGCGCCGGTGGCGCCGGTGGCGGCGACCGTACCGAACGCGACCGCGCCGGCCGTCGCGGCCGCGAACAGGGTGGTCCGACCGCGGCGTGCCGGACGGCGGGCGGGCCTGCGAACTGCGGTCATGTCGAACCCCTCCGATGGTGTCAGCACCGGTCCGGGGATCTTCCCGGCCGGTGTTGATCACCCTGCCCCGGGGGGTGCGGAGGGTCGATTACCTCGGAGGTCATGGCCTGCCGAGCGGAGGTGCCGCCGGCGGGTCCGCAGCACCGGCGCGGCGGCCGGAACGGGGGAACGACGGGCGCCGGCGCCGGGGCTCAGGCCTCCTGGGCGTCCAGCCAGTGCAGCAGCACGGCACGTTCGGTCTCGGTACCGACGGGGCTGTCCGGGTCGAGCGCCCAGTGGCGGATCCGGGTCAGGGTCTCCGCGTCGAGGTCGAGGTAGAGGCGCCAGTGGGCGCGGGGGTGGCAGTTGCTGTCACGCGGTTCGCCGCACTCCTGGCAGTGGGTGAAGAAGGCGTCGACCAGACGGTGCACGATCGTCTCGGCGGGCATGGGCGGCGGTACGTCCTCACACTCGGGGCCCGGGTTCGTCGGGGCGGCCGGACTTCGTGGGTCGGCGGCCCGCAGTCCAGGGTGCGGGGCCGGACGGGCCCGGCGACAGGGACGAACGTCCCGAGCGGGACGACCGGGACGGCGCCGGGGCACCCGGGCGGACGGGCCGGGGCACGCCGGAGGCCCGGTCCCCGTGGGGGTGGGGACCGGGCCGTTCAGGGCGTGTCGCCGGGCTCAGCCCCGGCCGGCGGACTTCTGGGTGCGCCGGGAGACCGAGTCGAGCACCACCGCGGCCAGCAGCACCGCACCGGTGATCATGTACTGGATGGCCTGGGCCGCGTGCACCATGTCCAGTCCGGTGGTGATCGACTGGATCACCAGCATGCCGAGCAGCGCCGACCAGGTGCTGCCCCGGCCGCCGAAGAGGCTGGTCCCGCCGATGACGGCCGCCGCGATCGCGCTCATCAGCACATTGCCGCTGCCGAGCAGCTTGTCCGCCGAACCCTGCTGGGAGGCGATGAACAGGCCGCCGAGGCCGGCCAGCATCGCGGAGATCATGAAGACCGAGATCCGCACCCGGGCCACGTTGATGCCGGCCCGACGGGCCGCCTCGATGCCACCGCCGACGGCGAAGATCTGCCGGCCGTAGGAGGTGCGGCGGAGCACGAAGTCGGTGAGCGCGACCACGCCGACCAGCACCACCAGCGGCAGCGGCAGACCGCTGTCCTGGTTCAGCGTCCAGGCGGAGACCAGGGCGACCACGGCCAGGGCGCCGGTGCGCAGCGCGATCTCGCCCACCGGCCTGGCGGGCAGGCCGGCGGCGGTGCGGCGGCGGGCGGTGAGCACCTGGGCGGCGCCGTACCCGGCGACGGCGACGACGGCGAGCAGCCAGGCGAAGAGGATGTCGCCGTCACCGAGGAAGTAGTTGTCCAGGTGGGCGACGACGCCGTCGTTGATGTTGTTGACGGTGCCGAGCTTGCCGAGCACGTAGTCCTGGAGGCCGCTCCAGGCGAGCATGCCGGCCAGGGTGACGACGAACGCGGGGACGCCGATGCGGGCGAAGAAGAAGCCGTGCAGAGCGCCCATCGCACCGGCGGTGAGCAGGGCGAGGAGGATCGCCAGCCACTCGTTCAGGCCCTGGCGCACCGCGAGCACGGAGGTGACGGCGGCGCAGGCGCCGGCCACCGAGCCGAGCGAGAGGTCGATCTCGCCGAGCAGGAGGACGAAGACGACACCGACCGAGATCAGGCCGTAGCCGGCGATCCACTTGGTGATGTTGGTCAGGTTGTCGGCCTGGAGGAAGTGGCCGGTGACGCTCTGGAAGATGATCGCGATCAGGATCAGGCCCAGGACGACGGGCAGGGCGCCGAGTTCACCGCTGCGGATCTTGCGGCGGAACTCGTCGGCGTAGCCGGCGACGCCGCCCTGGCGGACCAGCAGCCGGGGGTCGACGGCGGGGGCCGGGGTGTCGGCGACGGGGGTGGTCTGGCTGGTGCTCACTTCGCTTCCTCCGCGATGCGTGCCTGGCGCCGGGTGACGGCGTTGTCGGTGGCGCCGGTGATGGCGGAGATGATCTCCTCGGGCGTGGTCCCGGCGACCGGGAAGGCGCCGTTGTTGCGGCCGAGCCGCAGCACGGCGACGGTGTCGGCGACCGCGCGGACGTCCGCCATGTTGTGGCTGATCAGGATGACGCCGAGGCCGCGCTGGCGCAGCCGTTCGACGAGGTCCAGGACCTGCGCGGTCTGCTCGACACCGAGGGCGGCGGTCGGTTCGTCGAGGATGACGATCCGGGGGTCGCCGACCAGGGCGCGGGCGATGGCGACCACCTGGCGCTGGCCGCCCGAGAGCGCGGCGATCGGGATCCGCACGCTCGGGATGCGGATCGACAGGGTGTCCAGGAGCTCCTTGGCGCGCCGTTCCATGGCGACCTCGTCCAGGGTGCCGCGGCGACGCAGCTCACGGCCGAGGAAGAGGTTGGCGACGACGTCGAGGTTGTCGCAGAGCGCGAGGTCCTGGTAGACGGTCGCGATGCCGAGGGCCTGGGCGTCCTGGGGGCGGCCGATCCGCACCGGGCGGCCCTCCCAGGTGATGGTGCCCTCGTCGATGGGGTGGACCCCGGCGATCGTCTTGACCAGCGTGGACTTTCCGGCACCGTTGTCGCCGACCAGCGCGACGACCTCACCGGCGTGGACGTCGAGGTCGACGTCGGTGAGTGCCTGGACAGCGCCGAAGCGCTTGGAGACCGCGCGCAGCGCCAGTACGGGTGCGCCTGTCACGTGAACCATCTCCTGCGGGGGTGTGCGTGGCGGGGAGGGGAGGGGTGGGAACGGGGGGCGACGGCGGGGCGGGCCGCCGTCCGGCGCCGCGCGAGGGCGCCGGACGGACGTCGGCCGGCCGTCGGCGGCCGGACCACGCCGGCCGGGGGTCGGTTGCCGGACCACGCCGGCCGGGGGTCGGTCGCCGGACATCGGCCACCGACCGTCGGCGGCCGGACGTCAGCGGCCCGGGGTCACTTCAGGCCGGCGGCGGCGCAGGCGGCGGCGTAGTCGGCGGTGCAGATGTCGGCCGCCTTGTAGAGCCCGTCCGCGACGACGGTGTCGGTGATGTTGGCCTTGGTGACGACCTTGGGGTCCAGCAGCTTGGCCGGAATGCCCTTGTCGGTGTCGCTGTCCACGGTGGCGGAGGCGACGGCCTTGACGTCCTTGCCCTGGAGCAGGCTGACGGCGAGTTCGGCGGCGCTGTCGGCGAGCGGCTTGTACGCCTTGTAGATGGTGTAGGCCTGGTCCCCGGCGACGATCCGCTGGATCGCGTCGAGGCCGGCGTCCTGGCCGCCGACCGGGACGTTGACACCGGCCGCCTTGAGCTGGGTGATGATCGCGCCGGCCATGCCGTCGTTGGCGGAGTAGACGGCCTGGAAGCCGTCCTTGCCCAGCTGGGTGATGGCGGCGCCGGTCTTCTGGCCCGCGACGGTGGGCTTCCACTCGCCGGACTGCTCGTACACCACCTTCTTGATCTTGCCGTCCAGCACCTTGTGGGCACCGGACTTGAACAGCGCGGCGTTCGGGTCGGCCTCGTCACCGTTGATCATCACGATGTTGGCGTCCGCGGCCTTGGCGCCGAGGGCGTCCAGCAGGGCCTGGCCCTGGAGCTCGCCGACCTTCTCGTTGTCGAAAGAGACGTAGGCGGAGACCGGGCCGGTGGCGAGGCGGTCGTAGGCGACGACCTTGACGCCCTTGCCGGCCGCCTCCTTGACCCAGGCCTGGGTGGACTTGGCGTCGAAGGCGTCGAGGACGATCACCTTGACGCCCTCGGCGATCAGGGTGTCGAACTGCTGCTTCTGCTTGGCCGCGCTGCCCTCGGCGTTGCTGTAGCGGACCTTGCAGTCCGGGCAGAGGGCGGTGACCTTGGCCTCGATGAACGGACGGTCGAAGGACTCGTAACGGGTGGAGGAGGCGTTCTCCGGCAGCAGCAGGCCGATGGACTTGGAGTCCCCGGAGCTCGCGCTGTCCTTCTTGTCGCCGCCGGCCTTGCCGCAGGCGGCCAGCGAGAGGGCCATCGAGACCGCGGCGGTGCCGACGAGGACGCGACGCATCGTTGCGTTCATGGGGTGGATGCCTCCGTGACAGGGGCCGCAACTCTGCGGCGAGGTGGCAGGAGTTAACCCGGCGCCGTCCTGTGTCGTCAATAAGTAAATTCAAGCTCCGAGGAATCCCTGCCCATTCGTTATCTTCATGAACACCAACCAGGGGTTGAAACTTGGAGGATCCTCCGAGTCAAGACCTGACAGGACATGACAGAAAAGGACGAATCGCCCACGATCAATAGCCGTGACCTGGTACGTACCTGGTGGGCAAACGATCGTTCGCTGCACATACCGCCACCCCGACGGCAGCACGAGGCCCTCTTGACAGGGACAGGGCGGTCACACTCAAACGTTCAAGAGTTTGATCATCCGTCAGCGAATTGGGCGGCCATCCGGTCCCGGTAGCGGCCCGGGGTCGTCCCGAACTGCCGGCTGAAGGCGTGCGAGAGCGCGTACGGCGTCGCGTAACCGACCCGCCGGGCGATGACGTCCAGCGGATCGGCGGTCTGCTGCAGCAGCGCGGCCGCCCGGGTCATCCGCCACCAGGCCAGGTAGGCCATCGGCGCCCGGCCGACCAGGGCGGTGAACCGACGGGTCAGCGTCGCCCGGGAGACACCCGTGCTCGCGGCCAGCTCCTCGACGCTCCACCCCCGTGCCGGATCCTCGTGCAGGGCCCGCAGGGCACCCGCCACCACCCGGTCCCCGAGCACGGCGGGCCAGCGGCCGCCCGCGACGGGCTCCGCCCCCGCGTCCGGGGGCGACGCGAGCCAGGCCCGCAGCATGTACACCAGCAGCAGATCGATCAGGCTCGGCACCGCCAACGCCCCACCGGCCCCGTCGGCGGCCAGTTCACCACCCAACAGATCCACCGCCGCCCGGAGTTGGGGGTGGGCCCCGACCCGGTTCGGCAGATGCACCACGTCCGGCAGCTCCAGCATCAGCGGGTGCGTCCGGCTGTGCTCCAAGCGGTACTTCCCGCAGAGCAGTTCGGCGATCGACCCGCTCACGGCACCGAGCACCGGCAACGCCCCTGGAGCGCCGCCGTGCGGGCCCTCCGGCACCGGCGGCGTCGGCCGGGCCGCCGCGAGCAGCCGCTCGATCGGCACCGCCAGGGCCGCCGCGTCCCGGTCCAGCGCCGCGGACGCGAGCACGTGGCCCGTCCCGTGCGGCAGCAGGACGGCGTCCCCCGCCCCGAGCCGGACGGGCCCACCACCGTCCGGCAGCAGCCAGCAGCCGCCCTCCAGCACCACGTGGAAGCCGGCGCCCTCGTAGGCGGGGATCCGGGCCGACCACGCCCCGCCGACCCGCAGCCGGTTGGAGGAGGGCCGTCCGATCCGGACCGCCGCGATCGCGTCGCTCACCACGTCCATGCCCGCAGAATAGCCGCAGCGGCACATCGGTGAGCCGATCACATATCGGATCGAGTCATTCGCGCATTGAACCGCTCAGTAGACCCCTCCTAGGATCGGAATCGTCGACGGAACGACAGCGCACGGCACCACGGGAGGGACCATGGAACGGATCGTGCTCGGCGAGGCCGAGGTACTGCGGGTCAGGGAGTGGGAGGGGGCGTTCATGCCCTCCGCCGACATCGTGCCCGGCGCGACGCCCGAGGACTGGGAGCGGAACGCGGAGCTGCTCGCACCCGACCACTGGAACCGCGCCGACGACACCCATCTCGGCGCCCTGCAGAGCTGGGTGGTCCGCCACGGAGGCCGCACCGTCCTGGTCGACACCGGCGTCGGGCACCGCAGGCAACGCCCGCACAACCGGCTCTTCCACGAGCGGGACAGCGACTTCCTCGACCTGCTCGCGGCCGCCGGCGTGCGGCCCGAGGACGTCGACGTGGTGGTCAACACCCATCTGCACGCCGACCACGTCGGCTGGAACACCGTGGAGCGGGACGGTGAATGGGTGCCCGCCTTCCCCAATGCCGTCTACTACCTGCCGGCCGCCGACCACGCCTCCTTCGCCCCGGACGGGCCCGGGCGCGCCGGTCCGGCGACCCGTCAGGAGGAGCGACGGCTGCTCTACGCCGACAGCATCGAGCCGGTGGTCCGCTCGGGCCGGGCGGTGCTGTGGACGGAGGGCGTCCGGCTCGACGAGGCCCTCACCCTGGAGCCCGCCCCCGGCCACAGCCCCGGCTCCTCGGTCCTGCGGCTCGACTCGCGCGGCGAGCGGGCGGTGTTCGTCGGCGACCTGCTGCACAGCCCGCTCCAGCTGGCCCGCCCCGAGTGCAACAGCTGCTTCTGCGAGGACCCGGCCATGGCCGCGGCCACCCGGCGCAGCGTCCTCGAACGGGCCGCCGACCAGCACGAGTTGGTCGTCCCGGCGCACTTCGCCGGGACGGGCGCCGCCGAGGTGCGGCGCGAGGGCTCCGGCTTCGCCGTCACCCGCTGGGCCGGCTGACGGCCGCGGCCGGGGTGCCCGTCCTCCCCCGAGGCGGACGGACACCCCGGCCCGCGGCACGGCCTGCCCGTGCGAGCCGGGCTCAGCACCCGGCCCGGCCGGCCCCCGAACCGCCCTCAGCCCCCGGCGCGGACCGCGTCCACCCAGCGCGCGAGATCCAGCTCGGCCAACTCCGGGTGGGCGAGCAGCCGTTCGCGCACCGCGCCGAGCACCGGCCCGCCGCCCGCCAGCGCCAGGTCCTTGGCCGCCAGCCGCACCGGGAAGTCGGCGTCGACGGCCCGGGCCCGTGCCACCAGCCCCCCGAGCGGCCCGGCGGCGAGCACCCCGGCCGCCAACTCCTCGGGCAGGCCGAGCGATCCGGCCAGGGCCAGCGCCTCGGCGACCACCGCCACTCCCCCGACGATCGCCCCGATCGCCACCAGCTTGAGCGCCGCACCGGCCCCGGGGCCACCGCAGTCGACCACCCGGCCGAGCCGCTCCAGCACGGGGCGGACCCGCTCCACGTCCACCGGCCCGCCGCCCACCAGGACGGTCAGCCCGCCGGTCCCGGCCGGTCCGACGCTGCCCAGCACCGGTGCGTCCACCAGGCCCACGCCGTGCGGCAGTCGGTCCCTCACCTCGGCCACCGCCCCGGGGCCCACCGAGGACATGTCGACCCACACGGTGCCGGGCTCCAGTTCGGCCACGATCTGCCGCGCGACGGCCGCCAGCGCCGCCGGATCGGCCAGCATGGTGACCACGACGCCCGCGCCACGCACCGCCGCCGCCGGGTCCGCGGCCTCCACCAGCCCCTCCACCGGCTCCGGCACCCGGCCGGGCGTCCGGTTCCACACCGTCAACGGATAGCCGCCGGAAGCGAGTCGGCAGGCCATCGGGAGCCCCATCCGGCCGAGGCCCAGAAATGCGATCTTCTCCATGGCTCCACGCTAGGAACCGCCGAGCCAGGCGACAAGCGATTGTCCCGCATGGTAGCCATGCGGAATGGACATGGCCTGGCTCGACGTCTTCCGCACCACCGCCCGACTGGGCTCGTTCACCGCCGCCGGCGAGCAGCTGGGGTTCACCCAGTCCGCGATATCACGTCAGATCGCGACCCTGGAGGCGGAGTTCGGTGTCCAGCTGTTCGACCGGCTGGCCCGCGGCGTCCGCCTCACCGAACACGGCCGGACGCTGCTGCCGCACGCCGAGGCACTGCTGGACCGGCTGGACGGCACCCGCCGCGACCTCGCCGCGCTCACCGGCCTCGGCCTCGGCCGCCTGCGGATCGGCGCCTTCGACAGTGCCAACGCCGCCCTCGTCCCGGCCGCGCTGGCAGCCTTCCGGACGGCGCATCCGGGGATCGGCATCTCCCTCGCCGAGGGCCTCTCGGCACAACTGCTCGACCGGCTGCGGGACGGCGCGATCGATCTCGCGGTGGTCGCCGGCTACCCCGGACACCCCTACGACACCGAGCTGTTCGACCTCCGCCCCCTGGCCGAGGACCCGGTGCTGGTGGCCCTCCCCCCGGACCACCCGCTCGCCGGCCGGGAGCGGCTGCGGCTCGTCGAACTCGCCGACGAGCCCTGGATCGCCGCCAGCAGCCGGGCCGAGTCCACCCTGCTCGCCGCCTGTGTCCGCAGCGGCTTCCAGCCCCGGATCGCCTACGAGGTCGGCGCCTGGACGGCGAAACTCGGCCTGGTCGCCGCCGGGTTCGGCGCCACCCTGATCCCCGCCCTGGCCGCCCGCGCCACCCGACCGGACATCGCGCTCGTCCCGCTCCACCCCGAGGACACCCCGGTCCGCCTGGTCCGCACCGCGACGCTCCGGACCCGCTCCGCGCCTCCCGCCGTCACCGCCTTCCTCCCGCACCTCGCCCGCGCGGCGGCCGCACGACCGCCCCGGCCCCGGCCCTGACTCCGGCCCTGATTCCGGCCCCGGGCCCGCCCCGGCCCGGGCTCACGACCGACCCCGTCGGCGCGGCCCCGCCGGAGGTCCGGCGGGGTCCGGACGGCTCCCCGCCAGCAGGGCGGACAGGGCCGCCGTGTGGGTGCGCAGCAGGCTGGCCACCCGCCGGTCCCCGTCCCGGAGGAAGGGCAGCACCAGCAGGGCGGGCACGGTCGCCAGCACGGCCACCGCCAGGACGGGGGCGAGCAGGGCCACCAGCAGCACCCGCTGCAGCGGGCCGAGCGTACGCGGAGTGAGGGTCAGCACGGTCATGTCGGATTCTCCGTTCCCGCCGGGACGGCCCTCCCGGCTCAGGTCTTCGGGAACGACGCTGACAGGCGGACGAGTTCATCGCCGTTGTTCACCGGGACACCCCTGGCAACGGGCCGAACAACCGGTGGTTGTTCGGTGATAATGCCGAACAACGAGCTGTCGGTCGGGCGGGGTCCGGGGGGACGAGTGGCGCAGGCGAACCAGGGCGGCCGCCCGTTCGGCCCGGTCCGGGCGGAGAGCCCCGAGGCGGAGGAACTCGCCGACTTCCTCCGCCACCTGGTGGTCGCCGCCGGGCGGACGGTGGCGGACGTCGCCCGGACGGTCGGGCGGGCACCCGGCACCGTGAGCGGCAACCTCTCCGGCCGCGTGCCCACCGAACAGTTCGTCCGCGCGCTCGTGGCGGCCACCACCCGCGACCCGCGCGACCTCCGCCGGGCCCTCAACCTCCTGGAGGCCGCCCGCCACCCCGCTCCGCCCCGCACCCGCCCCGGCGGCCTGCCCGGCGGCGGCCTGCCCGGTGGGAGCATCGAGGAGCAGCACGGTTATCTGGAGGCCCTCTACCACCAACTCGGCCAGGCCAAGGAGCAGCGCGACGAACTCCGGCTGGCCCTGGAGAACACCGAGAAGATCGTCACCGTCCTCCTGATCATGCTGGCCACACTGCAGCACCGGGTCGGCGAGCTGACCGAGGAACGCAACCGGCTGCTGGGGCACCGACGGGAACTCGCCCGCCTCGTCTCCACCCAGCGGCAGCTGGTCGACGCCCACGACCGCGAACGGCGGGCGATGGACGAACTGGTCCGGGCCGAGACCCGGCGCACCGAGGTCGAGGGGCTGCTCTCCCAGGTGCTCGACCAGATGGGCCGGCTGACCGAACGGGTCGCCCTGCTCCAGGACTCCGACGGCGGGCGGCCCGGCGACCACCGGACGGACCTTCCACTCGCGCCCGCCGGGAGCACCGAGGATCCGCTCGGCGAGGACATCGACCGGGCGCTGGAGCGGCTGGGCGCGATCAACGAGGAGGGTGACCGCACGGTCAGGCGTCTCGCCGACGCGTGGGACGCCCGGGCGGCCGCACCCCTCGGACCGGCTCCCGGCCGAACCGAGCGGGAACCGGACCCCGCCCACACCACTCCCAGCGCCAACGGCCGGGTCGTCACCTTCTACTCCTACAAGGGCGGCACCGGGCGCACGACGATCACGGCGAGCTGTGCCTGGATCCTGGCCGCCAACGGCCTGCGGGTGCTCGCCGTCGACTGGAACCTCGCCGCACCGGGTCTGCACCACACCTTCCACCCCTTCCTCGAAGCCGAGGACCCCGAAGCCGAGCGCACGGAAGCCGAGAACACCGCCGCCGCTGGCCGGCACCTCGTCGGCCTGCTCCGTTCCCTGGACGCGCCCGAGGACCCGGTGGCACGCCCCGCCTGCGTCCTCGACCACGTCCGCCCCCTCCGACGGACCGGGCTCCCCGGCAACGGGCGGCTCGACCTGCTCACCGCAGGGGACGCCTTCGCCGACGGTGCGGACGACCTCCTCAGCAGGGCCGCGACGGACGACCTCGTCGAAGCCCTGGGCCAGGACCTCCGCCACCACTACGACTACGTCCTGATCGACGCCCCCACCGGCCGGTCCCACGCCACCGACCTCTGCGCCGTCCGGCTGCCGGACGACCTGGTGGTCTGCTTCACCATGAGCGTCCAGTCCATCGACGGGGCCTCGCGGGTGGCTCAGCAGGTCCGTCGGAGCGACCGGGACGAGGGCGTCCGGGTCCTGCCCGTGCCCACTCGCGTCGACGACGGCGAGAAGGAGAAGGCCGACGCCGGCCGGTCCCACGCCCGGCAGCGCTTCGCCGGTCTTCCGGCCGGCCTGACCGACGAGGAGCTGACCGACTACTGGTGCGCGGTGGAGGTGCCCTACCGGCCCTACTACGCCTTCGAGTCGATCCTCGCGCCCCCCGACGAACGCCCCGAACGCCCAGACCGTCCAGACCGTCCAGACCGTCCGGGCACCGTCCTGACCGCCTTCGAGCGGCTCGTCTCCGTCCTGACCGACGGCCGGGTCACCACCCTGCCGCCGCTGGACGAGGAGGTGCGGCTGCGCCACCTGGACGCCTTCACCCGGCGCCGCCCGGCCGTTCCCGAGGACCTCCTGCTCTTCTGCCTCGACGCGGACCGGACCTGGGCGGACTGGATCGGAGCGGTCCTCACCCGGGCGGGCTGCCGGGTGACGACCGACGCCGGGGCCGGGGCCGAGACCGGGGCCAGGACCGTGGCCGTCCTCTCCGGCGCGTCCCAGAACTCGCGCCGACTCCAGGAGTTGTGGGAGCGGACGGCGGAGTACGACCCCGCCGGCGACCGAGGTCCGCTGGTCCCGGTCCGGGTCGACGACACCCGGTTCAGCCTGCCGGTCAGCCACCGGAACCCGGTCGATCTGGTCGGCCTCGACGAGGCGGAGGCCGTGCAGGTCCTGCTCGCCGCCCTGGGACTGCCCGGTACCCCGGCAGCGGAACCGGGCGGCGACGCCCCTCGCTTCCCCGGCCGACGGCCCACGGTCTGGGAAATGCCTCCCCGCAACCCGTACTTCACCGGACGTACGGCCGTCCTGGACCTTTTGCGCGACCGGTTCAGCGGCGGAGCCGGGTCGACGCCGGCCGGTGTCCAGGTGCTGCTGGGTCTCGGCGGCATCGGCAAGACCCAGATCGCCCTGGAGTACGCGCACCGCTTCGCGGCCGAGTACGACCTGGTGTGGTGGATCAGTGCCGAACAGTCCGAGCTGATCACCGTCGCCCTCGCCGAACTGGCGGAGCGGCTCGGCCTCCAGGTCGGCGACTCGGTCAGCGCGGCCATGGAAGCCGCCCGCGACGCGCTGGGGCGCGGTGAACCGCACTCGCGCTGGCTGCTGGTCTTCGACAACGCCGACGAGGTCGACGAGGTCGTGCGCTACCTGCCCGGCGGCTCCGGTCACATCCTGCTCACCTCTCGCCACTCCGGCTGGTCGAGGCGGGCCGAGGCACTGGAGGTCGACGTCTTCGAGCGGGCCGAGAGCGTCGAGCACCTGGCCCGTCGCCTGCCCGACATCTCACCCGAGGAGGCCGGGCAGGTCGCCGAGGCGGTCGGTGACCTGCCGCTGGCGGTCGAGATCGCGTCCGCCTGGCTGGCGGAGACCGACACCACCGTCGCCGCCTATCTCGCGCAGTTGCGCACCGAGTCCGTCCGGGTGCTGTCCATGGCCGCCGCGCCCACCGACTACCCGACCCCGGCCGACGCCGCCTGGAACATCTCCATCGCCCGACTGCGCGAACAGTCCCCGGCCGCCGTCCGGCTGCTCCAGCTCTGCGCGTTCCTGTCCGCCGAGCCGATCGCGATGCCCCTTCTCTACAGCGACGAGATGGTCCGCGCCCTCGTCCCGTACGACGCCGACCTCGGCGACCGGTTCATGCTCGGCTCGGTGATCCAGGCCATCAGCCGGTTCGCCCTGGCCAAGGCGGATCCGGGCCGACAGACCCTTCAGGTCCACCGGTTGGTCCAGTCGACGCTGCTGGCCACCTTGGCCGAGGACGAACGACGGACCGCCCGCCACGCGGTGCACCTGGTCCTCGCGGGGGCGCGACCGGTGGTCGGCGAGACCGACGACCCGGCCAACTGGCCCGCCTACGACCGGATCTGGCCCCACCTGATGCCCTCGGAGGCCCAGGACTGCGACGACCCCGACACCCGGCTGCTCCTCATCGACCGGGTCCGCTACCTCCGGACCCGCGGGGACCTGGACGCGGCGCTCCAGCTCGGCCGGACACTGGACGCGCACTGGAGCACCAAACTGGGCGAGGACGACCGGCAGACGCTGGTGCTCCGCTACCACCTGGCCGCCGTGCTGCGCTCCCGGGGCGACTACACCGAGGCCCTCGCCCTGGACGAAGGCGTGCTGGAACGCCAACGGGCCGCCTTCGGCGAACACCACGCCTACACCCTGATGACCGCCGGCTCGCTCGCCGCCGACCGGCGGGCCACCGGTCGTTTCGACGCCGCGCTGGCCCTCGACCTCGGCACCCTCGAACAGTTCCGCGAGCTGTTCGGGGACGACAACCCGCTCACCCTGTCCACGGCCAACGACCTGGCACTCGACCACCGCTTGACCGGCGACCTGACGACCGCCCGCGACCTCGACCGGGAGACCTTCGAGCGACGGACGACCGTCCTCGGCCCGCTGCACCCGGCCACCCTCGTCAGCAAGGCCAACTGGGCCCGGGGGCTGCGTGAACTCGGCGACTACCGTTCCTCGTCGGAGGTCCTCCGGGAGGCTCTCACCCAGCTCCACGAGGTCCTCGGTCAGGACGCGCCGGAATGCCTGAGCACCGCCGACTCGCTCGCCGTCGGCCTGCGCCTGCTCGGCCGGACCGAGGAGGCCCGGCAGCTCGCCGAGGACACCTACCACCGCCACCTGCAACCGCACGGCCCGGACACACCCGCCGCACTGGCCTCCGCGCTCGACCTGGCCGCGATCCTCGGCGCCTGCGGCGACCACGAGGCGGCTCGGGACCTCGCGAGCGGCGCCTACGAAGGCCACCGAGGGCGGTTCGGCCCGCTGCACCCCTTCACCCTCGCCTGTGCCGCCAACCTCGGGCTGTACCGGCGCCGCTGCGGCGACCTCGGAGCGGCCGTCCCGCTCGGGCAGGAGGCGGTCCGCGGACTGACCTCCACGGTCGGGCCGGATCACCCGTCCACGCTGAACGCCATGCTCACCCTGGCCAATTCCCTTTCCGCGGCCGGGGACCAGGAGCAGGCCGAGGAGCTGGGCCGAGCCGCTCTCCGGGGACTGTCCGAGCGGTACGGCCAGGAGCATCCCGACACCGCGGTCTGCCGGGCGAACCTGGCCGTCACCCTGCGCCGCCAGGGCCGCCGGCAGGAGGCCGTCGAGCTGCGGTCGGAGGCACTGGCCGCGATCACCCGCCTCCTGGGAGAGGAGCACCCGCACCTGCGGTCCGTTCTCGAATGGCTGCAGATCGACCGGGACCTCGAACCCCAGCCGTTCTGACCGGACCGGGACCGCGCCCCGGGCGTCCGGGACCGCGCCCGGGACGCGGGCGGGACGCGGGCGGGACCGCACCGGCCCGGAAGGGGGACCGCCCCGGGCCCGAAGCGGGGCCGGGAGACGGCCACCGCCCCGGGTGTCCGGGACAGCGGGCGGCGGACCTTGGGAGTCACGCCCGGTCCGCGCACCGGGCGGCCCCATCGGCCCGAGCCCAGGGAACCCCGTCATGACCGCACAGTCCGTCCTGTTCGCCACCCTCCTCGACGCCCGCCGCTCCGTCTGCCTGCCGGACCTGCTCCGCGCCCAGGCCGCCGCCCGCCCCGACGCCACGGCGGTCACCGCCCCGGCCGAGAGCGGCCCCGGCACCGGCCCCGGCACCACCGGCGCCCGGCTGAGCTTCCGCGAGCTCGCCGACGCCGCCGACGCGCTCGCCGCGCACCTGCACCGGCTGGGCGTGGCCACCGACGACTGCGTCGGCCTGTACACCGAACCCTCCCTGGCGCTGATGACCGGCGCCTGGGGCATTCTGCACGCCGGCGCCGCGTACCTGCCGCTCTCCCCCGAGTACCCGGAGGAGCGGCTCCGTTGGATGATCGAGTCCAGCGGGACCAGGGTGGTCGTCGCCCAGGAGCACCTGCGGTCCCGGCTGGCCGAGCTGGTCCCGGCCGGCACCCGGATCGTCACCGCCGCCGACCTGCCGGCCCCGGACGCGCCGCCGTCGGCGACCGCGGGCGCCCACCCCATCCCGCACCAGGCCCACGCCCCGGCCGGTCCAGCCCCCGAATCGCTGGCCTACGTCATCCACACCTCCGGCAGCACCGGCCGCCCCAAGGGCGTGATGATCGAGCACCACAGCATCGTGTCGCAGCTGCGCTGGCTGGCCGACGCCGGTCATCTGGGCCCGGACACCACCGTGCTGCAGAAGACGCCGATGAGCTTCGACGCGGCGCAGTGGGAGATCCTCGCGCCCGCCGCCGGCGCGCGGGTGGTGATGGGCGCGCCCGGCGTCTACCGGGACCCGGAGGCCCTGATCGACACCGTCCTCGCGCACGGCGTGACCACCCTCCAGTGCGTGCCGACCCTGCTCCAGGCCCTGCTCGACACCGAGCGGCTGGCCGGCTGCACCGGGCTGCGCGGGCTGTACTCCGGCGGCGAGGCGCTCTCGGTCCGGCTGGCCCGGGCGCTGACGGCGGCGCTGCCGGGCGCGGAGCTGGTCAATCTGTACGGCCCGACCGAGTGCACCATCAACGCCACCGCCCACCGGATCGACCCGGAGACCCTCGGCGACGGCGCCGGTTCGGTGCCGATCGGCGTACCGGTGGACCGCACCCGCTGCTTCGTCCTGGACGAGGGGCTGGCGCCGGTGGAGGTCGGCGCGACCGGTGAGCTGTACATCGGCGGCGTCCAGCTGGCCCGGGGCTACCTCAACCGGCCGGACCTCACGGCGGAGCGCTTCGTCGCCTCCCCGTACCTGCCGGGCGAGCGCCTCTACCGCACCGGCGACCTCGCCGAGTGGAACCCGGACGGCACCCTGCAGTGCGCCGGCCGGGTGGACAACCAGGTCAAACTGCGCGGCTACCGGGTCGAGCTGGACGAGATCGCGCTCGCCGTCGAGGAGCACCCCTGGGTGCGCCGGGCCGCCGCGGTGGTCACCGACGACCCGCGGACGGGCCACCGCAACCTGGTGGCCTGCGTGGAGCTGAACCCCAAGGAGGCCGCCCTGATGGACCAGGGCAAGCACGGCGGCCACCACCGGTCCAAGGCGAGCAAGCTCCAGGTCCGGGCCCAGCTGTCCAATCCGGGGCTGCGCGGCCCGGCCGAGCTGGCCGGCCGGCCGGTGGTCGCCCTCCCGGGGCGCCGGGAGAGCGACCGGCAGCGGCGGGAGACCTTCGCCCGCAAGACCTACCGCTTCTTCGAGGGCGGCCCGGTCACCCGGGACGACCTGCTGGCGCTGCTCGCCCCGCCGCGCCGGACCACCCCGCCGGACCGGGCCCCGACCGCCGTCACCATCGCCGAACTCGGCCCGGTACTGCGGTGGTTCGGCCAGTTCCACAGCCCCGAGCGGCTGCTGCCGAAGTACGCCTACGCCTCCCCCGGCGCGCTGTACGCCACCCAGCTGTACCTGGAGACGGACGGCTCGCACGGCCTCGCGGCGGGCGTGCACTACTACCACCCGGTCGACCACACCCTGGTCCGGGTCGGCGACCGGGCGGCCGGGGGTGCGCCGCTCGCGCTGCACTTCCTCGGCCGGCGCGGCGCCATCGAGCCGGTGTACCGCGACAACATCCAGGAGGTGCTGGAGTTCGAGACCGGCCACATGCTGGGCGTGCTGGAGGAGGTGCTGCCGGAGTACGGGCTGGCGGTGCGTCCGCTGGGCCACGAGCCCGCCGTCCAGCGGCGGCTGGACGTCGCCGAGGAGGACCACTACCTGGGCAGCTTCGCGATCGTCCCGGAGGACGGGCGGCCGCGCCCGGAGGACACCGAGCTGTTCGTCCAGGCCCATCCGGGCGGGGTCGACGGCCTGCCGGCCGGTCTGTACCGGTACGAGGGCGGCGAACTCACCAGGATCTCCGACGAGGTGGTGGAGTCCCGGCACGTCATCGCGATCAACCAGCAGGTCCACCGGCGGGCGGGCTTCGGCATCACCGCGGTGAGCCGGGCCGCCGAACCGTGGCTGGAGTACATCGGTCTGGGCATCCGGCTGCACCGGCTGCAGCGCAACGCTCTCGGCTTCGGGTTCATGTCCTCGGGCTACAGCTCGAAGAGCGGTCACCCGCTGCCCGCCGCCCGCCGGATCGACGCGGTGCTGGCCGGGTGCGGCATCGCCGGCGGCCCGTCGTACTTCTTCCTCGGCGGCCGGGTGAGCGAGGAGCAGATCCGCAGCGAGGGCATGCGGGAGGACGCCGTGCACATGCGCGGCCCGGCGGAGCTGATCAGGGACGAGCTTGTCGCCCTGCTGCCGGACTACATGGTCCCCAACCGGGTGCTGGTGCTGGACGAGCTGCCGCTGACCGCCAACGGCAAGGTGGACGCCAAGGCACTGGCCGCCGCCGAGCAGGTCAGGGACGCCGCCACCGGCGCGCCGTTCGTGGCGCCGGCGACGCCGACCGAGCGCCGGCTGACCAGGATCTGGGCCGCCGCGCTGAAGTACGGGACCGTCTCCGCGGCGGACGAGTTCTTCGCGGCGGGCGGCAACTCGCTGATCGCGGTGGCGCTGGTCAACCGGGTGAACCGGGAGTTCGGCGTCCGGCTTCCGCTCCAGGTGCTGTTCGAGTGCCCCCGGCTCGCCGATCTGGCGGCCAGGATCGACACCGCCGGGATCGACAAGGCCGGGACCGGCACGGCCGTGGCGGGCGGCGCGGGAGGCGAGCACGCCGCGACGGACCGCGCCCCGGAGCGCGGGGACGCCGCCTCCCGGCTGGTGCCGCTGCACCGGGGCGGTACCGGCGACCCGGTGTTCTGCTGGCCCGGACTGGGCGGCTACCCGATGAACCTGCGTCCGCTCGCCGGGCGTTCGGGCCGGCCGTTCTACGGCGTCCAGGCGTACGGCATCAACCCCGGGGAGACGCCGTACCCGACCGTCCGGGACACGGCGGCGGCCGACCTGGCGCAGATCCGGGCGGTCCGTCCGGAGGGGCCGTACACCCTGTGGGGGTACTCCTTCGGCGCCCGGGTGGCCTTCGAGGCGGCCTGGCAGCTGGAGCGGGCCGGGGAGCGGGTGGCCGCGCTCGTGCTGATCTGCCCCGGCAACCCCGAGCTGCGCCGGGCGGACGGGGAGCGGTACGGACGCGAGTCCTCCTACCGCAACCCGGCGTACCTGACCATCCTCCACTCGGTGTTCACGGGTTCCGTCGGCGGTCCCCGGCTGGCCGAGTGCCTCGCCGAGGTGCGGGACGAGGACGGCTTCGCCGCCTTCGTCCACCGGACGCTGCCGGAGCTCGACGAGGAGCTGATCCGTCGGGTGGCCCGGATCGTCGGGGAGACCTACGAGTTCGAGTACACCTTCGGCGAGCTGGCCGAGCGGCGGCTGTCGGCCCCGGTGACCGTCCTCAAGGCCACCGGCGACGACTACTCGTTCATCGAGGGCAGCTCCGGCTGGTCGGCCACCGGCCCGACCACGGTCCGGCTGACCGGGGACCACTACGGCGTGCTGCGGGAGGAGGGCGTCGACGAGCTGGCGGCCGCGATCGCCGCCGCCACGAGCGGGGGCGGGGACGGGAGCACGTCCTGACCCCGCGGCCGCAGGCGCCCGGGGACCGTCGGAACCGGTCCCCGGGCGCCTGCGCGCCGTCACCGGCGGGTGCGCCCCGCCCTCCCCCTCACCGGCGGGCGCGACCCGCCGGCCGCGCGCCGGGCGGACCCCGGGCGGTCCGCCGTCACCCCCACCACTGCTCGGGGACCCCGGCCGGCTCTCGGCCGCCCTCGCCCGGGGCGTCGGTCGCGGCGACCCGGACCGGACGCGGGGCGGTGACGAGCAGTCCGTCCGGCCCGGCCGGCGCGACCCGGTAGCCGGACTCGCGCAGTACGGCGGCGACCGCGCCGGTCACCGCGGCCCGGATGCCCTCGGCGGGCGGCGGCTGGTCGGCCGCCGCCTGCTCGGCGGGCGGCCAGTCGATCAGCACCCCCTGCGGGCCATGGCCGATCCGCAGCCCGGAGGGCCCGCGGTCGATGTCGAAGCCGGCCCGGGCCAGGTCGGCTGTCACGTCCTCGAAGAGTTCCCGGTGATCCACCATTGGCGCAGCGTAGGCCCGCTCCCGCACCCTCCCCGGGCACGGCGCGCGCCAGAACGTCCCGGCGCGTCGTCAACAGCACCCGAGCGCAGCATCCGAGCCGGAGCGGAGGCGGACTCCGGACGTCCCGTCACGGCCCCGCCACCGCCCGCCCAGCACCCCGGGAACCCCCCGGACGGGCCGACACGAGCGGCCGGACGGGCCGATGGACGTGCACAGTCGGCGCGCTCCCGACAGCATGACAGAGTAAGCGCTCCATCACTTTGAGCAACGGGGGCGGCGGGTCGCCGGATCCGCGCGCCGGACTGTCCGGCACCCCCGTATCGAGAGGTCCGATGATCACATCACTCCACCGGCCGGCCGTGACGCGGCCGGGCGTCCAGGACATGCCGCGGCGGACACCGGGGAGCCCGTCGTGAGAGCCGACCAGCAGTCGACCCCGGGGCCGGTCACCAGCACCCGCGCGGCGCCCGCCAACAAGGTGGAGGCGCTCGTCGACTGGGCCGACGGACGGCTCGGAATCTACGGCCTGTCCAAGTCCAATCTGCGCAAGATCTTCCCGGACCACTGGTCCTTCATGCTGGGCGAGATCTGCCTCTACACCTTCGTCATCATCATCCTGACCGGGGTCTGGCTGACGCTCTTCTTCATCCCGTCCATGGGCGAGGTGACCTACGCGGGCAACTACGTGCCGCTCCAGGGTGTCCCGATGTCGGAGGCCTTCGCCTCGACGATGCGGATCAGCTTCGACATCCGGGGCGGCCTGCTGATCCGCCAGATCCACCACTGGGCCGCGATCGTCTTCGTGGCCGCGATGTTCGTGCACATGATGCGGGTCTTCTTCACCGGAGCGTTCCGCAAGCCGCGCGAGATCAACTGGATGTTCGGCGCGGGCCTGCTGATCCTCGGCATGTTCGACGGCTTCATGGGCTACTCGCTGCCCGACGACCTGCTCTCGGGCACCGGCATCCGGTTCATGGAGGGCGCGATCCTCGCGGTGCCGATCGTCGGCACGTACCTGATGTTCTTCATCTTCGGGGGCCAGTTCCCCGGCCACGAGATCGTGCCGCGGCTGTTCACGGTGCACGTGCTGCTGATCCCGGGCATCATGCTCGGGCTGCTGGTGGCCCACCTGATCCTGGTCTTCTACCACAAGCACACCCAGTTCGCCGGGCCCGGCCGGACCAACGACAACGTGGTCGGCATGCCGCTGATGCCGGTCTACATGGCCAAGGCGGGCGGCTTCTTCTTCCTGGTGTTCGGCGTGGTGTCCGCGATGGCCGCGATCGCCACCGTGAACCCGATCTGGATGTACGGCCCGTACCGCCCGGACCAGGTGTCCACGGACGCCCAGCCGGACTGGTACATGGGCTTCTCCGAGGGCCTGATCCGGATCATGCCGGGCTGGGAGATCGGCCTGTGGGGCCACACCCTCAACATGGGGGTGTTCGTCCCGCTGATGATCTTCCCGCTGGTGCTGGTGGCGATCTGGTCCTACCCGTTCCTGGAGGCCTGGATCACCGGGGACCGGGGCGAGCACCACATCGCCGACCGGCCCCGCAACGCGCCGGTGCGCACCGCGTTCGGCGCCGCCTGGATCAGCCTCTACCTGGTCCTGCTGGCCGCCGGCGGCAACGACCTGATCGCCACCCACTTCCACCTCTCCATCAACTCGATCACCAACGCGACCCGGATCGGCTTCTTCGTCGCCCCGGTCATCGTCTTCGTGATCACCAAGCGCTGGTGCCTGGGCCTCCAGCGCCGGGACAAGGAGAAGGTGCTGCACGGGCGGGAGACCGGCGTCATCAAGCGGCTGCAGCACGGCGAGTTCATCGAGGTGCACGCGGCGCTCCCGCCGGAGCGGCTGCACACGCTCACCGCGCACGACCAGCCGCAGCCGTTCGAGCTGCCGGCCGAGGTGGACGAGAACGGCGTGGCCCGCAAGGCCGGGCTGCTGGCCCGCACCCGGGCCAAGCTGGCCCGCGGCTTCTACGGCGAGGGCAGCCAGATCGCCAAGCCGACCGCCGAGGAGCACCAGGAGATCAGCAGCGGCCACGGCCACCACTGATCCCGTCCGCACCGCCGTCCGCGGACCGCACGACCGGGCCCGCCGCACACCCCCCGGTGTTCGGCGGGCCCGGTCGCGCCGGCGGCGGGTGAGCCCCTGCCACGGTCCGGCACCGGCGCTCCGAGCACCGGCGCTCCGACACCGGCGCTCCGCGAGACGGGCCGGCGATCCCGGCCCGACGATCCCCTCCCGGCGGCCGGTCAGCCGTGCAGGGCGACCGGGACGACGGCGAGCAGGGCCGCGGCGAACGCCACCGAGAGGCAGACTGCCGCCCAGCGGGCGCAGATCCGCCGGCACTCGGCGCGGTAGCGGGCGGCCAGCGCGCGGCAGCGGCCCACCGCCCGGTCGACCACCTCCTCCGCGTACCGGAGGCGGTCGTCGGTGTACGCCTGCTCCAGGGCCTCCCGGTCGTCCGGCCCGAGCCAGGGGAAGCGGTCGGCGAAGGCCCGGGCGTCGCGCCGGGCCGCCGCGACCTCCGCCTCCCAGGCGAGGTAGCCCTCCAGCCGGGCGATCTCCAGTCCGGGGTCCACCGCCGGCCGGCCCGCGCCCGGCCGACCCTCGCCCGGGGCGGCCGGGCGCCCGGTCCGCCGCTTCGCCTCCGGCCGGGCGCCCCGCGCCTTCGGCGGACGCTGTCTGCCACCCATGACCGCTCCTTCTCCTGTGCCGTCCCGTACTGTCAGGTGCTGCCGTCCTCCGCCCCCGGCGGATCTCTCCGCACCCCACGGTGGATCACTCCGTGCACCCCCCGGTGGATCACTCCGCGACCAGGCAATCACTATCAGTGACCGGACGGGCGGGAAGCCCCGACTCGCCGGGCCGCCCCGGCCGCACCCGGCGCGCGCACACCGCCGCACGCCGGGGCGACTCCGGCGCACCACGGCCCGTGCGTGCGCCCGGTTCCGCCATCGTGCCGCCGTGGACACGCTCCGCACACAACCGTGTACCATCGGCGATCGGTACGGCGCCCCGCCGCGCGCCGACCCGGACCGCCCCGGCCCCGGCCGGGGGGCGAACCAGGAGGTCAGCGATGCCCGATGCCGGTCGGTTCAGCGATTTGGGCGAGCAGGGCTCGCGCGCGGTGATGGAGGCCGCGGCCGTCCTGGAACGGGAGCTGTCCGCCGGGATCGCCGACGCCAAGGCGGCGACCGACCGGCTGACCGACGAGCACCGCGTCGACCAGGAGGAGTTCGACCGCCTGGTGGGCCGGGTCTCGGAGAACACCCACCAGCTGATCGACGCGGTCAGCGAGCGCGTCCTCGCCGGCACCACCGGCGAGGTGTCCGAGCAGGCCCAGCGGCTCGCCGCCAACGCCCACGACGTGCTCGACCTGCTGCTCCGCCTCAGCTCGCTCGCCCCCGGCCTCGCCGATCAGGGCCTGCGGAACGCCTTCGGGCCGCAGGACGGGCCGCGGGCCGCCGACGGCGGAACCGGCGGCGCGGAACCGGACGAGCGGCCCGGCGGGTGACCACCGCGGCCGGACGCCCCGCCGTCGGCGCGCCGCTGGTCGAGCGCGTCCTGGCCCGGTACCGCGAGCGCACCCTCGCCGAACTCCTGCGCCACATCCCCGAGCAGAGCCCGCCCTACCTCTACGACCTGGCCGCCGACTACCCGACCCGCCCCTGCAAGGGCCTGCGGGCCGCGCTCTGCCTGGCCACCTGCGCCGCGTTCGGCGGCCGCCCCGAGCGGGCCCTCAACCCGGCCGTCACCGTGGAGCTGTTCCACAACGCCTTCCTCGTCCACGACGACATCCAGGACGGCAGCGAGCTGCGCCGGGGGAAGCCCACACTCCCCGCCCGGTACGGCGTGGAGGTCGCGCTGAACGTCGGCAACGCGACCAACCTGCTCGGCCTGCGGCGGGTGATGGCCAACCGCAGGGCGCTCGGCGGGGAACTGGCCTGGCGGCTGTTCGAGGAGACCGAGCTGATGTGCCGCCAGTCCCTGGAGGGGCAGGCCGTGGAGATCGCCTGGATCCGGGACAACGCCTGCGGGCTGACCAGCGCCGACTACTACCGGATGTGCCTGAAGAAGACCTCCTGGTACACCTTCCTCTACCCGTGCCGCTCCGGCCTGCTGGTCGCCGAGGGGGCCGGTACGGACGCCGACCGGCTGGACCGCTTCGGCTGGTACCTGGGCGCCGCCTTCCAGATCCAGGACGACGTGCTCAACCTGGTCGGCGCGGCCGAGGAGTACGGCAAGGAGATCGCCGGCGACCTCTGGGAGGGCAAGCGGACCCTGATGCTGATCCAGCTGCTGGAGCGCGCGACCCCGGCCGAACGCGCCCGCGTGGTACGGCATCTGAGCCTCACCCGGTCGCAGCGCGGTCCCGGGGCGGCCGAGGACGTGGCCTGGCTGCTGGACCGGATGACGGCCTACGACTGCGTGGCGCACGCCCAGGAGGCGGCGGCCGGACTGGTCGCGGCGGCCGCCCGGGAGATCGAGTCCGTGCTCGGCGCGGCCCCCGCGGCGCAGGCCGCCGACGGGGACGGCGAGGAGGCCGCCGAGGCCCGCGGGTTCCTGCTGGCGCTGCCCGCGTTCGTGGTGGCCCGCGGCCGCTGATCCCGCTCGCCCCTGGGCGTTGTCACCCCGGGTGCGTAAGATCCGGAACGTCGGTCCCGGACGGCGGGAACCGACCGCGCGACGCCCCGCGTCACCGGGGGTGACGTGGCAAGGGTCGAGGTGGGGGTGGGTGGCCGATGTCCGTACGATCGGGGCTGCGGGAACTCGAGAAGCTCGCCGGGCGGCTGCCGGCCGGGGCGGAGCTCTACCGGCTGCGGCCGGACGGCCGGGTGCTGCTCGCGGACCGGGACGGCGCACGGGAGTTGGGACCGGAGGCCGCGCACGGGCCGGCCGGCGAGGAACTGCTGCGGTTCATCGACGAGGGCCAGTTCGCCCACTACCTGGTGGGTGACGCCAAGACCTCGCCGGAACGGCCCTCGAACGCCACCTACAAACTCGGCATCGTCGCCCCGCGCAGCGCGTTCACCCCGCACGCGCACGGCGGCGAGCACCTGGTGCTCAGCCTCGGCCACGCCGCCTGCGGCCTGTACGACGCCGAGCGGCGCCGGGTGGTGGAGGTGCCGCTGACACCGGGGCTGCTGATCCGGATACCCGAGCTGATGCCGCACTCCTTCGCCAACCGGGGCCGCGAACCGCTCAACATCCTGGCCGCCAACACCGGGTACGGCATCGACCACGAGGACTACGCGATCACCGCGGCCGAGGCCGAGCGCCGGTCGGAGACCGAACTCGCCGAGGCGCTGCGGGCGGTGGAGCGCGGGCAGCGGATCGGCACGGTCGGCCGGCGGGAGCGGCTGGCCGCCGGGCTGCGGCGGCTGGCGGCCTCGCTGGAGGAGTCCTCCCGATGAAGTGCCCGCGCTGCGAGACCGATCTGCCCGGCAGGATCCGCGCCGGCCGCACCTGCTGGCGCTGTCAGCGGCGGTTCGCGCTGGAGCCGAAGTACACCCGGGGGCTGCACGACCTGCGGCTGCGGCGCACCGTCGAGCGGCTGGGCGACGACGGCCGGGTCGTCCTGACGGTCGAGCAGCTCCGCTGGGCGCACCACGAGCGCGGGCGGCCGTCGCCCCTGCCCCGCAAGGACCCGCCGGGGCGGCCGGCCGAGCCCCGGTTCGAGGGCGCCGGCGTGCTGGCCTTCTGTCTCGGCATGGGCACCGGGCTGCTCACCGTCGCCTGGTTACTGGTCACCCGGCTGCCGGCCGCGATCATCCTGGCCGCCGTGGCCGGCTTCTTCGGGCTGGCCCTGCTCGGGGCGATGGCGAAGGACGGGGTCCGGCTGCTGCGCCGCAAGCGGATCCGGGCCGACTGGGAACTGGCCGAGCGACAGTGGCAGTTGCGGCGCGAGCTGCTGCGGCGGCAGGAGGACGCCTGGACGGCGCCGCTGACCGACCGCCCCGACTGGACCGAGGCGGAGTTCCGGAGCAAGGTCCTGAGCCCCTGGGCCGAGGTCTACGGCGGCCTCCCGGACGGGGTGGTCGCGGACGCGGCCGTCCGGCCCTCGGTCTCGGCCGGGACGCCGACGCTCGCGGTCCTCTGCCCGGACCGGACGGTCACCGCCTTCCTGTACGCCAACACCTTCGCCGTGCGCTACCGGGCGGTCCTCGTCGCCACGACGGCGGAGCTTCCGGAGGACCTGCCCGTGGTGGTGCTGCACGACGCCTCCCCGGAGGGCCTGCTGCTGGTGCGGGAGGCCAGGACCGCCAGGCCGGGCGTCCCGGTGGTGGACGCCGGGCTGTCGGCCCGCACCGCGGTGGCGGCCGGGGACCGGGCCGTCCAGCTGTACCGGCACCGGGAGCGCGCGGCCCTGGCGGAGCTGCTCGCCCGGCTGCCCGGACTGTCCGAGGGGGAACGCCTCTGGCTCGCCGCCGGGTTGTGGAGCCCCCTGGTGGCGGTGCCGCCCAAGCGGCTGCTGACGATGGCCGAACGGGCCGCCGAGCGGGCGCTGCACGGAAGTGTCGGATTCCTCAGCTGGCCGGTGCCGGAGGTACCGCGATGATCTGCCCGCACTGCTCGAAGGACCTGCTCCAGCGCCAGCGGACCGGTCGCCGCTGCACTTACTGCCGCAAGGAGTTCGCACTCGACCCCAAGACGGACGGCACCGGGCTGCACGACGTGCGGATCCGCAAGGCCGTCGCGAAACTCTCCGACGGGGGCCGGCTGACCGTCACCGCCGGGCAGCTGAACCACTCCCTCCAGCACCGGGGGCGCCCGCCGCAGAAGTTCCGGGGCGACAAGGCCGTCGGGACCGGGCTGGTCGTCCCCGGGGTGATCCTGACCCTGATCGCCCTCACCACGATCCTCACCCCGTTCGGCCCGTGGATCCTGGTCCCGGCCCTCCTGCTGATCGGCTCCGGCATCCGCCAGTGGATGCTGTCGGACGTGCCCGCACCGGACGAATCGGTCCACTCCCGCTGGACCGTGGACGAGTTCCGCACCACCGTGCTGGACCGGTGGCGGACCGTCTACGGCGCCCTGCCGCCCGGGCTGGTGGACGACGGGCTGGTCCCGCCCGGGCCGCCGCCCGCCCGGCCGGCCTTCGTCCTGCTCTGCCCGGACCGCACGGTCACCGCCTTCCTGCACGCCAACCGCTACCCCGAACGGCACCGCGCGCTGGTCGTGCGGGACCTGCGCGAGGTCCCGGCCGGACTCCCGCTGGTGGTGCTGCACGACGCCTCGCCCCAGGGCCACCTGCTGGCCGCCGACGCCCGCGCCGCCCGCCCGGGGACACGGGTGCTGGACGCCGGACTGTCGGTGCGCACCGTGCTGGTCGACCAGACCAAGTACATGCTGCTGCGCGACCTCTACCGCTCGGAGGAGCTGTACGTCCGGCTGGAGCGGGCGGTGCCGGAGCTGACCGGCAGCCAGCGGGCGTGGTTCGCCGAGGGCTGGTGGACCCCGCTCGCCGCACTGGCCCCGAAGCGGCTGCTGGCCGTCGCCGACCGGGCCGCCGAACGGATCACCGCGCCGCCCGCGCCCAGGGACCCGGCCGCCCCGCGGACGGGACCGGTTCGCTCCCCGGCGGCGGGACGGCCGGAGAACCCGCTGGAGACCCGTCGCCGGGCGCTCGCGGTCGGCTTCATGAGCTGGCCCGAACCCGAGCCGGACGGCCCGCCCGGGAGCGCCGGCGGCCCCGGACCGGACGGCCGCCCGGACCTCGGCAAGGGCCCCGCGTGAGCGCGGGGACGACGAAAGGCAGGAACCCATGACGCTGCGTCCGCTCCTGGACGGCGCGCTGACCGTCGCCGCCGGCCGGGCCGGGGCGCCCGGCGGGCTGCGGTACACCGAGCGGCAGCTCTACTACGAGCTGTGCCGGGTACTGCAGCCGCTGCACGCCGGGCCGCGCCGGATCCCGTACACCCTGGCGCCGCCCGTGCGGTACGCCCGGTTCGCCGCCGCGCTGGCCGCGCGCCGGGACGAGCTGCCCGGCCTGCTGCCGCCCGCCGCGCCCCGGCCGGCCGGCCCCCGCGCGGCCGCCGCCGAGGAGCCGGACCTCTACGACTACGGGCTGCCCCGGCTGCTGGTCTGCCAGAGCCGGGAGATCACCGCGATGCTGATCGCCAACGACCTGCACCTGGAGACCGCCTGCCCGATCCTCCCGGCCGACGAACTGCCGCTGGACGACCGGCTGGTGGGCGCGCTGGAGCGGGCCGGTGGTGCGGTGGTGCACGTGCTGCACGACGCCAGCCCGTCCGGGCTCGCCTGCTTCGAGCAGGTGAAGGCCGCGTACGGATCGGCGGCCGGACCGTCGGCGGCCGAGGCGACGGAGGCCGGGCCGACGGGCGTGCGGGTGCGCTCGATGGGCCTGGTGCCCCGGCACGCCGGCACCCTGCACCTGACCTCCGGGCGCGGCCCGCACGGCCACCGGGGTGCCCTGCCCGCCGGGCTGCGCCCCGAGGAACGGGCCTGGCTCGGCAGCGGCCGGACCATCGAACTGGCCGCCGTCGCGCCGGCCCGGCTGCTGCACACCGTGATCCGCCGGCTGCGCGGCGGCGGAACGGCCGGACCGCGCCGCGCCCCGCTGCACCGGCGGGTCCGCGCCGTGCGCGGCAGCGGATTCCTCAGCTGGCCGGCCTGAACCCGCGCCACCCCGGCCCGCCCCGCGGGCACCGCCCCACCCGTACCCACCGTCCGACCTGCCCGAGTCTGTGAGGACCCCGCACCCATGAGCAACGCACGCCATCTGGGCTACCGCGACGAACTGCTGGCGGACGGCCAGGTCCACCGCCGGTACGAGGACGGCCGCAGCGAGTGGCGCCGGCGCGGCACCGACCGGCAGATCCACTGGCACGACAGCATCGGCCGCTCCGGCACCGACGAGCCGCTCGGCCGAGACCTGGTCAAACGGCGCTACGCCGACGGCACCGCCGAGTACGGTCGCGACCTCGGCTACGGCCGCACCGTGTGGGGCAACGGACGGCTGGTCACCCTCAACCGCAGCTCCTTCGGCGGACGGCTCGGGGTGGTGGTCGGCGCCCTCGGGGTGGCGGGCGTCGCCGCGATCACCGCCGCCCAGCTGCCGCCCATGGCGCTGTCCGAGGCCGAGGAGGAGGAACTGCGCCAGCAGGCCCGCCAGCAGGCCGCCTCCTCACCCGGCGGTGACGGCGGCAGCGGCGGGAGTGTCGACATATCAGCGGGCGGCGACGGATCCGGGGGCCACGACGGGGACCACGGCTCCCCCGAGGACTTCGGCGACTGGGGCGACTCCGACGACGGCTGGGACGGCGACGACTTCGGCTGAACCGCCACCCCCGGCCGCCGGTCGCCCGACCCCTCGACGGCCGGAAGCCGCCGGCCGCCCGGCCACCCCGCCGACCGCCCGCGCACCACCCGCGGGCCGCCGTCCGACGAAAGGCACCGCTCCACCATGCCCCGCTGCTGCGCCCTCGCCGGCCCCGACGCCGACCGGGCCCGCGCCCACCTCGCCGCACTCACCGGCGGCACCGCGCCGAACGGCGCCCAGGCCGCCCTCCTCCCCGCCGAACCCGGCTTCGCCACCGGCCCGTTCACCGTCGACGGCCGCACCGCCGTCGGCGAGGTGACCCTGCACAACCGGCCCGTCCTGCTCGCCGCCCTCGCTGCGGCCGGCTCCCCCGTCCCCGCGGACCTGCCCGACGGCGAACTGCTGCTCCGGCTGTGGCTCCGGCTCGGCACCGACGGCCTGCGGCAGGCCGACGGGATGTTCGCGCTCGCCGTCGTCGACGGCGCCGACCTGGTCCTGATCCGCGACCACGCGGGCACCCGCACCCTGTTCCACGCCCGCGCCGACGGGTGCTGGGCCGCGTCCACCTCGCTCCGCGCCCTGCGCCACTGGCCCGCGCTCGGCACCGGTCTCGATCTGGCCGCCGTCCGCTCCTTCCTCACGTTCGCCTACCTGCCCGGCGAGGAGACCCTGCTGCGCGGCGTGCGCGAGGCCCTGCCCGGCCGGGTGCTGCGGCTCACCGCCGACGGCGGAACCCACCAGGAGCCGTTCTGGGAACCCGCCGAGCGCCTGCCCGAGGGCGAGGCCCCGCCCGCCGAGGAGTACGCCCGGGAGCTGCGCGCCCTGCTCGAAGGGGCCACCGCGCGACGGCTGCCGACCGGCGGCCCGGTCGGCGTGCTGCTGTCCGGCGGCGTCGACAGCTCGCTGGTCACCGCGCTCGCCGCCCGGCTGCACGACCACCCGGTGCACACCTACTCGATCAGCTTCGGCGACCGGCTGCCCAACGAGCTGGGGTACTCCGGACTCGTCGCCGACCACTGCGGCACCCGGCACCGGATCCTCACCGTCTCCGGCGAGGAGGTCGCCGCCCGGCTCGCCGACACCGTCGCCCTGCTCGACAGCCCGGTCGGCGACCCGCTGACCGTGCCCAACCTGATGCTCGCCGAGGCCGTCGCCGCCGACGGGATCACCGTCTCGCTCAACGGCGAGGGCGGCGACCCGGTCTACGGCGGCCCGAAGAACCTGCCGATGCTGGTCCACGAGATGCACCGCGACGACCCCGCGCCCGAGGTGCGGGCCGAGGCCTACCTGCGCTCCTACCGCAAGTGCTACGAGGACCTGCCGCTGCTGCTCACCGGCGAGACCCTGCGCGCGCTGGCCGACGAACCGCAGCCGCGCCGCTTCGTCGCCCCGTACCTCTCCCCCGGACCGATGCACTCGCTGCTCAACCAGCTGCTGCACTGCAACCTGCGGACCAAGGGCGCCCACCACATCCTCACCAAGGTCGAGCGGCTCACCGCCTCGCGCGGGGTGCAGGGCCGTTCACCGCTGTTCGACCGGCACGTCGTCGACCACGCCTTCGCCACCCCGCCGACCCTCAAGCTGCGCGGCACGGTGGAGAAGTGGATCCTCAAGGAGGCCGTCCGCGACCTGCTGCCGGGCGCGGTCGTGGACCGGCCGAAGAGCGGCATGCGGGTCCCGGTCCAGCAGTGGCTGCACGGGCCGCTGCGCGACCTGTCCGCCGAGCTGCTGCTCGGGCGCACCGCGCGCGAACGCGGCCTGGTGCGACCGGACACCGTGCGCACCTGGATGCGCCGGGAGGGCACCCTGCTGCCGCGCCAGGGCGGGAAGCTCTGGCTGGTGCTCACCCTCGAACTCTGGCTGCGCGCCTACGACCTCTGACCCCCGGTCGTCCTCCCTGGCCGAGCCGTCCACCGTTCCCGCCCGACCCTTCCGACCCCACCGTTCCCGCTCCGCCCTTCCCGCTCCACCGTTCCCGCTCCACCGTTCCCGCCGACCCGGCCCGGAGGCCCCGTCATGGCACCGTCCACCGTTCCCGCCGTCCCCGAACTCCACCTGATCGACCCGCGCACCGGCCACACCCGGGGCACCCTCGTCCCGGCACGCTCCGCGCAGGTCACCGAGACCGTGGCCCGGGCCCGCGCCGCCGGACCGCGCTGGCGCGCGCTCACCCCGCGCGAGCGCGAACGCCGCCTCGACGCGCTGGCCGACCTGATCGAGCGGCACCTCACCGAGTACACGGTGCTGGAGCAGGCCGGCACCGGCAAGCCCGAGGCCGAGGCCGCCGCCGAGGTCCGCGAGGTCGCCGACCTGTTCCGCTTCTACGCGGGGGCCGCCCGCACCGGCACCGCCCCCGCCGCCGGCCGCTACCTGCCGGGGCACGAGAGCTGGGTGCGCTGGGAGCCGGTCGGCGTGGTCGCGGCCGTCGTCCCGTGGAACTACCCGCTGCTGATGGCCGCCTGGCGCTGCGCCCCGGCCCTCGCCGCCGGGAACACCGTGGTGCTCAAGCCCGCCGAGACCACCCCCGACTCGGCGGCGCTGCTCGCCGCCCACGCCGCCGAGGCGCTCGGCGAGGACGTGCTGACCGCCCTGGCCGGCGACCGCGAGAGCGGCCGGCTGCTGGTCGCCGCCGCCGTGGACCTGATCGCCTTCACCGGCAGCGCGGCCGCCGGCGCCGACATCGCCGCCCGGGCCGGCCACCGCCGGGTCAGCCTGGAGCTCGGCGGCAACAGCCCGGTCCTCGTCCTGCCCGACGCGCCCGCCCACACCTGGTCCGCGCTCGCCGCCGCGTGCACCTACAACGCCGGCCAGAGCTGCGCCGCGCCCGCCCGGGTGATCACCCTCACCGAGAACTACGAGCGGACCGTCGCCGCCCTCGCCGCCGCCCTCGGCACCCGTGAGGCGGGCCGGGACTTCGGCCCGCTCAACAACCCCGACCAGGCCGCCCGGTACGACAAGCTGCTCGCCGCCTCCGCGGCCGGGCGCTCGCTGCCCGCGCCCGGCCGCGGTGACGGCCTGTGGCGTCCCGCCCGGCTGCTCGCCGACCTGCCGGACGACGACCCGGCGGTGCTGGAGGAGGTGTTCGGGCCGCTGCTGACCGTCCAGCACGCGCCCACCGTCGAGGCCGCGCTCGCGCTCGCCAACGGGGTGCCGCAGGCCCTCGCCGCCAGTGTCTGGACCGCCGATCTGTCGACCGCCCTCGACCTGACCGCCCGGCTGGACGCGGGCGAGACCTGGATCAACTGCCACCTCGCCCAGAGCGCCGAGCTCCCGCACAGCGGCCGCGGCACCTCCGGCCAGGGCGTCGACCTGTCCACCCTCGCCCTGCACGAGTACCAGCGCCCCAAGACGGTGACCGCCCGTCTCCGCGAGGGTGCCTGAGCCCCCGGCAGAGTTCCTGAGCCCTCGGCATGGTGCCTGGGCCGTCGGTGGGGTGCGGCGGGCCGCCCGCGGACGGGCGGCCCGCCGGAACCGGCGGCCGAGCGGGCTCAGGCGAAGGCGCCGGGGCGCCCGAGGGCGACCAGGCGGTGGTCCTTGGTGCCGATGTAGATGCGCCCCTTGTCGGTGGCGGGCACCGAGAACTTGCTCACCGTGCCGATCGGGACGGAGCGGCGCAGCTTGAGCGTGCCGCCGACCGGCACCGGGTCGTACGCCCGCAGTTCGCCGCCCTCGCCGTACTTCCCGGTGCCGGACCAGATGACCCAGACCAGGGCGGAACCGGTGCGGGTGCCGTCGGAGGTGACGACGGGTGAGCCGGACATCTTGAGGAAGTCCTCGGCGCTGGTGCCGGCGCTGCTCAGCTGCGGGGTCCCGGCGGCGCTCACCCCGTACTTGAGGGCGCGCAGCTTGCCGTAGTTCTCCACGGTGTAGACGTAGCCGCCGTCGCCGCCCCAGACCGCGGGGTGGCCCCACACGCCGCCGAAGGGTCCGGTGAGGCCGACGACCTTGTCGGTGCCGTTCGGGCCCTGGCCGGTGCCGCCGAGGTCGTCGCGGTCGAGCAGGAAGATCCGGCCGTCCTTGCCGACCTGGACCAGGAGGTGGGGGTGGGCGGCGGTGCCGAAGCCGGACGGCAGGGCGACCGGGCCGCCGGAGCCGAGGTCGGTGTCCTTCTTGTCGAGGGTGGCGTTGTTGGTCGGGCTGAAGAAGTCCGCGGGGGCGAAGCCGCCGTCCGCGTCGACGGCGAAGCGGACCACGGACTCGCCGAGGCCGCCGGGCGGGCGGTTGCCGGGGCCGGGGGCGGGCGACGCACCGGCGCCCTGGCCGTTGGCGGTGGTGAGGAAGAACCGGCCGGGGCCGTCGGAGACGAGGCCGCTGCCGGACATCCAGACCGAGGCGCGCTGGGTGTCGGAGCCGGCGACGGTGGAGAAGAGGGTGAGCCGGCGGGTGCGGGTGTCGAGGCCGGCCACCGTGCCGATGTAGTCGCCGATACCGCAGAGCGATCCGAAGCCGAAGTAGAGCCGGCCGTCGAGCAGCAGCAGTCCTGGGCGCTGGAGCGAGCGGTAGGCGTTGAACGGCTTGCCGGGCGCGTTCACCGGTTCGCCCTGGACGGTGACGGGCCAGCCGCTGCGCTCGGCGCCGGTGCGGGCGTCGAGCGCGTGCACGTAGTGGTGCGGGTGGTGGTCGTCGGGGCCGTCGTCGACCTTGCTGGTGAGGTAGACGGTGCCGGTGGCGGGGTCGTGGACCGGGGTGGAGGTGGTGCCGACGTTGGGGCCGGGGTCGGAGCAGCCGATGGCTGCGGAGGCCCAGGCCGGGCCGGTCTCCCGGTGCCAGACGATCTTCCCGCTCCTGGCGTCGACGCCGTAGACGTGGTTGGTCTCGGTGGCGACGACGACGGTGTCGCCGATCACCAGGGGCTGGGCGAAGACCTGGCCGTCGAGCTGGGTGGAGAAGCGGACGCCGAAGTCGGACCGGTCGACCTCGGTGGGGTCGAGCAGCGGTTCGGCGCGGTCCCAGGCGGTGCGGTCGTTGCCGAAGGAGATGGTGGTGACGTCGGCGCGGGCGGTGCCGACGGCGAGCGGGGCGAGCAGGGCGAGGCCGGTGAGGAGGGCGGCGGCGCGCGGCAGCCGGCGGGCCGGGCGGGGGCCGGGGGCGGTGCGGTTCATGGCGCCATGGTTCGGCGGACCGGACGGGCCCACCAGCCGAAGTGGTCCAGTCGGCGGGCGCCCGTTCGCGGCGTTCGCCGGACACCGGACCGCAGTTGATCTATCGTCGTCCCGGCGCGTCGAAGTCCCGGCGCGTCGGACGACGAACGGGGAGAACAGCGGTGCGGTACGGAATCATCGGCACGGGTGACGTCGCGCGGACGATCGCGGACAAGCTGGTGGCGCTCGGACACGACGTGACCCTGGGGTCGCGCAGCAAGGACAACGAGGCGGCGGTGGCCTGGGCCGAGCAGGCGGGGCCGACCGGGCACCACGGCACCTTCGCGGAGGCGGCAGAGTTCGGCGAGGTCGTCCTGAACGCCACCCCGGGGACGGTGGCCCTCGACGCGCTGCGGGCGGCGGGCGCGGAGCGGCTGGCGGGCAAGCTCCTGATCGACCTCTCCAACCCGCTGGTCTTCTCGGCCGAGGGCGAGCTGACGCTGGACCCGGTGAACACCGACAGTGTCGGTGAGCGGATCCAGCGGGAGTTCCCGCAGGCCCTGGTGGTGAAGACGCTCAACACGGTGACCGCACCGGTGATGGTGGAGCCGTCGCGGCTCGAGGGCGAGCACAACGTCTTCGTCGCGGGTGACGACGAGGGGGCCAAGGCGCGCACGGTGGCGCTGCTGGGCAGCTTCGGCTGGCCGGCGGGGTCGGTGATCGACCTGGGCGACATCACGGGCGCCCGGGCGATGGAGATGATGATGCCGTTCTGGATCCGGCTGATGCGGGCCTTCGGCACGGCGGAGTTCAACTACTCCTTCAAGCGCGCGAAGTAGCCCCCGGCCCGAGCGGCCGGCACGGACGCGCCCCCGCCCCCCTGCCGAGGGGGACGGGGGCGCGTCGTCGTGCGCGGCTGCCGGTGGCGGACGGCCACCGGCGGGCGGCTGACGGCTACCGGCGGCCGGTGGCGGCGTGCACCCGGTCGGCCGGGTCGTCCTCGACCGGCTCCGGGGTACCGGCCGGGCCGGACACCCGGACGGTGCCGGACGGCGGCCGCCCGGCGCCCCGGACCCGGGCTCCGCGGCGCCGGGCGGCGGCGCCGGCGGCCTCGGCGAGGGCGAGCTGCCGGTCGGCCTCGGCCTGGATGGCGTCCTTGTCGCCGATCTCGGCGTCCGGCAGCGCGTCCGGGAGGAGGTCCTCCAGCAGGCGCAGCGGCCGGTAGGCGAGGCCGAGCAGGCCCCAGACCGTGAGCAGCAGGCCGACCACGACGAGCAGCAGTCCGGCGCCGCGGCCCGGTCCGGTGCCGATGACCAGGCCGACGGAGTCGGCGAGTGCGCCGCCGGGGCGCATCAGCGGCTCGAAGACGTGGTCGGAGAGCGGGCCCGCGGTGAGGAAGCCGAGCGGCATCATCGACATGGCGAGCATCTGGTTGGTGGCCAGGACCCGGCCCTGGAGCTCCATCCCGACCTTGGTCTGGATCAGCGACATCCAGTGCGAGTTGAGGATCATCATCGATCCCCAGAGCAGGAAGAGTCCGCAGGCGGTGAGGGCGGTCTCGGGGCGGCTGCCGGTGACGACGGCGGCGAGGCCGACCACCGAGGTGAAGCCGATCATGCCGACGGAGCGGCGGCGGGTGCCGCCCCAGAGGCCCATCACCAGGGCGCCGACCATCGCGCCGAGTCCGCCGAGGGCGGTGACGACGCTGAGCTGGAAGGGCGTGCCGTTGGCCAGCACCATCGGGGTGACCAGCACGGTGGCGACGGCGAACAGGTAGTTGAACACCACGAAGAAGACCACCATGGCGACCAGGCTGTGCCTGCGAGCGATGTACCGCCAGCCGGTGACGACCTCCCGCCAGAGCGGCTCCTCCTGCTTGTCGAACATCGCGTTCGGGAAGCGGACCAGCAGCAGGCAGCTGACCCCGGTGAGGAAGGTCGCCATGTCGAACAGCACGACGCCGTGCAGACCGACCAGGGAGACCAGCACGCCGCCGGCCAGGATGGCCATCATGTCGCCTGCGCCAGTGCCGAGTTGGGCGAGGCCGTTGGCCTGGCCGAGGTAGCGCTTGGGCACCAGTTGGGTGATCGCGGCGAGGTAGGCGGGCCGTTGGAAGGCGCCGCAGGCGGAACCCAGGCAGGCCACGATGTAGATGTGCCAGACCTCCAGGAGGTCGGTCCAGAGCAGTACGCCGAGGCCGAGCATGCCGGCGGCGGCCACGGTGTCCGTGACGATCATGATCCTGCGCCGGTCGACCCGGTCGGCGACGGCGCCGGCGATCGGCAGCAGCAGGACGGCCGGCAGCACCGCGATGAACGAGATCATCGCGAAGTCGAAGGCGGAGCCGGTCTGCTGGTAGACCCAGACGCCGAGGGCGAAGGTGGAGAGGCTGGTACCGATCATCGACACGAACTGGCCGATCGCGACCTTGGCGAAGGTGCCCAGTTCGGCCCTGGCGGCCGGGCGCTTCTCGGCGACCTGGTCGGCCACCTCGCCGGTGGCGGCGAACCCGGCCAGCACCCGGGCGAGTTCACCGGCCTGGTGCTTGAGGAAGTAGTGCCCGGCGCGCGGGACGACCGCGAGGTCGACGGTGTCGCCGAAGTGCTCCCACTCGGTGTACCGCTCCTGGTAGAGCAGGGTGGCGCGGTCCTTCTCGCCGACCACGCAGAGGATCGGGGCGTCGATCCGCTCCGGCCGCTCGTCCCCGTAGGCGCGGGTGTAGAACTCCTCGGCCTGCCGGACGTCGTGGCGCAGCGCCCGGACCAGGAAGTCCTGTTCGGCCTGGTCGTAGACGTCGGTGAAGCCGCCCATCGCGCGCAGGTAGTCGAGGTAGCCGCGGTTGGACAGCGCCCGGTCGCCGGGCATCCGCCGGGCCATCCACTCGGCGAAGCGGCCGGGCAGCCGGGCGGCGGGGAAGGTGCCGCCGAGGGCGAGTCCGCGCAGGTCGACGCCGGCCGCCTCCAGCCGGGAGCCGAGCGCGGTGGCGAGCGCCCCGCCGAGGCAGTGGCCGTAGAGCAGCACCGGGCCGTCGATGCGCTCCAGCACCTGGGCGGTCAGGGTGTCGGCCAGGGTGGCGAGTTCGGCGAGTTCGTCGTCGGGGCGGCTCGGATCGTGGCCGGGCAGCTCGACGGCGTAGAGCCGGTGGTCGGCCGGCAGCGCGTCGGCGAGCGGCTGGAAGGTGATCGGGCTGCCGCCGCCGTAGGGCACGCAGACGACGTTCATCCGGGCCGGCGCGTTGCCCCGGGTGAGCTTGTGCAGCAGGGTGCGCGGTCCCTCGTCGGCGGTGCCGCCGGCCCGGGCGTCGATCAGCGCGGCGAGTTCGCGGACGGTGGGGTGCTGGAACAGGTCGATGACCGACAGGCCGTTGCCGATCAGCCGGACGGCGTGCACGGCGGAGAAGGAGTCGCCGCCGAGCGCGAAGAAGTCGTCGGCGGCGCCGATCTCCTCGGTCGCCAGGACCTTCCGGTAGGCGGCGGCCACGTCGTGCTCGGTCGCGGTGGTGAGCTCGCCGCCGCCGGCGGCGGGCTGGACGGCGGCCGGCTCGGGCAGGGCGGCCCGGTCGACCTTGCCGTTGGCGTTCAGCGGCAGGGCGTCCAGGACGACCAGGGCGGCCGGGACCATGTAGTCGGGCAGCCGGGTGCGCAGTGCGGCGCGCAGCTCGCCCGGGTCGGGCGCGGCGGCCGGGTCGGCGGGCACCAGGTAGCCGACCAGGGAGCCGGTGGCGCCCTCGCCACGGGCGACCACCACGGCCTCGCGGACCTCGGGGCGGGCCGTCAGCTCCGCCTCGACCTCGCCGATCTCGACCCGGAAGCCGCGGATCTTGACCTGGTGGTCGATCCGGCCGAGGAACTCGATCGCGCCGTCCGGGCGGCGGCGGACCAGGTCACCGGTGCGGTAGCAGCGGCGTCCGTCGACCTCCAGGAAGCGTTCGGCGGTGAGGTCGTCGCGGCCGAGGTAGCCGCGGGCGACGCCGCCGCCGGAGACGTACAGCTCACCGGGGACGCCGACCGGGACGGGGCGGCGGCGGGCGTCCAGCAGGTGGGCGGTGACATTGCCGAAGGGGCGGCCGAGCGGTGCCGTGACCGCGTCGCCGAGGTCGGCGGGCACGGGCGCGCCGAGCATCGAGACGGTGGTCTCGGTGGGCCCGTAGTGGTTGTGCAGCGTCAGGTCCGGCCGGGCGGCGCGGATCCGGGCCACCAGGTCGGGCCGCAGCGCCTCGCCGGCGCAGATCAGCAGCCGGGCCGGGAGGATCGCGTCGAGGCCGGCGCCGTGCGCGGCCAGGCCCTCCAGGTGGCTGGGGACGAGCTTGACGGCGTCGATCCGGTGCTCGGCCGTGTAGGCGGCGAAGGCCTCCGGGTCGGTGGCCTGGTCGCGGGTCAGCAGGTGCAGGCAGCCGCCGCCGGTGAGCGCGCCGAACACGTTGGTGGTGCCGAGGTCGGCGGCGAAGGTGGAGACCAGGGCCCAGTTCCAGCCCGTCCGGTCGCCGCCGATCCGCTCGTGCAGGCCGTGCAGGTAGTTGCGGTAGTTGCGGTGCTCGACCGCGACGCCCTTCGGCGTCCCGGTGGAGCCGGAGGTGAAGAGCAGGTAGCAGAGGTTCTCGGGGCGGACGTCCACCTCGGGCGCGTCGGGCCGTCCGGTGCCGTCCGGGACGACCACGGGGTGGCCGCCGGTGAGGCGTCCGCGCTGGTCCTCGGTGGTGACGACGGCCGCGACGCCGGCCGCGTCGAGCAGGGCGTTGATCCGCCCGTCCGGGTAGACGGGGTCGAGCGGCAGGTAGGCGCCGCCGGCCTTGAGGATGCCGAGCATGCCGACGATCAGGGCGGCGGAGCGCTCGACCAGCAGGCCGACCGGGCGGTCCGGGCCGACGCCCTCGGCGCGCAGCCGGTGGGCCAGCGCGTTGGCGCGCCGGTCGAGTTCGGCGTAGTCGAGGACACCGTCGGCGCCGCGCACTGCGGGCGCGTCGGGGGTGCGGCGGGCCTGCTCCTCGACCAGGCCGTGCAGGGTGCCGCCGAGGTCCCAGCCGCGCGGGGCCTCGTCGTGCCACTCGGCGAGCTGCCGCTGCTCGGACGGGGTGAGCAGGGGCAGGTCGGCGAGCGGGCGGTCGGGGTCGGCGGCCATCGCGTCGAGGGTCGTGGTGAGGTGGCCGAGGAAGCGGCGGACGGTGGCCTCGTCGTACAGCTCGGTGCGCCAGATCAGGTCGGCGGCGAGTTCGCCGCCGGTGTCGACGACGGCCACCGAGAGGTCGAACTTGGCGGTGTCGGTGCCGATCGGCCGCCAGCGCACGGTGTGGCCGGGCAGCTCGGGGCGGGCCTCGGCCTGGTTGTGGACGTTCAGCAGGACCTGGAACAGCGGGGTGTGGGCGAGTTCCCGCTCCAGCCCGAGCGCGTCGATCAGCCGCTCGAACGGCAGGTCCTGGTGGCCGTAGGCGCCGAGGGTGGCGTCCTTCACCCGTTCCAGGAGTCCGCGGACCGTCGGGTCGCCGGAGAGGTCGGTACGCATCGCCAGGGTGTTGACGAAGCAGCCGACCAGCGGCTCGGTCTCGCTCCGGGTGCGCCCGGCGATGGGGGTGCCTACGGTGACGTCCTCGCTGCCGGTGTACCGGCCGAGCACGGTCTGCAGGGCGGCCAGCAGCACCATGTAGACGGTGCTGCCGGTCCGTTCGGCGAGGACGCGGACCCGGCGGGTGCGCTCCTCGCCGAGCGCCTCGGTGAAGCGCGCGCCCTCGGTGCCGGCGACGGCCGGCCGGGGCCGGTCTGCGGGCAGGGTGACGGTGGCGGCGGCGCCGCGCAGGCGCTCCTGCCACCAGGCCTGCTGCCGGTCGAGTTCGGCGGCGAGCTCGGTCCGCTGCCAGTGCGCGACGTCCGCGTACTGGACGGGAAGCGGCTCGAAGGCCGGGGCCCGCCCGGCGCGACGGGCGCCGTAGGCGGTGGCGAGGTCGCCGAACAGGACGCCGATCGACCAGCCGTCGGCCGCGATGTGGTGCAGCACCAGGCTGAGGACGGCGCCCTCGTCGGTGCGGAGCAGGGCGGCCCGCAGCGGCAGGTCGGTGGCCAGGTCGAAGGGGCGGTGGGCCTCGGCCGCCAGCCGGTCGTCGACCCGGTCGGCGGGGACCTCGGCGACGGTGAGGACGAAGGAGTCGGCGGATCTCGGCTCGGGGCTCACCTCGCCGTCGACGGTCGGGTAGACGGTGCGGAGCACCTCGTGCCGGGTGAGGACGTCGGTGAGCGCGGCGGCGAGGGCGGCCTCGTCGGGTTCGCCGTCGAGGTGCAGGGCGAGCGGGATGTGGTAGGCGGCGCTGTCCGGTTCGTACTGGGCGAGGAACCACATCCGGCGCTGGGCCGAGGACAGCGGGGGCGCCGTGCCCTCGGGGCGCGGCGTGATGGTGCGGTGCTCGGCGCCGCCGGCCGCGGCCGCCGCCTTGGCGGCCTTGGCCTTGGCGAGGCGGCGGCGCAGCAGCTCCTGCCGGCGGGCGGCCTGGTCCGGCTGCTGGGCCTGAACCCGACCCTGTTCCTGAGCCCGTTCCCGGGCTTGTTCCTGAGCGCGTTCCTGCGCTTGTTCCTGGGCTCGTTCCCGGGCCGGGGTCGGCCCGGTGGTGCTGTGGTCGGTCATGCGGTCTCCCCCGTCAGGGCGCCGGTGTCGCCGGCGGCCGGGCATGCTTCCAAGGTCCCGGTCCTGCCGGTGTCGCCGGCGGCTCCGGGATGGGTGGGGCGGTTCACAGGGCGCTCCCGGCGGTCTCGTCGAGGCCGTCCAGGTCACCGAGGCCGTCGAGGGCGTCCAGGTCACCGAGGCCGTCGAGGGCGTCCAGGTCACCGAGGCCGTCGAGGGCGTCCAGGTCACCGAGGTCGTCGAGGTCGTCGATCTCCTCCAGCAGCCGCTCCTCGACCCGGCGGGCCAGGGCGGCCAGGGTGCGGTCCTCGAAGACGACGCGCAGGGGCAGTTCGGTCTCGAAGGTGTCCCGGATCCGCGCCAGCAGCCGGGTGGCGAGCAGCGAGTGCCCGCCGAGGGCGAAGAAGTCGTCGTGCCGGGAGACCCGCTCGACCTTGAGGACCTCGGTCCACAGGTCCGCGAGCAGCTCCTCGCAGTCGCCCTCGGGCGGGGCGCCGGCCCCACCGAGCTCCGGCACCGGCAGCGCGGCCCGGTCGACCTTGCCGCTGGGGGTCAGCGGCAGCGCGTCGAGCAGGACCAGCCCGGCGGGCACCATGTAGTCGGGCAGCCGCTCGGTCAGCGCGCCGCGCAACGCGTCCTCGGTCAGGCCCGGGGCGACGGCGTAACCGGCCAGGACCGGTCCGGCCGGGGTGCCGACGAGCCGGGCCGCGCCCGCGACGACGCCCGGCAGGGCGGTGAGCGCGGCCTCGATCTCGCCCAGCTCGATCCGGAAGCCCCGCAGCTTGACCTGGGCGTCGGCACGGCCGTGGTACTCCAGCCGGCCGTCGGCGCGGCGACTGGCGAGGTCGCCGGTGCGGTACATCAACGCGCCGTCGGTACGGCCCGGTTCGGCCGTGAACCGCTCCGCGGTCAGCTCGGGCCGGCCGTGGTAGCCGAGCGCGACACCCGCGCCGGCGATGCACAGTTCGCCGATGCCGTTGACCGGGACCGGCTGGCCGGAGCGGTCGAGCAGGTGCAGCCGGGTGTTGGCGATCGGGTCGCCGAGGGCCACCACCCCGCCGTGGGCGACGAGTTCGGGGGTCACCCGCTGGACGGTGGACCAGACGGTGGTCTCGGTCGGGCCGTAGAGGTTCCACAGCGAGTCGACCCGGCCGAGCAGGGCGCGGGCGAGGTCCGCGGTGAGCGCCTCGCCCCCGCACAGCGCGGTCAGTCCCGGGCGGCCGGCCCAGTCGGCCTCCAGCAGCATCCGCCAGGTCGCGGGGGTGGCCTGGAGATGGGTCACGCCCTGCTTCTCCACCCAGGCGCCGAGCGCGGCCCCGTCGGTGGCGGTGGCCCGGTCGGCGATCTCCACCCGGGCACCGGTGACCAGCGGCAGCCACAGCTCCAGGCCCGCGATGTCGAAGGTCACGGTGGTGACGGCGGCCATCACGTCCCGCCCGGTGAGGCCGGGTTCGCGGCCCATCGAGGTGAGGAAGTTGACGATCGCCCGGTGCGGCACGGCGACGCCCTTGGGGCGGCCGGTGGAGCCGGAGGTGTACAGCAGGTAGGCCGGGTCCTCCGGGCCGACCGTGACCTCCGGCGCCCGGGCCGGGGCGGCGGCGTGCGCGGGGCCGTCCACCAGGACGGTCTCCCGGCCGTGCAGCAGTTCGTGGCCGGCGGTGGCGGTCTCGGCGACCACCAGGGTGACACCGGCGTCGTCGAGCACACCCCGGTTGCGGGCGAGCGGCTGGTCGATGTCGAGCGGCAGGTAGGCGGCGCCGCTGCGCAGCACGCCGAGCAGGGCGGCGGGCAGCAGCCGGCCCCGTCGCACCGCAACGGCGACGAGGTGGCCGGGTCCCGCACCGCGGGCGGCCAGCAGGTGGGCCAGCCGGTCGGCGGTGTCGAGGAGTCCGGCGTAGTCGAGGGTGCCGTCGGCGGCGGACACGGCGGGCGCGTCCGGGGCGAGCGCGGCCCGGTCGGCGACCAGCCGGTGCAGCGGGGCGTCGGGGAACGGCGCCCCGGTGCGGTCGACCGGCTCGTCGGCCGCGAGTTCGGCGGCGGAGAGCATGGCCAGCTCGCCGAGCGGGCGGTCGGGTTCGGCGACGGCGGCGGAGAGCAGCGCGACCAGGTGGTCGAGCGCGGCGCGCACGGACCGCTCCTCGTAGCGGGAGGTGCGGTACTCGGCGGACAGCAGCGGGCCGTCGGCCGGGAACTCCAGGAACAGCGAGAGGTCGGTCTTCGCGGTGCCGTTGCACACCTCGGCGACGAAGGTGAGCTTCAGTCCGGGCAGTTCGACGCCGGCCACCGGGTGGTTCTGGACGGCCAGCAGCACCTGGGAGATCGGCGAGGCGGTGAGGCCGGGCGAACCGCCGTAGCGCCGGGCGTGGTCGACGAACGGGTGACCGCTGTGCTCGGCGGCCTCCAGGACGACCGGGCGGACCCGGGCGACCAGCTCGCGGAAGGTGTCGGCGCCGGCCACGTCGAAGCGCAGCGGGACGGTGTTGATCAGCGAGCCGATCACGGTCTCCAGCTCGGGCACCGGGCGGACGGCGAAGGGGCTGATCACGGCGACGTCGGTGCGGCCGGTGTAGCGGTGCAGCACTCCGCCGAGCGCGGCGAGCACCACGGTGTAGAGGCTGGCGCCCTCCCCCGCGGCCCACTTCTCGAGGCCCTCGACGAATCCCTCGTCGAGGCGGCGGGCGAGGCGGCGGCCGGCGATGTCCTGCGGGTTGGGGCGCGGGCGGTCGCCGGGCAGGTGCTGGTCGCCCTCGACGCCGCGCAGGTGCTCGGCCCAGCGCTCGGCGCCCTCGCGGCCGGCCTCGACGTCGCGCAGCTCCCAGCGGGCGACGTCGGACAGCTGCAGCGCGGGCTCGGGCAGTTCGCCGTCCCGCAGGGCGCGGGCGACCTCGGCGAGCAGCAGCCCGGCGGCCCAGCCGTCGGCCGCGGCGTGGTGCACGGTGATCAGCAGCTCGTGGCGGTCCGCGCCGGTCCGTACGGCGAGGGCGCGCAGCAGCCGGCCGCCGGCGAGGTCGAGCGGACGGGCGGCCTCGGCGCGCAGCGCGTCGTCGACCGCCTCCTCGTCGGCCACCTGACCGTGCGGGCCGACCAGGTCGAGCAGCGGCACCTCGACCGGGTACGGCGGGCGCACGTCGGCGACGGCGTCGTCGTTCTCGGTCGGGTTCGGGTCGCCGTACAGGGCGGTGCGCAGCGACTCGTGGCGGCGGACGACCTCGGTGAGCGCGCGGCCGAGGGCCTCGCGGTCGAGGTTGCCCTCGGCGCGGATCCGCACCGGCACGTTGTAGAGCGGGCTGCCGGTCTGGACGGCCTCGTGCAGCCACAGTTCGCGCTGGAACTCGGTGGCGCGGGCGGGCAGGTGGGCCTCCCGCTCCGGCGGTGCCACCGAGGCGCGTCCGCCGCCGCCGTTGGCGGCCCGGACGGCCAGCGCGGCGACGGTCGGGGCGGCGAAGAACTCGGCGAGCGGCACCCGGGTGCCGAACTCGCGCTCGACCCGGGCCAGCAGGCCGACCGCGAGCAGGGAGTGGCCGCCGAGGTCGAGGAAGACGTCGTGCACGCCGACCTCGGGGACGCCGAGCAGGCCCTGCCAGAGTTCGGCGATCCGGATCTCGGCGGGGGTGCGGGGGGCGACGAACAGCTCGTGCCCGCCCCGGCTGCGGGCGGCCGGGGGCAGCGCCTTGCGGTCGGTCTTGCCGTTGGGGGTGAGCGGCAGTTCCGCCAGTACGGCGACGGCCAGCGGCACCATGTAGCCGGGCAGGGCGGCGGCGCAGTGGGCGCGCAGTTCGGCGGGCGTCGGTCCGGCGACGCCGGGGGCGGGCTGGACGAAGGCGGCCAGGTAGTCGCCGGCCTCGTCGCGCTGGACGACGGCGGCGGCGGCCTCGACCGCGGGGTGGGTGGCGAGCACCGCCTCGATCTCGCCGAGTTCGACCCGGAAGCCGCGGACCTTCACCTGGTGGTCGACCCGCCCGTGGTACTCCAGGTCGCCGTCGGGCAGTCGGCGGACCAGGTCCCCGGTGCGGTAGCAGCGCAGGCCGTCGACGTGGACGAAACGCTCCTCGGTGAGGTCGGGGCGTCCGTGGTAGCCGCGGGCCAGGCCCTCACCGGAGAGGTACAGCTCGCCGATGCCGCCGTCCGGCACGGGTATCCGGTGCTCGTCGAGCACGTGGTCGAGGGTGCCGGCGAGCGGACGGCCGATGACCGGTTCGCCGGTTCCGCCGCGGGCGACCAGCGACCAGGTGGAGTAGACGGTGTCCTCGGTCGGCCCGTACAGGTTGTAGAGGCGCTCGACGCCGGGCTGGGCGTGGACCCGGTCCGCGAGGTGGCGGGGCAGGGCCTCGCCGGCCAGGTTGACCACGCGCACGCCGGCCGGCAGTCCGTCGGCGGCGCCGGTGCCGTCGCCGCGCAGCAGCGCGGCCATCGCGCTGGGCACGGTGTTGACCAGGGTGACCTCGTCCCGGGCGGGCAGCTCCGGGAGGGCGAGGACGTTCTCGGCGACCACGATCGTGCCGCCGACGGAGAGCGGGAGGAACAGCTCGTACACCGAGATGTCGAAGCACACGGAGGTGCCGAACAGCACTCCGGCGAGGTCGGCGGCGGTGTAGGTGTCGGCGGCCCAGCGGAGCATGGCGTTGACGCCGCGCTGGGTGACCGAGACGCCCTTGGGGCGGCCGGTGGAGCCGGAGGTGTAGAGGACGTAGGCCAGTGCGTCGGTGGTCGCGTCGCCGGTGGTGGGGCGCGCGGCGGCCGGGTCGAGCGGGGCGGCCGGGCCGTCCCCGTCGACGTGCAGGAGGGTGGCGCCGGCCCCGTTCAGCAGGTGCTCGTGGGCGCGGTCGGTGAGCACGACGGGGGCCTGTGCGTCACCGACGACCAGTTCGAGGCGGTCGCGCGGGTAGGCCGGGTCGAGCGGCACGTAGGCCCCGCCGGCCCGCAGCACCGCCAGCAGGCCGACCACGAGGTCGGCCGTGCGCGGCAGGCATACGCCGACCAGGGTCTCGGCCCGGACACCGACGGCGGCCAGTCGGCCCGCCACCGCGGCTGCCGCGGCGTCCAGTTCACGGTAGGTCAGCCGGCGTGTGCCGTCGATCACGGCCGTGGCGTCCGGGGTTCGTCTGACCTGCGCGGCCACCAGTTCGGCCAGTGGTGCCGCCGGATCCAGTGGGGTAAGTCCCGTCGAACTCATCGCTTCTCTCCCGAGGGTGCTGCTGCATCGACTTGTGGTCGGCGAGAAATGGGCGGTGTGCCCTCGGAGATGGTGGGGTAAAGATCTACGAATCACCAGCACATTTCCGTCACTCGTTCGATATGCCGGAAAGATCACCTCTCCCGGGCTGGTCAGCGGGGCCGGGATCTGACGGTTCGTCGGCGATATCACACGGATTGACAGCCCCCTTGGCAGCGCCGGTCCGTACCGATAGCGTTTCGCCGACGGTTCGTCAGTTGGGGCACACTTGCGCCCCGCTGGCACCGCAAGCAGATTTCCGGACTCATTCTTGTCCGTGGGCAGTCAAGATCTGGCCGAGAGTACGGCCCCCGAACCCTTCGGCCGCGCACTCGCCCGACCCGTTCGGACAGCGACCGGCCGAGGCGGCGGACGCGGGGGCACCGGTCGCGGATCTGTGTGCAAACAGTGTGCATTCACGGGGGCTCCGGAGATTTCCGCCGACGGCTCGGCCGCCCGGCGCACACCGGGCTCCCACCCACACTCCGCCGCCCGGCGTCCCGGACGCCCGGGACGGCGGTCACGTCGCGGTCCCGGCTCCGGTCCCGGTCGCGGTCGTGGTCGCGGTCGCGGTCGCGGTCGTGGTCGCGGTCGTGGTCGCGGTCACGGCCCGCTGGACCCGACGCCGGGTACAGCTCCGGACTCGCCGCTGGAACGGTGCCGGAGCGGCGCCGGCGAGCCTTGGGACTCGCCGCCGGAGCGGCGCCGGGCGCAGCGGGACGTGCCGGGACGCACGAACGCCGGGCCGGGAGGTGTCGGTGGACACCTCCCGGCCCGGCGTACGAGGAGAGGAAGCGCGGTCAGCTCACGGCAGCCGACACGGGCCGCGTCCCGAAGGGCTCCTGGGGCGGCACCGGCCGGGCCCCCGGGCGCCGCGCCACGGCCGCCCGCGCGATCTGCATCTCCGTCAGCCGCCAGACCACCAGGACCGCCAGCACCGCCGCCGCCACCCGCAGCGCGTTCCCGACGACCTCGACCTGCAGCGCCGTCCGCACGGCTTCCAGCCGCAGGTCCTCCTCGTCGACCCCCGGCCCCGTCCGGACCAGGGCGCGGGCGATCCGCGGGGCCAGCAGCGAGCCGGTCCAGGTCGTCCACCACGCCGACACCAGCCAGTGCGACACGGTCCGCCGCCGCCCCTCCGGGTCGACCGGGCCGCTGGCCAGCCAGCAGTCCACCACCAGCTGCCACGGGAACCAGAGCCCGACCAGGGGCGTGAACCACGCCCCGATCGCCCAGCCCGACCCGAGCCGGTGCCCGTTCGGCACGAACAGGTCCGCGTTCGCCCGGATCCGGCGGAACCAGACGACGAAGGACACCGCCGTCACCAGCAGCAGGAACAGCGACGCACCGTTCGTCGCGGTCTCCAACGCGGCCAGGGAGTCCAGCAGGTCGTACCCCTCGACGTCGTCGGCGTCCGCCAGTACCAGGCCGACCGCCCGCACGCCGAGGACATCGGCGACCAGCACGCCCGCCGCCAGCAGACCGCTCAGTACCAGCAGCACGACGGCCACCACCGCCGCGACCTTGGGCGACCGGAAGTCCCGCGGCCAGTGCGACGCGGCCTCCGCGCAGGCGTAGCACCGCCCGCCGTCCCCCATCACCGGCCGAGCCCCGCAGACCACGCACAGCACCGGAACCACTCCCCACACAGCACCAAGGACGCACCAGGGCCGGTCTCCGCCCGCCCCGTCACCGCCGCGGACCGCCCGCGAGCGGGCCGACTCTAAGGTCCGCGCGGGCCGCTCCGCCACTTCAATTCCGGCATCGACGCAGGTCAGAGGTGATATCGCGGCCTTTGCCCGGTTCCGCGCCCAGTCTTCGGGTCCGGGCCGCAGGCATCACGCGGAGGGGCCAGAATGGAGCGCATGTCCCGACGTCGTTCCGCGCCCCGCGCCAGCACGCCCGCGCCGCGCCTGCTCCCCTCCTCCCCCTGCCCCTGCGGCCTGCCCGGCAGCTACGCCGAGTGCTGCGGCCGACTGCACTGGGGGCAGCTCGCCGCCACCACCGCCGAGGCGCTGATGCGCTCGCGCTACAGCGCCTTCGCCGCCCGCGACGAGGCCTATCTGCTGCGCACCTGGCACCCGGACACCCGGCCGGAGAGCGTGGACTTCGACCCCGGGCTGCGCTGGGTGCGGCTGGAGGTGCTGTCCACGGGCGAGGGCGGGGCGTTCCACGCCGAGGGCACGGTGGCCTTCCGGGCCCACTACACGGAGGGGCGGGAGGAGGGCGTCCTCACCGAGCACAGCCGGTTCGTGCGGCACGAGGGTGCCTGGGTGTACCTGGACGCGCTCTCGCTCGACTGAGCGCCGACCGGACTCTCACGGGCGGTCGGGCGCGGGCGGGCCGGTCGGGGGGCGGGCAGTCGGGCGCGGGCGGGCCGGTCGGGGGGCGGGCAGTCGGGCGCGGGCGGGCCGGTCGGGGGGCGGCGGGCGGTCAGGCATGCGCGGAAGGGCGCGGGCGGGCGGCCGGTCTTCGTCCCGGACGGCCCGCCCGGCGTCCGGGCTAGAGGTAGTCGTCCAGCCGGGCCAGCGCGAAACCCTGTGCGGTGACCTCGTCGACCACCTTGCGCAGCAGGTCGGGCATGGTGCCCGGCCACAGGTCGGTGCCGCGGAAGTGGGTCAGGATGATGTCGCCCGGGTGGAGCCGCTGGTCCTCGTAGCGGTACTCCATCCGGTCCGGGAACGCCTCCTCGTTCCACAGCGGCACCGCCTCGATGCCGCAGGAACCGGCGGCCCGCAGGGTGTCCTCGTTGTACTCGCCGTAGGGCGGCCGGAAGAGCCGGGGGCGGCTGCCGATCTGCCCCTCCAGCTGGTCCTGCTGGCGGCAGATCTCGTCGCGCTGGGTCGCGTAGTCGAGGACCTTGAGGTTGCGGTGGTTGATGGTGTGGTTGTTCACCGCGTCGCCCTGCTCCGACAGCCGGCGGAAGTAGCCGTAGTCGGAGCGGGCCAGGTAGTCGGCCACGAAGGTGGACAGCGGGATGCCGAGCTCGGCCGCCATCCGGCTGAACTCCGGATCCTTCTCGGCGCCGTCGTCCACCGTCAGGAAGACGATCGGCCGGTCGGTGGGCACCCGGTAGACCACCGGCGGCAGCCCGTCCGCGAGTTTGACGCCCTGCGCGGCGCGCAGCTCGGGCCGGCCCGCCGGGGGCTGCGGGGCCGGCAGGGGAAGCCGGGCCAGGCCCCAGCGGCGGGCGGTCTCCAGCGCCGCCCGGGCGGCCTCGGCCCGACGGGCCACCGCCGCGCCGCTGGTCTCCTCCTCCGCCCTGGCCGGTCCTGGGAGGACCGCCGGCACCACCGGGGCGGCCGCTGCCGCCGGTACGGCCGGGGGCCGGGGCACGCCCCGGTCGGTTGCCGCACTCGCACCGGCCCGTGCGGTCGACGGCACCGCGCCACCCCCGGCCGAACCTCCGCACCCCGCGACCGCGGCCACCAGGCACACCGCCGCGACCAGTCCGTGCCGCCCCCGTCCGCGCCGAGGCTCCGTCAACCCCCGATTAATGCGATTATCTGATGGTCTGTCCATGATTTCACTGCTCCCCCGCCACGCCGGGCACCCAATCCACCCGTCACCCACCCGGCCCACCCCGGACCACGCTCCCGACCTGCGGCTACGGTCCCGTCGGTGATCGAAAAGGGTTGGCGCCCGGCGCGCACGGCGCCCGATAATGCGCCCATGACGACGAGCACGACGAGCACGACGAGCACGACGAGCACCGAACACGGCACCGGGGACTCCTGGGCGGTCGCACCCGCCGATCCCGGATCCGCCGAGTCCCTGGTGCTGCTGCGCGAGTACTTCGTCGACGTCGCCAACCGCTACTACCGGCTCCACTTCGACCGGGACGGCACGGCCGAGGAGATCGAGACCGGCCTCGCCGACACCCCCAGCGACCACCTCGCCCCGCCCACCGGGCTCTTCCTGCTCGGCCGGTACGCGGGCGAGGCCGATTCCTGCGCCGGTCTGCGGGTGCTCGACGCCACGACCGTCGAGCTGACCCGGGTGTACGTCCGACCGTCCCGGCGCGGCACCGGGGGCGGCGCCCGGCTGCTCGGCGCCGTCGAGGAGGCGGCACGGTCCCTCGGAGCCCACCGGATCGTCCTGGACACCCGGCTCGACCTGGTGGAGGCCCGCGCGCTCTACACCCGGCACGGCTACCGCGAGATACCCGCCTACGGCAACAGCCCGTACGCCGAGATCTGGTACGGCAAGGACCTCGCGCCGGCGCACCGACCGGGCGGGGCCCGTGCAGACGGTTGAGCTGCTCTGCGACCCGCCGTTCGACCACGCCGTGCGCACCGTGTGGCAGCGGCTCGCGGACGCGGGGGTGGACAGTCTCGCCCACAACCAGCACCAGGGGCACCGGCCTCATCTCACCCTGGCCGCCTGCGCCCGGATGCCCGCCGGTGCCGCCGATCGGCTCGACGAACTCCTCGCCGAGGCACTGCCGTTGACCGTCCGACTGACCGGCCTGCTGTCCTTCGCGGCCCGCAGCCGGCGCCGGGTGCTCAGCTGGTCGATCGTCCCCACGCTCGAACTGGTGCAGCTCCACCGACGTGTCTGGGAGGTCCTGGACGGCGCCGAGGAACCGTCCGCCCACTACGTCCCCGGCCGGTGGTCCCCGCACCTCGGCCTCACCCGCCGCCTCACCCCGGAGGACGTCTCCCTCGCCCACGCCGCCCTCGGCCGCCACCCGGACCTCACCGGAACCTTCACGGCCGCCCGCAGCTTCGACTCCGGGACCCAGCTGACCCGCCCCCTGGGCGCGGTCGACGGCGCGGTTGACGGCGCGGTCGCCAACACCCCTGGCCGCGCCCACGACGGCACCCCGGACTGACGCGCTCCGCGGCCGCGTCCGCGACCGCCGCGATCCCAGCACCGTCCTCCGGACCGCGGGCGGCCCAGCGCCCGTCGTCCGCCCAGCGGTCCCGGCATCGGTAAACCGCTCGACCGGGCCACCCCGTCGAGGAGATCCTGCGGACATGGAGTTCTTCGTCCACCACCGCGATCGGCCCGGCTCCGAGGGCCTGCGCGAGGAACTGCGGGAGGAGCACTGGTCCTACATGGACCGGTACGCGACAGAGATGATCGCCCGCGGCCCGACCCTCTCCGGCGACGGCGACACTGCGACCGCCACCGGCAGCGTCCATATCGTCGACCTGCCGGATCCTGCCGCCGCCCGCGCGTTCGCCTTCGACGAACCCGGCTACCAGGCCGGCATGTACCGGGACGTGCTGGTACGGCGATGGCGCAACGTCCTGGGGCGCACCATGTGGGACTTCCCCGGTGGCCGGACCGGCGGGAACCGGTATCTGGTGCTCGGCCTCGGCACCGGACACGACACCGACCTCGTGGCACCGCCCGACCCTGACGAGCTGATCGCCTACGGGCCGCTGCTCTCCGACAGCGGCGCGACCTGGCTGGGCACCGCGGCGTTGCTCCGCGCGCCGGACCCGCAGACAGCGCGCGCCGTCCTGCCTCCGGACCGGTACGCCGCCGTCGAGGTGCACGACTGGCAGTTCGGCGGGCGGCCGTCCTGAAGCCCGAGAAGCGCTGTTGATCGCTCCCGTACCGACATGCCGCACGACCACCGCGAACGTGACCTTCGGCGGCCAACAACCCTCCCGGTGAACGCACCACTGCGGCGACCGCGACGGCTCCTGCGGCCCAGGGGCCCCCGGGGCCGGGGGCCGGGTCGGCGCCCGGGGCCCGCCCCGGCGGGGGGGGCGGCGCCGCGATCACCCCCCGGCGGAGGGGCACAACCTGGGAG
>NZ_JBIVGI010000017.1:0-55279 GCF_044748625.1 Kitasatospora sp. NPDC089913 | reverse complement strand
GTGCCCGGCGGCCCCCAACCCCCCCCCGCTTGACCCCCCCCCGGGGCCGCCCCCCCCCCCCCGGCCCCCCGGGGGGGGGGGGGGCCGGGCCCGCCCCCCCCCCCCCCCCCCCCCGCCGGTCAGGGGGACGGCTCGCGGAGAACCGCGGCCGTCGGTGCTCACACGGTGCTTCGAGCCCGGTCGAGCACGGTCGAACCCGGTCGAGCACGGTCGAGCACGGTCGAGCACGATTGACCGGGCTCGGGCCCGTTCCGGCTTTCGGCCGCCCGGCCCGGCAGGTTCCACCCCCTCGCCCTCCGCGTCCCATGGCCGCGCCCGTCGGCCCAGGCTCCGAACGGTCCGGGCGGACCGGGCGGACCGGGCGGACCGGGCGGACCGCCACCGTGCAGCGGGGCCGGCTCACGCCCACGGCCGCGCATCCGCACAGCTGCACCAGGACCGCGATCGCTGCAAGCACCACGCCGGGGGGGGATCCCTGCCTGTGGCTCAGCCCAATTGTTGGGCAAGCACCCAACAGGACGCTATTGGACACTCAACCAATACGTATCCTATTGGTCAATTGCCCAATACTTTCACTATTGGTCAGTTTGCCAATAACGTCTCAGGCGAGAGCCGAAGCCAGTTCGGCCGCATCGGGCGGCGTCGCGCCGGGGCGGGTGACGGTCAGGGTGGCGGCGGCCGTGGCACGGGCCAGGGCGGCGTCGAGGCCCGCGCCGGTGCGGCGGGCGTGCAGGAGCGCGGCGGTGAAGGCGTCGCCCGCGCCGACCGTGTCGGCGACCTCGACGGTGCGGGCGGGCGTCTCGACCCGGCGACCGTCGGCGGTGAGCGCGAAGGCCCCGGCCGGCCCGCGGGTGACCGCGACGGTGGCCGGGCCGAGGCCGAGCCAGTGCCGGGCCACCTCCTCCGGATCCCGGCCCGGGTAGAGCCAGTCGAGATCCTCGTCGCTGGCCTTGACCAGATCGCTGAGCGCCACGCAGCGCTCCACCCGGCGGACGGCTTCGTCGTGCTCGCCCATCAACGCGGGCCGCACATTGGGGTCGTAGCTCACACCGGCCCGGCCGCGCCACCGCTCGACCAGGGCGAGCACGGCCGCCGCCCCCGGCGCGGTGACGGCGGCGATCGAACCGATGTGCAGGTGCCGCGGGGAACACGGCAGTTCGACCGGCGGGAGGGTCCAGCCGATGTCGAAGGCGTACTGGGCCCGCCCCTGCTCGTCCAGCCGCACGACCGCCGAGGGGGTGCGCGGAGCGTCCCCGCTGCCCGCCGGGGACAGCAGGGTCACACCGGCGGACTCCAGGTGCGCGCGGATCAGTCGGCCGTACCGGTCGTCGGCGAGCTGGGTGAGCAGGGCGACGGGCTCGCCCAGCCGGCCCAGCCCGTAGGCGACGTTGGCCGGGCTCCCGCCGGGGTGGACGACATCGGGCGCGCCGTCCGTGCGGACGACGTCGGCGACGCACTCGCCGATCACCACGAAGTGCGGGCTGGTCACGGGGCTGCTCCTGCCGGTCCGGTGCGCCGGCGGGGCTGCGGGCGGCCGACGCGGCTGCCCAGCCTACGAGGTGGCCGACGAAGCGCTAGCAGCAATGCACGAGAAGGGGTGCACGAGAAGCAATGCGCGAGAAGCAGTGCACGACGAGCAGTGCGGGTGGCGCGGGACGCCGCGCGCGTGCGGAGCGGACGCGGGGGCGCCGGCTCCGCACGCGGGCACGAGTACGGCCGCCGGACCTGGCCAGGTTCTCCGACGGCCGTGGTCCCGCCCGTCAGGGGGCGGAACTCTTCGAAGGTATGACACTGCGCAGCCGCTCGGCCACCATGGTGGTCCGTCCGGGGGACGGCCGCGTGTCGCCCGGGTCGGGGCCGACGGGTCCGCGGCGGTTCGTGCGGGCCGGGGGCGGAGGGGTGGGCGTTGTCGGAGGGCTCTGCTACGTTCCGTGGCCAGAAGATCGCTCACCGGAAGCGGCCCGCCCCGATCGGCGCGGGACCGTCCGACACGAGAGAGGTGATCACCTTGTCCTGGCACCGTTCCGTCCTCGCCGCCGCGCTCGCGCTCGCGGCGGTACCGCTCGGTCTGGCCCCGGCGGCCGCGGGCAGCCCGGCTGCGGGCACCCCGGCCACGGACAGCCCGGGCGCGGACAGCCCGGGCACGGACAGCGCGGGCGCGGGCCCGCCGCCGGCCGCGGACCCGGTCTTCCCCGCCCTCGGCACCACCGACTACGACGCCCAGTCCTACGACCTCGCCTTCACCTACCGCCCCGCGACCAGGACGGTCGACGCCACCACGGCGATGACCGCCCGGGCCCGCACCGCGCTGCCGAGCCTGGAGCTGGACGCGCTCGGCCTGGACGTGCACGCCGTCCGGGTCGACGGGCGTCCGGCCGGCTTCCGGACGCACGACGAGAAGCTGACCGTGGTCCCGGCGCGGCCGGTCCGGGCCGGGGCCGTGCTGCGGGTCGAGGTCGAGTACACCGCCGACCCGCGGGCCGCGCTGCCGCACACGGGCTGGGTGGTGACGCCGGACGGCTTCGCGGTGGCCGGCCAGCCCGACGGCGCGCACACCGTGTTCCCGTGCAACGACCGGCCTGGCGACAAGGCCCGCTTCAGCGTCGCGATCACCGCGCCGGACGAGCTGTACGGGGTGGCCAACGGTCTGCCGGTCGCCACCGAGCCGCACTCCGACGGCACCACCACCCGGCGCTACCGGTCGCGCGAGCCGATGGCGACCGAGCTGCTCCAGGCCTCCGTCGGCCGCTACACGGTCCGTGAACGCCAGGGCCCGGACGGGCTGCTGCTGCGCGATGTCGTGCCCGCCGCGCGGGCCGCCGACCTGGAGCCCGCGCTCGCCCTGACGCCCGCCCAGCTGGACTGGGCCGAGCGGCACCTCGGCGCGTTCCCGTTCGAGACGTACGGGCTGCTGCCGGCCGACACCGACGACCCGGCGGCGTTCGACTTCACCGGGCTGGAGACGCAGACGCTCACGCTCTACAAGCCGAACTTCCTGCGCCAGCCGGAGCGGCAGATCGGCTCGCACATGATGCACGAGCTGGTCCACTCGTGGTTCGGGAACAGCGTCACCCCGGGTACCTGGGCCGATCTGTGGCTGAACGAGGGCCACGCCGACTTCTACGGTCTGATGTACCGCTACGAGCGCGGCTGGCCGGACTCCGGTGGCTTCACCACCCTCACCGACCGGATGCGGAGCGTCTACGCCCAGGGCGACCAGTGGCGCCACGACTCCGGGCCGGTGGCCGCACCGACCGCCGCGACGCTGTTCGACAGCCAGCGGTACACCGGCGGCGCGCTGGTGCTGTTCGCGCTGCGGGAGCGGGTCGGGCCCGAGGTGTTCGACCGGATCGAGCGGGCCTTCCTGCGGCGCCACCGGAACGGCACCGCCACCACCGCGGACTTCCTGCGCACGGCGGACGAGGTCTCCGGGCAGTCCCTGGGCGGCTTCCTGCGCGACTGGCTCTACGGCGAGCGGACCCCGCCCATGCCGGGGCACCCCGACTGGACGGTGGATCCGGTCGATCCGGGCGCGGCACGGCGGGCCGGAGGTGCGCCGAAGGGCTCGGGGACGCTCTGACCACGGCCGGCCCCGCCGGCGGAACGGCCACGGACGGGCGGCGGACCGGCCACGGACGGAGAGCGGACCGGCGCGGGGCCGGAGCCGGGCCTCACCCGGCGCGCCCGGCCGGTGCGCCCGGGCGCCGTTCGCGCGCCCTTGGCGGGTCGCGGTGGCGGGCGGATCGTGGTGACCACGGCCCGCTCGCCGCCCGGCCGAGTCCCGGCCGGCTCGCGGGCCGTCCAGCGTTCGCGCCCGCCCGGAGCGCCTTCGCGCCTCTTCGTGCGCTCCCCCGCCCCGTGCCCCACCCGCACCGCGCCGGCAGGGCCGCCACGGGCCGCAAGGGACTGCCGGGGGACCGCCAGAACCGACCCCGCCGCGGGCCCCGACCTGGCCACCCGCGAAAATAGACCGGTCGGACAGGCAACCCGGCGCCGACCCCAGCGCGTTCAGCAGCCGTGAGAACGAGAGCGAGGATCCGGCGGCCATGGCCGACCGGCAGGACCGCCGCCAGCGACCTGGCGGCGCGGAGCACGGAGACGGTGGCGGGAACAGCATGGCGGGGGCGTCGGGATGAGCGAAGCGAGACCGGACTTCGAGGAGTTCGTCGCCGCCCGCAGCCCTCGGCTGCTCAGGATGGCGTGGCTGCTGACCGGCGACCCGTACCTGGCCGAGGACCTGCTGCAGACGGCGCTGGCCAAGGTCTGGCCGCGCTGGGAGCAGGTCTCGATCGATCGGCCCGAGGCGTACGTCCGCCGGGTACTGGTGAACTCGCACGTCTCCTGGTGGCGCCGCCGCTGGCAGGGCGAGCTTCCGCACGACCGGCTGCCGGAGCCGCCGACGGTCGCGGACCCGTTCGACGAGGTGGTGACCAGCCAGGTGGTCGCCGCCGCGGTGCGGGCGCTTCCGGCCCGGCAGCGGGCCGTGGTGGTGCTGAGGTTCTTCGAGGACCTCAGTGTGGAAGACACCGCCGAGGCGCTGGGCTGCACCCCGGGCACCGTCAAGAGCCAGACGCACCGCGCCCTGCAGGCGCTGCGCGGCAAGCTTCCGGCCAGGGAACTGCTGCTGGACGGGGGTCGTCGTGACGGAGCATGACTTCGCCGAGTGGGAACGCGAGGCGGCTCTCGACCGTGAGACGGCCCTGGACCGGGCGGTGGCCGACGACCACGAGGTGGCGGACGAGCTGCGGGTGCTGCTCCAGCTGGCCCCGCCCCACCTGCCCGCGCCCGCGGACCGGATGGAGCGGGTACTGGCGCGGGCCGCCCTGGCCCGGCGGCGCCGACGGCGGGCGGCGCTCGCGGCCGGACTCGCGGTCGGCCTGACCGCCGCCGTACTGGCCGCCGCACCGGCGCTCGCCCCCGGACCGACGGGGACCGTGCTCGGCCCGGCCGCCTCCGGACCGGCCTCGGGCGCGATGCCGCCCGCCGGAACACCCACCGGAACACCCACGAACGCACCGACCGCCTTCCCCGAGCCCTCGGTGAGTGCCTCGGCCGACGCCGCCACCGGTGGCACCGACGGCGGCGCGACAGGGGACCAGACGGCCGACGGGGTCACGCCGCCCAGGCCGGTCCGGTTCACCGCCCTGGACGGGGTGATCATGGACGTCCCGGACGCCTGGTCCGACCTCACCGTGCTCGCCACCGCCGGACGCCCCGAGTCCGTCGGCTACGTCGCGTCCCAGCCCATGTTCTGGGAGCCCGGCTGCCAGATCCGCAACGGCGAACGGCCCCAGGTCTGTCTTGCGGCGGGAGGGCTGTTCGACAACGCGGCGATGGTCTCGGTCCGGGTGATCCGGGACGAGAAGGCCGCCACCGAGGCCGCGAAGCGCTCGACGCTGCTCCGGCCCGTCGAGCCCGACAAGGCGTGCCTGGCCGAGGGCGGCACCCAGCAGCTCGTCGCGCAGCAGGTGGTCGCCCCGAGCGGGAAGGCGGCGGAGATCGTGGAGCTCTCGGCCTGTCTGCGGCTCCCGGCACAGGCGACCCTGAGCGCGCTGTACGGGCTGGCCTCCTCGGTGCGGCTGTTCGGGCCGGCCGCGGACAGCCCGACCGGCCCGGCGGGCGACCCGCTCCCGTAACCCGGGTGGCGGAGCGTCGTTGAACGGGGCATGAAGAAGCGCAGCATGCTGGCCGTCGCCTCGCTCGCCGTCGGCGTCGTCGCCTCCCTGACCGCCCCCAGCGCCCACGCCGCCGCCCTCGGCGGCCAGGGCGACCTGACCGGACCGCTCCAGGGCGGGCCCCTCGCCTCGGCCCCGGACGCGCTCCCGGGTCAGGTCGGCGACGCCGGCGGCGTGGTCGGCCGGGCGACCGACCACGTCACGGGCGAGGCCCCGGGCCTGATCGGCCTCCCGTCCTGACGGCACTCACGGTTCCGGCGGCACACGCGGTCCTGTCGACGCCCACGGTTCCGGCCCGGCGTGCCGCCCGGCACCGTCAGCCGAGCGGGGCGCCCAGGTCCTGGGTCCAGTAGAGCCCGGCCGGGCCTGTGGCCACACCGATCCCGACGTCCTTGAACGCGCAGTCCAGCATGTTGGACTGGTGGATGCCGCCGTCCATCCAGCGGGTGAAGACCACCGCCGGGGCGCTCGGGCCGCGGTCGAGGTTCTCGCCCCACTGCGACCAGCGGTAGCCGACCGCGTTGAGCCGGGCGTCGGCCCGGGTGCCGTCGGGGGTGAGGTGGTCGAAGAAGTTCCGGGCGACCATGTCCTCGGAGTGTTTCTGGGCGGCCGCGTGCAGCTTCGGGTCGATCCGCAGTGGGGCGCAGCCGCGTCGGCCGCGCTCCGCGTTCACCAGGTCGACCAGCTGCCGCTCCAGGTTCGGCGGGGTCGTGGTCGGCCGGGCGGTGGCCGGGGTCGCGGTCGGGGTGACCACCGGGGGGCTGCTCGGCACGGGCGGCACCTCGACCGGGGCGACCGTGACCGGCGCGGGCGGCGCCGCCTCCGGCGTCGGTACGACGGTCGGTTCGACGGCCGTCGCGACGGGCGGCACCGGGGCGTCCGGGGCGCTGGCCGGGGTGGTCGGTTCCGGCGCCGGCCCGGTCGGCTGCGTGGGCTGGGGCCAGACCATCGCGAGCGTCGCCGCCGCGAGCACCACCGCCGTCCCGCCCGCCAGCACGCTCTTGCGGCGGGCCAGGTCGGTCCAGCCACCCGGTCCGCCGGCCGGGTCGGTGGGCGGGGTTCCGGTACTGGTGGGTGACGTACCGGTGGGCGGAGCACCGCCGGTACCGGCGCCGGCGGACCCTCCGGCCGCGCCGCCGTCGCCCGGGACGCCGCCGGAGCCGGCGCCAGGCGTCCCGGCCGTGGCTCCGGCGGCGTGGAACGCGAGCCCGCTGGGCGCGTCCATCGGGACCGGGACCAGCGCCAGTCCGGCGAGCAGCCCCTCCGCCGGGAACAGGTCGCGCCCCAGGCCGTCACAGGCCTGGCAGCCGCGGATGTGCCGGGCTATTCGCTTGCGCCAGACCGAGTTCGGCGTGCCGTCCCAGCCGGTCATCACCTCGGCGAGCTCCGGGCAGCGGGGGTAGGCGGTGAGCGCCCGGACCACCACCCGGCCGGCCTCCAGCTGCTTCTTCATCCGCTGGACGCGGACGGCGGTGTGCTGCGGCGTCAGGTCGAGCGCCTCGGCGAGTTCGGCGCGGGTGAGTTCGCCCGACGCCTCCAGCCACCAGAGGGAGAGCAGTTCCTTGTCGTCCGGGTCCAGCCAGCGGGTGGCCTCGGCGACCTCCCGGCGCTGGCCGGAGAGGCCGAGCCGGAGAATGGTCAGGTCGGTGAAGTCCGCGCGCGGGTCGGCCACCTCCCAGCTCTCGTCCAGGCCGCCGACGGCCGCCTGCTGCTGGCCGGTCGACCGGTTGCGGACCTGGTTCATGGTGATCGCGACCAGCCAGGACCGGAACGCCCCCGGGTCGCGCAGCCCCTCCAGACCGTCGAGGGCCCGGATCATGGTCTCCTGCGCGATGTCGTCCACGTCGGCGTGACCGTTCAACGCCCGGCCGGCCACGTTGTAGACCAACGGGAACCAGGCCGCGACCAGTGCCTCGCGCGCCTGCGGGTCGCCCGCCTGGGCCGCGCGCACGAGGGTCGTCCCGGCCCTGCTCTGCACGTCAACGTTCATGGGTCCGCACTCCGTCCGGCTGTCGTCCGTCCGCCACTGCCTCCTCGGAGACCGTTGGGGAGTGCTCAGATAACAACAATTTGCGCGGATTCGGAAAATCGGCGAACCGCGAGGCCACCGGCCGGGCCCGTGCGGGCCCGAACGGTGGTTCCTCGGCAGGGTGGCACGCTCGGGAGGGTCGTGCGCTGGGGAGGGTCGTGCGCTCGGCAGGACGGCGCGCTCCGGAGCACCGAGCCGCCGACGGCCGAGCAGTCGACGGCCGGGCCGCCGAAGGTCGGAGCGCCCGGCTCAGGACGGCGAGGCGAAGACCTGGGTCCACCAGGGCCCGCCCGAACCGGTCCGGACGCCGACGCCGATCTGCTTGAACGAGCAGTTGAGGATGTTGGCGCGGTGGCCGGGGCTGTTCATCCACGACTCCATCACCGCCGCCGGATCCTTCTGACCGCGCGCGATGTTCTCGCCCCAGCTGCTCCAGCGGTAGCCGGCCGCCTCGATGCGGTGGTCCGCGTGGAAGCCGTCGGGGCTGGCGTGGTCGAAGAAGTTGCGGTCGGCCATGTCGTCGCTGTGGAACTGGGCGGCGGCGGTGAGCTTGGCGTCCACCGTGAGCGGTCCGCAACCGGCCTGCGAGCGCTGGACGTTGACCAGGTCCGCGACCTGCTGGGCGAAGGAGCTGTTCGACGAACCGCCCGGCGCGGTGGTGGCGGTCGGACGCGGCGCGGTCGGCGAGGGCTTGACCGTCGTGGGGGCGCTGGTGGGGGCCGCGGTCGGCTTCCCCGGGTCGGGGGCACCGGCCGTACTGCCGGGAGTGGTTCCGGTGCTCGGGCTCACGGTCGGATTGCGCGGCGTGCCGGACGCGGTGGCCGGGGCCGTCGAGGCGGTGGGCCCCGCGGTGGTGGCCTGGGCGGAGGGCGTCGCCGGGGCGGTGCTGGGAGGAGCCGTGGCCGTGGCCGCGCGGGCCTGGTCGGTCGGGGCCGGGTCCTGGACCGGCGCGCCGCCCGCCCCGGGTACCTGGATGCCGTTCACGTCCCCGGCCTCGGCCGCGACCAGCGGCTCGTACGCCACCGCCTGCGAGCCGGTGTCGCTGCCCTCCTCGCCGCGGAACACCGCGTACCCGGCGCCGGTCAGCGCGGCGATCACGCTCGTGCCCGCGACGGCCGCGGCAACGGCCATCATCGGTCCCATCGCGCCCCGGCGGCGGCGCCGGCCGTGGCCGCGCCGCCGTTCGGCGGCACGCCGCGCGGAGCGCCCGTCGGCACCCGCGGGGCGCCCGGTCGCGGGGAGGATGGTGGTGCGGTCTTCGCTGTTCACCTGCGCACGCTTCCTGAGTTCTGGTCCGTCGGATCGGTCGGACGAGTGCCGACACCTGGGAGACCGTGGAGCGGTGGGCGGATAACAGAAAAGTGCGAACTGATTTCCGAACGAACCGGCGGGACGGCGCTCGGCCATGATGCCGCATCCCCGGCCGGGCCCGTCGGGCGGCACGGGGGCGGTGCACCCGGCGCCCGCACGCGGCGGCGTCGCCCGGAGCTCGCGCGGAACGCCGACCGGGGGCGGAATCGGTCGATTCCGCCCCCGGTGGTGCACCCGGCGGGTGCCGCGTCCTGGTCCTAGACCTCGGGCTCCCAGGCGATCAGCTGCTCGATGATCTGCCGGTCGCCCTCCATCTTCAGCACGTCGAGCGGCTGGCGGCCGTAGAAGCCGGCGAGGATCAGTTCGCCGGCCGAGGACTCGGTCGAGAAGTCCGCCGGGGCGAGGTCCGCCGAGCCGGGGGTGCCGGGCGCGGGGATGCGGGTGGCCCGCGCCCCCTCGGCGTCCAACTGCAGGCGCCAGGACCGGCCCTCGGTGACGTGGTAGTCGACGGTCGCGGGCTCGTGCGGCCAGGCGGCCGTCGTGGCGCAGCAGGTGACCAGGAACTCCTCGACGCCGTCCAGGGCCACCTCCTCCGGCAGCGGCTGCGCGGTGCCCGCGACCAGCTGGGCGTCGTAGGTGTGCACCGTGATCTCCTGGAGCTGGTGCCGGGCCACGGCACCGGCGGTCTGCGGCGCCTGCGAGTGCGGCCACCACGTCCAGCAGCCGCTGTCCGGGCCGGCCTCGCGCAGGGCGTCGAGCAGTTGCCGGGTGGACTCGGCCAGCCAGGCGATCAGGGCCTCGCGCTCCGGCGGCACGGCCGGGCCGGCCAGGGCGGCGGAGGTGTCCGGACGGACCTCCGACGGTCCGGCGGCGACGATGAGGCTCCAGTTGCGGCGCCCCTCCCCCAGATGCCGCACCAGGTCGAGCAGCGTCCAGTCGGGGCAGGTCGGCACCTTCGCGTCGAGGTCGGGCGCGGCGGCGACGGCGGCACGGAAGGCGGTCGCCCGCTCGTCGATCAGACGGAGCAGGTCGGGAAAGTCCAGGGTGTTATGCACACCCGGTGTCTATCACCATGATCGAACCGCCTGCCATCCCTTTTCGCGCACGCCGTCCCGGCTCCGGGGCGCGTGACGGTCAGACGCCGGCCGACGGCATGTCGTAGGTGACGAACATCGTCCGGGTGGCGACCTGGTCGTACTTGCTGCGGGCCCGGTGGTTGTCGTCGGCGGTGATCCAGCGGACGGTGTCCCAGCCGCGCTCGGCGGCGATCGCGCGCAGCCGGGCGAGGAGCAGGTCGACCGCCCCGGTGCCGCGCGCGGCCGGGGCCACGAACAGGTCGTCGAGGAAGCCCGCCACCGCGCCGTGCAGCGGGCGGACGAACGGCCGGTAGTGCGCCAGTCCGACCGGGGTGCCGTCGGCGTCGCGCACCAGCAGACCGCCCAGCTCGTGCACCGGGTCGGTGAGCCAGGACCAGACCAGCTCGGCCTTCTCGTCGGGCATGGGCACCCGGTAGAAGTCGCAGTAGCCCCGGAACAGCTCCCGCCAGGCGGCGAAGTCCGCAGCCGTGGGCACGTCGACGGTCCAGCCCCCGGTGGGCCGGAACCCGGCGGGAGGTGTGGCGCTGGTCGTCGGCGTGGTGCCGGTCGTCGGCATGGGACGCTCCTCGGTTCGGTCGTACCGTGCGTGCACGGGTGGACGCCGGACAGCATGACGCCCCGTCGGATCCGCGCCGATCGACAGCACGGCCAAGTACGGGTCCGCTCCGCTACGGAGTGGCAAGCGCCCCGTGCCACCGGACCGGCGTCCCCGCCGCGCGCCCGCGACCCGCATCACCGATCCTGGACGCCCGCCCGCACGCCGTTCCCGAGGCACACCCCACGCCCGCCGAGGAGGCCCCCGATGCTGCTCCGCCGTCTGGCCCTCACCTCGCGCGCCGTGGCCACCGAACCCGGTCGGCGGGCCAAGACCGAGCTGCTCTCCGACTGTCTGCGCGAGCTCGGCCCCGAGGAGGCGCCCGCCGCCGTCGTCCTGCTCTCGGGCGAGTCGCAGCGGCTGCGCACCGGCCTCGGCCCGGCCGCGCTGCGCGAGCTGCCGCCGCCCGCCGCCGAACCGGTACTGGGGGTGCGCGAGACGGAGCGGGTCCTGGAGGCGATCGCGGCCGTGCACGGGACGGGTGCCCGGGCCGAGCGGCAGCGGCTGCTGGCCGGACTGTTCGGGCGCGCCACCGAGGTCGAGCAGTCCTTCCTGCGCGCCGTCCTGGTCGGCGACCTCCGCCAGGGGGCGCTGGACGCGGTGGTCGCCGACGCCGTGGCACGCGCCGCCGGGGTGCCGGCGGCGACGGTGCGGCGGGCGCTGATGTTCCGCGGTTCGGCGCGGGCGGTCGCCGAGGCCGCGCTGACCGGCGGGGAGCCCGCGCTGGCCGCCTTCCGACTGGAGCTGGGCCGCCCGGTGCGGCCGATGCTGGCGGCCTCGGCGCCGGACGTCGGCGCGGCGCTGGAACACCTCCCCGGTCCGGCGGCGCTGGAGTGGAAGCTGGACGGGATCCGGATCCAGGTGCACCGGGACGGCGGGGACGTCGGCGTGTTCACCCGGTCGCTGGACGACATCACCGCCCGGGTGCCCGAGGTGGTGGAGGCCGCGCTGGCGCTCCCGCTGCGGTCGGCGGTGCTGGACGGCGAGGCGATCGCCCTCGGACCGGACGACCGCCCGCGCCCGTTCCAGGAGACCGCCGCCCGCACCGCGGCCCGCCGGGACCCGGAGCGGCTGCGCGCCGAGGTCCCGCTCAGCCCGCACTTCTTCGACCTGCTGCACCGGGACGGCGAGGACCTGGTGGACCGGCCCGGCCGGGAGCGCTGGGCCGCGCTGGCCGGGGCCGTCCCGGCCGCACTGCGGGTGGCCCGCACGGAGACCGGCGACCGGCAGGAGGCCCTCGCGTTCTTCCGCGCGACCCTGGCCCGCGGTCACGAAGGGGTCCTGGTGAAGGACCCGGCGGCGGGCTACCGGGCCGGCCGACGCGGTGCGGGCTGGATCAAGGTGAAGCCCCGGCACACCCTCGACCTGGTGGTGCTGGCCGCCGAGTGGGGCAGCGGCCGGCGGCAGGGTTTCCTCAGCAATCTGCACCTGGGAGCGCGGGCCGGCGGCGAGGCCGGCCTCGGCCCGTGGGTGATGCTCGGCAAGACCTTCAAGGGCCTGACCGACGACACCCTCGCACGGCAGACCGAGGCCCTGCTCGCCCGCGAGGTCGAACGGGACGCCCGGACGGTGCGGGTGCGGCCGGAGCTGGTCGTCGAGATCGCCTTCGACGGGGTCCAGCGCAGCCCCCGCTATCCGGCCGGGCTGGCACTGCGGTTCGCCCGGGTGGTCCGCTACCGGCCGGACAAGAGCGCGGCCGAGGCCGACACCGTCGCGACCGTCCGGGAGATCGCGGCCTCGGAAGGGATCACCACGACGGAAGGGATCACCACGAAGGACGGGACCGCGGCGACGGACGGACCTCCGGAGCGGTGACGGAGCGCAGCGCCGGACCGGTGACGCAACGCAGTCCCGGACCGGCACAACCCGTCTGACGATCGATCAAACTTCTTCTTCCTCACACTCGTTCACGAGCAGTGGCAAATCGGCCATTCTGCGCGAGACGGCCACGCTCTCTTCGTGTGCGACGGGAGTCGGGGTTAGTTTGACGACGACAGCGGGGGCGGCACGGCCCGGAGGATCCGGTGCCACACCAGGGAAGGATGTCCGCGATGCACGTGAACGTCGAACGGGACCGCTGCTGCAGCTCCGGCCAGTGCGTCATGACCGTGCCGGAGATCTTCGAACAGGACGACCAGGACGGTCTGGTGCGCGTCCTCCTGAGCGCCGTACCCGCGCCGCGGTTCGCCGATGTGCGCCTCGCCGCCGAGCTGTGCCCCGGCGGCGCGATCACCGTCACCGAGGACGACGGGGCCGGCAGCGCCGCCTAGCGACCGTTCGACCACCACTCGACGACCGCTCGACGAGCGCCCGACGACGACGCCCCGGCGGCCACCGCCGGGCCCGCCGCCCGCCCGCCGTCTCCCACCGCCTGCCACAGGCCCACCTGTCACGCGAGGAGACCACCTTGAGCACGCCCACCGCTCCCGTCACCCTGATCCCGGCCCGGCACGACACGGCCTGCCCGTTCGCGCCGCCGCCCGCCTACACCGAGGCCGCGAGCACCGGCCCGGTCAGCCGCGCGGAACTCCTGGACGGCTCCCCCTGCTGGCTGGTGACCGGCTACCAGGAGGTCCGTACGGTGCTCTCGGACCGCCGGTTCAGCGCCGACGCCCGCCGGCCCGCGTTCCCCTTCCTCACCGAGGGGCGGCGCGAACTCGTCGCCGCCAACCCCTCCTTCCTCCGGCTCGACGACCCCGAGCACGCCCGGCTGCGCCGCATGGTCACCGGGGACTTCCTGGTCAAGCGGGTGGAGGAGATGCGCCCCGGAATCCAGCAGATCGTGGACGAGGCGCTGGACCGGATGATCGCCCGGGGCGGCCCGGCCGGGCCCGCCGACCTCGTCGCCGACTTCGCCCTGCCGGTGCCCTCCCTCGTCATCTGCCTGCTGCTGGGCGTCCCGTACGAGGACCGCGAGGCGTTCCAGGCGAACAGCCGGCTGCTGCTCAACACCGAGGCCGACGACCGCGACGTGGCCCGGGCACAGACCGAACTGCTGGACTACCTCGGCCTGCTCGCCGAACGCAAGCGGGCCGAGCCCGGGGACGACATCCTCAGCCGGCTGGCCACCCGCGAGGACCTCACCACGCGCGAGATCGCCTCGACCGGGGTGCTGCTGCTGGTCGCCGGGCACGAGACCACCGCCAACATGATCGGGCTCTCCACCGCCCTGCTGCTGCGCCACCCGGAGCAGGTGGCCCGGCTGGCCGATCCAGCGGCGGTGCCCGGCGCGGTGGAGGAGCTGCTGCGGCTGCTCACCATCGTGCACACCGGGGTCCCCCGGCTGGCGGTGGAGGACGTCGAGCTCGGCGGCACGCTGATCCGGGCGGGGGACGGCGTGATGGCGATGCTGTCGACCGCCAACCGGGACGACGGGCTGTTCGGCGCCGAGGGCCACCCGGGCGTCGACGAGGTCGACCTCGACCGCGAGGCCCGCCGGCACGTCGCCTTCGGCTTCGGGGTGCACCAGTGCCTGGGCCAGCCGCTGGCGCGGGCGGAACTGCAGATCGCCCTGGCCACGCTGTTCCGGCGGCTGCCGGGGCTGCGGCTCGCGGTGCCGGAGGAGGAGCTGGAGTTCCGCACCGAGGCGCTGATCTACGGGCTCGGCTCGCTGCCGGTCCGCTGGTGACCGCGGCGGGCGGGCGGCGGCGGGCGGCCGCCCGTCGGTGACCTGCGACGGGCGGTCCACGACGGGTGACCGACGGCGGAGGGCCGACCGGGTCCGGTTGGCCCTCGCCGGGGCACGGAGGCAGGCTTGAGGTGCGGAACAGAACACCGGCCCGGCGGCCGCCCGCCACCACGGCGTAGCGCGGCGGGCCCGGACGCCCCCGGCCGGCCGAGGAGACGGAGCCCGCGATGACCGACATGAGCGCACGCTCCGAGGTGAGCGTCGACCGGGACGAGGACGTCCGCGCGGCCGACCCCGAGGAGGGCATCACCTCGATGCAGAACCTGCACGCGCAGGACACCTCCCAGGCGGAGGGCGAGCCGGAGGATGAACGGGGGGCGATCGGCTGATCCGGCCGGACCGACAGGTTTGCGAAGAGCCGCCGACGAGCAACCGAGACGTTGCCACGAGGCCGCCCGATCTGCGGGCGGCCTCCGCGACCGCCGGTTCCGCCGCCCGTACGGCGACGGACCGGCCGGAGAGGATGGGCGCATGACCGAACAGCAGCAGGGCACGGCGGCCGGGCGGTCGGCGGGGCCGGTGGAGCCGCCGGTCGACCCCCGGGCGTCCTGGGCCACCTGGACCACCCAGTCGATCATCAGCGGACCGGGCGGGGTGACCACCGTCGAGGTCGGCCCGATCTCGGGCGACCTCACCGTGCACACCACCTGGGTCGACGGCGAGGCGCGGCTGACCGTCCAGTACACCGGCGCGCTGGACTGGTACTCGGTGGCCGGCAGTCCGGTTCCGGCGGCCGACGAGACCACCGCGCGGGCCGTCCACCAGGCCATGGTGAACGCCGTCAAGACCGGGAAGGGCTCCGCCGCCCCGGCGGCACCGGCCGGCTGACCCGGCGCGCGGCGGCCGGCCCCGGGCGGGGTCGGCCGCTGCGGTTGTCACGGGCGGGCCGTGCGACGCCCGGGCGCCCTCGCGGACGGCCTCGCAGACGCCCCCGCGGACGGCGTCACGGGCGCTCGTCCGGCTCCGCCCCGTCGCCCTTCCCGACCGCCTTGCCCAGCCCCTTCCCGAGGCCCTTCACCAGCCCCTTGCCCGCGTCCTTCACCAGCCCCCTGCCCGCGTCCTTCTCCGGACGCGGGGCCGGTGCGGCGGCCGCCCAGTACCCGGGGTCGACCGGGCGGCGCGCCCGCAGGTCCGCGCGGACCTCGCGGGCGACCTTGCGGGTGTCCCGCAGATTGACCGTGGCCCCGATACCCGCGCCGACCAGCAGCGGGGTCAGCGAGGGCAACCGGCGCAGCGAGCTGCGGGTCAGCCGGCGGCGGACCTGCTGGCGGACCTCGCTGCCGAGGGCCATCGCCGCCAGGCCCGCCGGTTTGGCCAGCAGCGAGCCGTCGATGCCGCGCCGGTTGGCCCAGGCGGTGACGTAGGCGGTGGCCTTCTGGGCGGCCGTCCCCTGGGCCGGGAGGCCGTAGACCTGGTGCAGCTCGGCGATCAGCTTGACCTCGACGGCCGCCACGGCGAGCGTCTCGGCGGCGATCTCGACCGGCATCGCGGGCGGTACCGGGAGCATCGCGGCGGCCCCCACACCGGCGCCGAGCGCGCTGGAGGCCCGGCCGGCGCCGGTGACCAGCAGGTCGGCGAGCTGTTCCGGGTCGGTGGCGCCGGGGTGCTGGGCGCGCAGGGTGGCGAGGTCGCGGACGGGGATCCGCGGGGCCGCCTGGAGCAGCTGGTCGGCCAGCGCGCGGCCGCCGAACGCGGCACCCTTCGCCGCCGCCCGGCTGCCGCTGCCGAGGCGGCGGGAGATGTCGGTGACCAGCTGGGCGCCGCGCCGTCGGCCGCGCTCGACACCCGCGCGGTACTCGGCGAGCTCCCCGGCCTCGCCCTCGGGGAGCGCCCCGGGCGCACTCGGTTCGAGTTCCTCGACCAGGCCGGCCAGCTCGTCGGCGACGCGGTCCGGGGTGGGCTCGGGCTGTCCGGAGCGCCCCGGTTTCCTGAAGATTGCCATGCTGTGGCCGTACCCGGCGCGGCCCGGCGGTACGCGCCGAAGGTGTCCCGGTCCCGCGACGGGACGGCCACGGCATCGTCCCTACGGCCTATCGGCGGTGTCCCGGCCGGTCGGCCGGCCGATCGCTCCCGGGACCGTCAGTCGGTGATCTCGACTCCCCGCCAGAACGCCACCCGGCCGCGGATGTGCTCCGCCGCGGGCTCGGGGGAGGCGTAGAACCAGGCCGCGTCCGGGTTGGTGCGGCCGTCGACGTCGAGCGAGTAGTACTCGGCGGTGCCCTTCCACCCGCAGACGGTGGTGGTGTCGGACGGGCGCAGGTACTCCGGGCGGACGGAGTCGGCCGGAAAGTAGTGGTTTCCCTCGACGACGACGGTGTCCTCGCTCTCGGCGACGACCGTGCCCTGCCAGCGTGCTGTGGTCATGGCGGGAGTCTGCCCGACGCGGCGCGGGGGCGGCAGCGGCCGGGGCGTTATCCGGCCACAGTGCGTGACCGGGCGGGGCGGGCGGCCGAACGGGCAACACCGGGCGGCCCGGCGCAGCGGTCGGGCGACTCGGCGCAGCGGTCGGGCAGCTCGGGGCCGTCGGTCGGGCGGCTCAGGGCAGCGGCTGGGCGTGGACGGGGACGTGCGGGTTCTGATGGCCGCCGGTGGCGAGCATCCGGACCTCCCCCGCGTCGCTGATCTCGGCCCGGACGATGCCGCTGGCGTCCTCGTACACCGGGTGGCCGCCGGGCCCGGCGGCGCCGGTGCGCTCGACCACGACCACGTCCTGCGGGGCCTGGGTGCCGGGGGTGCCCGGGAAGGTGAGTGCATAGCGGGTGACGGGGCTCATCACCGACCTCCTGCTCCCTGTTCGACGTTGCCCGGCCTTCGAGGTTGCCCGGCCTTCGAGGTTGCCCGGCCTTCGAGGTTGCCCGGCCTTCGACGCGGACTGCCCACGGCATCCGGCATCCGGCGTTCGAAATCCGACCTCAGGCGGTGGCCCGGGCCTGACGGGCGGACGCACCGCGAACCTCCAGCTCGCCGAGCAGGTGCGCGGTGGCTTCCGCCACGGCGTCGACGGCCCGGTCGAAGGCCTCGCGGTTGTGCGCGGCCGGGGCCCGGAACCCGGACACCTTCCGTACGTACTGGAGCGCGGCCGCGCGGTAGTCCTCCTCGGTGGCGTCGGGCGTCACGGGTGGTCTCAGCGTCTTGATACTGCGGCACATGCCACCAGTCTTGCGCGCGGACGCCCGGCAGGCGACTCCCGTCCGTCACGGGACCGCCTCGTGCACCACACAGTGGCGTCATCCGATCGGATTAGGATTTGGCCCGAACAATCCCGGCCTCCCCCGGTCCGTTCCGTGTTCCCGTTCCTCCCGCCCGTTCCTCCCGCTCGTCCTTCGCCGCCCGCCCTTCGCCGCCCGTCCTTCCGGAGCACCCCCTTGCCTCTCGCGCTGGTCGCCCTGGCCGTCACCGCCTTCGCCATCGGAACCACCGAGTTCGCCGCCATGGGGCTGCTGCCCCAGGTCGCGAACGATCTGGACGTCTCGATCCCGCAGGCCGGCTGGCTGATCTCGGCCTACGCGCTGGGCGTGGTGATCGGGGCGCCACTGTTGACCGCGCTCGCCGCCGGACGGCCCCGGAAGGCGGTGCTGGTCGCCCTGGCCGGGTTCTTCGCCGCCGGGAACCTGCTCTGCGCGCTCGCCCCGGACTTCTGGACGCTGGCCGCCGCGCGGCTGGTCACCGGACTGCCGCACGGGGCGTTCTTCGGCGCCGGGGCGGTCGCGGCGGCCGAACTCGTCTCCCCGGACCGGCGGGCCAGGGCGGTCGCGGTGATGTTCTCCGGCCTGACCCTCGCCAATGTCGTCGGTGTGCCGGCCGCGACCCTGCTCGGCCAGCACCTGGGATGGCGGGCGACCATGCTGGTGGTGGTCGCGATCGGCGCGGCGGGGGCCCTGGCGATCGCCCGGCTGGTCCCGGCCCTGCCGTCCCCGGCGCAGTCGGGCCTGCGGCACGAGCTGGGCGCGTTCCGCAGCGGACAGCTGTGGCTCGCGCTGGCCACGGTGGTCTTCGGCTGCGGCGGCTTCTTCGCCTGCTACTCCTACATCACCCCGCTGCTCACCGAGGTGTCCGGTTTCGCGACCGGCTCGGTGACACTGGTGCTGGCGCTGTTCGGGGTCGGGATGACGATCGGCAACCTGCTCGGCGGCTACGCGGCCGACCGGGCGCTGCGGCCGACGGTGTGTGTCGCGTTCCTGCTGCTCGCGGCCGTACTGGCGCTGTTCGCCGTGACCGCGCGGGCCCAGTGGTCGGCGGCGGCGACGGTGGTACTGGTGGGGCTGTTCGGGTTCGCGATCGTCCCGGCGGTCCAGACGCTGGTGATGCGCGAGGCCCGGGGCGCCCCGACGCTGGCCTCGGCGACCGTGCAGGGTGCCTTCAACCTGGCCAACGCCCAGGGCGCGTACTTCGGCGGGCTGGCGCTGGACGCCGGGCTGGGCTGGACCTCGCCGCCGCTGGTCGGCTCGGGCCTGGCCGCCTCCGGCGCGGTGATCGCGGTCGCGGCCTGGGCGGCCGCCGCGCGGCGCACCGGCGCCCGGGCCCCGGAGCTCCCGAGCGCTGTCGCGGGTGCGGGCCCGGCCCCGCTGCCGGGCCCCGCGCCGGCCCCGGACGACCGGATCGGCGCGGGGACCACGACCTCCCGCTGAGCCGACGCCGAGAGCCGGCACCGCGAGCCCGCACCGAGCCCGCACGGGGTCCGCGGCCGAGCCCCTCAGACCTCGTCGGCGGTCTCCGTCTCCGGCCCCGGAGCCGCGACCGGGACCGGACCCGGACCCGGAACGGGCCGGAGGTCCCGGTGACCGTCGGCCAGCAGCGAGTAGCCCTCCGCGTTGAACTTGATGCCGGTCCGCTCCTCCTCGGTCAGCTCGCGGCGCACCTTGGCCGGCACCCCCGCGACCAGCGAACCGGGCGGGACCACCATGCCCTGCGGCACCACGGCACCGGCCGCGACCAGCGAGCCGGCCCCGATCCGGGCGCCGTTCAGCACCGTGGCGTTCATCCCGACCAGGACGTCGTCCTCGATCACACAGCCGTGCAGCACGGCGTTGTGGCCGACCGAGATCCGCTCCCCCATCACCAGCGGGAAACCGAGGTCGGCGTGCAGGGTGCAGTTGTCCTGGACGTTGCTGCCCGGGCCCACGGTGATCTCCTCGGCGTCACCGCGCAGCACCGCGCCGTACCAGACGCTCGCCCCCGCACCGACGGTCACGCTGCCGACGACGACCGCGTTGGGCGCCACGAACGCGGTCGGGTCGACCACCGGGACCCGGCCCCCGACCTCGGCGATCAGCGGCTCTGCCATCTCTCGTCCTCCTTGTGACGACTGCCCATCAGGTGCGGGCCATGATGGCATCCCGCTCGGCGCCGTCAGCCGGCCGGGGCGGGGGCCGGAGCCGGAACGGTGGCGGTGGGCGGCGGGCCGCCGCAGGTGCCGGTGTCGAGCAGCTTCGCGAAGGCCGCGTCGGTGGCCGCCGGGTCCGACATGTCGAAGGCGTTCACGGAGGCGGCGAACTGCCGACGGGTGTCGCCGTCGGTGTAGACGAAGGTGTTGTAGCCGGGGATTCCGCCCGCGTGGCCCCAGACCGGGCCGCAGGGCGTCGACAGGCGCTGGAGTCCCAGACCGTACGTGTCCTTGCCGCTCTGCGGCGTGACGGTCATCATCTCGGCGAGCAACGGCCGGGGCAGCAGCCGCCCGCCGATCAGGGCGGTGATGAAGGTGGTGAGGTCGGCGGTGGTCGAGATCCCGGCGCCCGCCGCCCCCGCCATGCTCGGGTCCACCTCGGTGACGTCCGCGGGACCGGCCGGCAGGTCGTAGTAGCCGTGCGCGTGCGGGCCGGGGATCGTCGTCGAGTGGTCCGGCATGGAGGTCCGGGTCAGGCCCAGCCGACGGACGATCCGCCGCTCCACCTCCTGCTGCCAGCTGTGGCCGGTGACCCGTTCGACGATCTTCCCGACCACGAGGTAGTTGGTGTTGGAGTAGTGCGCGCCCTGTCCCGGCTCGAAGTACGGCGGGTGGGCGTTGGCGACGGCGATCAGCTGCTCCGGGGTGTACCTGGTGAAGCGGCCGGTCTCCAGCCACTGCTGGAGCCTGACCGGGTCCTCCTGGTAGCCGAAGAGGTCGTCCTCGGTGTAGTTGAACAGGCCGCTGGTGTGGTCGAGCAGCTGGCGCAGGGTGATGTTCCGGCCGTTCGGCACCGCTCCCGGCAGCAGCTTCTCGACCGGGTCGTCCAGCCGCAGCCGCCCCTCGCCGACCAGTTGGAGGACGACGGTCGAGACGAAGGTCTTGGTCACGCTGCCGATCCGGAACAGGCCGTCCGGGTCCACCGGGGCTCCGGTACTGAAGTCGGCGGTGCCGGCCGCGCCCTTCCACGCGGTGCGGCCGCGCTCGCTCACCCGGGCGAGCGTCGCCGAGGCCCCACCGGGGTCGACCATGCCGCGCACGGCGGCGTCCAGCGCCCGCGCGTCGACACCCCGGCGCCCGGCGCGGCCCGCGTCCGCGCCGTCCTGCGTGCCCGTCACCGTCACCGCGGCCGCCCCTCCCGGCCCGGTCGCGCCCACCGCACCGGCCGTCGGGGCGATCACGCCCACCAGGCCCGCGCCGGCCAGCGCGAGCGCGACGACGCGCACGGCCGTGGCCCGGCGTCGGTTCCTCGTCCTGCCCGTGCCGCTCCGTGCCGTCCGGTCCATGCGTCCTCCCACGTCAGTGCCTCCGGGTCCCGACAACTCCCGCGCCTCGTTCGGCAGCTGACACTCTGACAGGAGATCCGGCGGATCTCCTCCGCCCACGGTCCGGACCCGCTCCGCCCCAGGGCCGAGATTCACCCGCCCGTGGCGGCCGCTTCCCGTACGGGCCACCCCTGACACCCCTCGGGGAGGTGTCTCCGCCCCCGGTCGGAGACACCTCCCCGAGCACGAGGTCGGGCGAGGTCAGGTCACCGGCGCCTTCACCCGCAGGACCTCGACGAACGCCCGCAGCCACGCCGGGTGGTCGGGCCAGGCGCGGGCCGAGACCACCACGCCGTCGACCACGGCCTCGCCGTCCACGTACGTCGCGCCGGCCGCCGTCACGTCCGGTTCCAGGGCCGGGTAGGCGGCACTGGTCCGCCCGCCGAGCACCCCGGCGGCGGCCGACACCAACGGGCCGTGGCAGATCTGCGCGACCGGCTTCTCGCCCTCGAAGAAGTGCCGGACGATCCGCCGCACCTCCGGGTCGTTGCGCAGGTACTCGGGAGCGCGGCCGCCCGGGATCACCAGCGCGACGTAGTCCGCCGGGTCCACCTCGGCGAACGCCAGGTCGGCGGGCCAGGTGTAACCCGGCTTCTCGGTGTAGGTGTCGAAGCCCTCGACGAAGTCGTGCACCACGAACTGCAGCCGCTTGCGGGTCGGTGCCGCGATGTCGACCTGGTAGCCCTCCTCGCGCAGCCGCTGGTACGGGTAGAACACCTCCAGCGACTCCGCGGCGTCCCCCGTGACGAGCAGGATCTTCGATGCCATCGCCGACATCCCTCCGAATCGATCGATCGTCGGACATGCTGTCGGCCCGGGCCGGTGCACCCGGCACGGGCCGGGACCAACCTCCCGTACCCGTCACACCCGCGCAACGGGGCGCACCGGGCATCCACTCCGCCGAGTGCGCCCCCGCGCGCCACCCGGCTGCGGCACGCGCCCCTTCGGCCACCCGGGCCCGGCAAGGACGGTGGGTGCCGGAACTTCTCCCGCAGTTCGCCCGGAGGCCACCCGGCGGGACGGGACTGCTCCTAGTCTGCGGGCGGCAGCCACACCGCGACGCCGACGGCGCGGCACCGACACCGCCGCACCGAGACCGCGACGCCATCCGCGCGAGCTAGGAGCTTCCATGACGTACCGTCCGACCGACGGCGGCACCCCGGCGGAGTCCGCCGAGGGCACCTCCTCCTCCCGCCGCAGCTTCCTGCGGGCCACCGGTGCCGCCGGTCTCGGCGCGGCGGCCCTCGCCGCCGGGGCCGGGGAGGCGTTCGCCGCCCCCGCCGGGGACCAGCCGGGCGCGGACCGGTCCGGCGCCGACGACGAGCGCGGCGTCGCGTCCGAACGTCCGGCCGGCACCCGCCCGCCGGTCCGCACCGGCACCGGCCTGGACCGCCTGCCGCACCCGCTGATCGTCGGTCACCGCGGCGCCCCCGGCTACCGCCCCGAGCACACCCTGGGCTCCTACGACCTGGCGCTGAAGCTGGGCGCGGACGTCATCGAGCCGGACCTCGTCCCCACCAAGGACGGCCAGCTGGTGGTCCGGCACGAGAACAACATCGTGGAGACCACGGACGTCGCCGACCACCCCGAGTTCGCGAGCCGCCGCACCACGAAGACCATCGACGGTGCGGCCCAGACCGGCTGGTTCACCGAGGACTTCACGCTCGCCGAGCTGCGCACCCTGCGCGCCAAGGAGCGGCTGCCGCAGCAGCGTCAGCGCAACACGCTGTACGACGGCCGCTGGGCGATCCCGACCTTCCGCGAGGTGGCGGACTTCGCCCGCAAGCGCGGCCGCGAGCTCGGCCGGGACGTCTGGGTGTACCCGGAGACCAAGCACCCCAGCTACTTCCGTTCGATCGGGCTGCCGCTGGAGGAGCGCCTCGCAGACGAGCTGCGCCGCACCGGGCTGGCCGGGCGCAACGGCCGGGCGATCCTGCAGTCCTTCGAGCCGAGCAGCCTGCAGCGGCTCGCCAAGCTGGTCGACAACCCGAAGATCTTCCTGCTCAGCGGCCCGACCAGCCAGCCGTACGACTTCGTGCTGTCCGGCGACAAGCGCACCGTGGCCGACCTCGTCAAGCCCGAGAACCTGCGCTGGATCGCCGGTTTCGCGCACGGCATCGGCCCGACCACCACCCTGATCGTCCCGGTCGACGCGGCCGGCAAGCTGCTGCCGCCGACCACCCTGGTCCGGGACGCGCACGCGGCCGGCCTGCTGCTGCACCCGTACACGGTGCGCAACGAGAACGCCTTCCTTCCGCTGGACTACCGCCGGGGCACCGACCCCAACGCGTACGGCGACGCGATCGGCTGGGCGAAGTACCTGTACGAGCTCGGGGTGGACGGCTTCTTCACCGACCAGACCGACACCAGCGTGCTGGCCCGCCAGGACTTCTGGGACGCCAAGGGCGTGCACTGAGCGCACCGGCTCCCCCTACCCCGGTGGCCTCACCGGCCCGTCGCTGAACCGCCGCGCCCCCGGAACGTCCGTCGACGTTCCGGGGGCGCGGTGCCGTTCCGGGGGCGCGGTGCCGCTCCGGGGGCGCGGTGCCGCTCCGGGGGCACGGTGCCGCTCCGGGGATGCTCTCCGGGGTCAGCCGTCGTTGTGCTGCTCCTCGGACTGGCCCTGCTGGCCCTGCTGGGCCGGCTGCCCCTGCGGTGCCTGCTCCTGCTGGGTCGGCCGGTCCTGCTGGGCGGGCTGGGTCGGCTGGGCGGGCTTGCGGGTGGGCTGGCGGCCGGGCTGGGTGCGTCCGCCGGGCCAGGTCGGAGCGACGTCGGTCGGCTGACCGCCGGGCCAGGTCGTCCACGGCGTGCCGCTGCCCGAGCCCGGGCTCGCCGAGGGGTCGCGCTTCGGCGCCGGGTTCGGGATGTAGACGGTCTCGAACTCCTTCTCCGGCATGCCCCGAACGGCGTCGTTCATGGCCATCTGCCAGATCGGCCCCGGGCCGGTGGCGCCGAAGACCTCGTCGAACCACTTGCCGCCGATCCGGATGTTCTTCATCGGCACGCCGCCGGCCGGGCCGCCGAGCCAGACCGAGGCGGCCAGGTTGCCGGTGTAGCCGCTGAACCAGGCCGACTTCTTCTCGTCGGAGGTACCGGTCTTGCCGGCGATCTGGCGATCGTCGTCCAGACCGAGGTCACGCGCGGTGCCGCCCTTCTCGGTGACCCCGAGCAGCACGGTGTTGATGATGTCGGCGGTGCTCTCGGACAGCACCCGGTCGCACTTGGCCGGACTGACCGGGACGTCCTTGCCGTCCATGGTGGTGATGCTGCTGATCGCGACCGGCGTGCAGTAGGTGCCGCGGTTGGCGAAGGTCGCGTAGACGTTGGCCATCACCAGCGGGCTCACCTCCTGGGTCCCCAGGCCGAGGGCCGGCAGCTCCTGCAGCGGCTTGCCGCTGGCCTTGCTCCCGACACCCAGCTTGTTGGCCATCTGCTTGACCGCGCAGAGGCCGATCTCTTGCTCCATCTGCACGAAGTAGGTGTTGACCGAGAGCGCCATCGCCTCCTTGAGCTCGTACGGGCCGACCTCGCCCGAGGACTCGTTGGGGATGGTGCCGCCCTTCTTGCCCTTCTCCAGGTTCTTCCAGGTGCCGTCGCAGGTGGTCATCGTCGGCCAGTCCATCTTGTTCGGCGAGGCGTAGGACTGGGTGGAGGTCAGCCCGGCCTCCAGCCCGGCGGCGGCCACGATCGGCTTGAAGTTGGAGCCCGGCTGGAAGCCGTTGCCGCCGCCCATCGCCGCGTCCACGTTGTAGTTGACGACGGTCTGGTTCTTGGCCGGGTCGATCCCGTACGGCCGGGTCTGGGTCATCGCCAGGATCTTGCCGGTGCCCGGTTCGACCATGGTCATCGCCGCCGACACCTGGTCGGTGACCTTGACCTTGGTGGTCACGGCCTTGAGCGCGGCCGCCTGCTTCACCGGGTCGAGGGTGGTGTGGATGAACAGGCCGCCCTGGTCCCAGAGCTTCTTGCGCTCGGCGGCGGTCTTGCCGAAGACCGGGTCCTGCTTGATCACGTGCCGCACGTAGTCGCAGAAGAAGCCCATGCCCGCGTCGGCGGTGATGCAGCCGTTCTGCGGGGCCTGGTAGTGCAGGGCGACCGGCCCGGACTTGGCCTCCTTGGCCTGCTCCGGGGTGAGGTGCTTGTTCTCGACCATCTTGTCGATGACGACGTCGCGGCGCTTGCGCGAGGCCTCGGGGTGGGCCTTGGGGTCGAACTGGGAGGGGTTCTGCACCAGTCCGGCCAGGGTGGCGGCCTCGGCGACCGTGAGGTCCTTGCTGTTCTTGCTGAAGTACCGCTGGGCGGCCGCCTGGATCCCGTAGGCCTGCTGGCCGTAGTACGTGATGTTCAGGTAGTTGGTGAGGATCTGGTCCTTGGTCAGCTCCTCCTCCAGCTTGATGGCGTACTTGAGCTCCTGGACCTTGCGGCCCAGGGTCTTGCGCTGGGCCTCCAGCACGGCCACCGGGTCGTCGCCGGCCTTCTCGACGTTCACGTTCTTCACGTACTGCTGGGTGAGCGTGGACGCGCCCTGGACGGCGGTGCCGCTCTCCGCGTTCTTGGTGATGGCCCGCAGGACGCCCTTGAGGTCGACGGCCCCGTGCTCGTAGAAGCGCGCGTCCTCGATGTCCACCTGGGCCTGGCGTATCAGCGTGCCCATCTCCTCGCCGGTGATCACCCGGCGGTCGCGCTCGTACACCTTGGCTATCTGCTGGCCCTTGGCGTCGTAGATCCAACTGGCCTGGGTCAGCGCCGGTGTCTTCAGGTCGGCGGGGATGCTGTCGAACTCCTCGACGCCGCTCTTCATGCCGAGCCCGAGCGCCCCGGCGGCCGGCAGGGCGATGCCCGCGAGCAGGACTCCCGCGAGGGTGCTGTAACCGAGGAACTTCACGCCGTGGCCGAGCAGACCGAGCGGGGTCTCGCGGCGCCGGGGGCGCGGGACCCAGGTGTCGTGGGGCTCCGAGGAGGGCATGCGGCGGCTTCTCCGTGACATAGTCGGAACACTACGTCCACGAAAACCGCCCGTGGGGCCGGTGTTGGTCAACCTTTGTCACAAATCGGCGACAGATCACCGTCGTTGGGCGTGGCCCCCGGTGGGGCCGACGGGGCCGCCCGCCCCGGGACCAGGTCGTTCGCCCACGCTCGACGGGACTCGATCAAGAACGGGCGGGTCCGCGCGCCCCGCCGTCCCCGGCCCTCAGCTCTCGCGCTTCTTGCGCCGCAGTCCGAACACCGCGACCGCGATCGCGCCCAGGAAGGCCACCCCGAGCACCTTGTCCCCGGTGCCCGCCGGGGCGCCCTGCCCGCCGCCGGACGCCGACGGGGCGGCCGCACCGGACGCCGCCGGGCTCGAGGAGTCCGGCTCGGCCGACGGGGCCGGAGTGGCGCTCCGCAGCGGTTCCACGGTGTCCGGAAGCTGCGCGTCGTCCAGCGGCGCACGCCAGACCGGGCTGTCCTTGCCCTCGGTGCCGTAGAGCAGCGCCCGCCCGTCCGGGGTGAAGGTGACCGACTCCCCCTGCCGCTGGAACGGCACCGACAGCGGCGAGGGATCGCCCGGCATGCCGTCCTTCCAGCGGTAGAGGGTCGCCGAGAAGTAGCCGCGCAGCACCAGCCGGGTGCCGTCCGGCGAGAAGGCGCCGTCGGTCGTCCAGGGCGCGTCGGCGATCCTCCGGAAGGTGTTCACGCCTGTCGGGGAGAGCTTCTCCGGGCCCTGGTAGAGCCCGCCGCCGCCCTGCTTCTTGCTGGCGATGTAGGCGCGGCCGGTCACCGGGTGCACCATCAGCGCCTCGGCGTCGCGCGGGCCGTCCTCGTAGCGGACCTTGTAGCGGGTCACCTCCACGGCCTGGTCGTGGAGTTCGGCGGGTTCGGCGAAGGCGTAGATCCAGACCTCGGGCCACTTGCCGCCGAGGTTGTCGCCGAGGTCGCCGACGTAGAGCCGACCGTCCGGACCGAGCGAGATCGCCTCGACGTCGCGGGGTTCGACGCCCCGCAGGGTGACGGTGGCGACGGTGCGGCCCTGGGAGTCGACCGCGTAGACGTACGGACCGTCGTCGCTGTCGTTGTGGGTCCAGTAGACGCCGGGGTGCTGCCGGCTCGCGGCGAGGCCGCTGGACTCGGTGATCCTCGGGTCGGCGATGTCGAAGGCCCGGCCGCCCGGGTCGGCCGCGTGCGCGGACGGGGCGCCGAGCGTGGCACCGGCGCCGACGGCGACAGCGGTGGTGGCGGTGGCGCAGGCCGCGGTGAGCAGCACCGCGGGGAGCCCGTTCGTTCGCATCCTCAGCACCGTTCGATCCTCCCACGACCGCCCTCCCGGCCGGTTTCCCGTTCGTCCCCTGTCCCTGCAGCCCGCGCCTCCCGCCTCCTCGCCGCCGGGGACCATTTTTCGTCACCTTGACGAGATCCCTTCGGCTTCAATATCGTCAGTGCGACGAAAAGGAGTCGCCATGGCCGACATCACCAAGCGCTTCGGACTGCGCCACCTGCGCGCCCGCCCCACCGCCCACATCCGGCACGTCCGCCGCGGCCGGCTCGCCCACGACGGCACCGGGCTCGCCTTCTGGTTCCGCCCGCTCACCGCCGCCCTCTCCGAGGTGCCGGTCGACGACCGCGAACTCGCGATGCTCTTCCACGCCCGCACCGCCGACTTCCAGGACGTCACCGTCCAGGGCACCCTGACCTACCGGATCACCGACCCGGCCACCGCCGCCGCCCGCGTCGACTTCGGCATCGACCCCGACACCGGCGCCTGGCGCTCCGCCCCGCTCGACCAGCTCGCCACCCTGCTCACCGAGACCGCCCAGCAGCACGCCCTCGGCCTGCTCGCCCGCACCTCGCTCGCCGCCGCCCTGGCCGACGGCATCGCCGGTGTCCGCGAGCGGATGACCGCCGGCCTCGCCGCCGAGCCCCGGCTCGCCGAGACCGGACTCGCCGTCATCTCCGTGCGCGTGGTCGCCCTGCGCCCCGAACCGGAGGTGGAACGCGCCCTGCGCACCCCCGCCAGGGAACTCGTCCAGCAGGAGGCCGACCGGGCCACCTTCGAACGACGCGCCGTCGCCGTCGAGCACGAACGCGGCATCGCCGAGAACGAACTCGCCAACCGGATCGAGCTCGCCCGGCGCCAGGAACAGCTGATCACCCAGGAGGGCGCCAACGCCCAGCGCCAGGCCGAGGACGAGGCCGTGGCCGACCGGATCCGCACCGACGCCGAGGCCCAGCGCCGCACCCGCCTCGCCGGCGCGGAGGCCGAGGCCGCCCGCGCCCTGGGCGAGGCGAAGGCCGCCGCCGAGGCCGCCTGGCTGGCCGCCCACCAGCAGGCCGACCCGGCGGTGCTGCGGGCGCTCGCGCTGATGCGGCTGGCCGAGCACCTGCCGCGGATCGACAGCCTCACCCTCACACCGGACGTGCTGACCGGGCTGCTCGCCAAGCTCGGCGCGGCGGGTTCGTCGGCCGGTGCGTCGGGGGAACCGCTGTCCGGCGGCACGGACGGGCACGGACGGTGACGCTCGCCCCCCGGGCCGTCCTGGTCCACCGCCGCAGCGAGTACCAGGAGCTGGTCGCCCACCACGGCACGCCCGGCCAGGCCGCCTACTTCCTGCGCAGCCGGGGCCGCTCGGTCGAGGAGATCGAGCGGCGCCACGTCCGGCAGGAGGAGGCGCTCGCCCGGGCGGGCGGTGCCGTCCCGCTCGACTGGCGCCGCACCCGGGTCGAACGCGCCGACCTTCCCCGGTTCCTCTTCGAACCGGAGGACGTCGTCGTCGTGGTCGGCCAGGACGGCCTGGTCGCCAACGTCGCCAAGTACCTCGGCGGACAGCCCGTGATCGGCGTGGACACCGAACCAGGCCGCAACCCCGGCGTCCTGGTCCGCCACCGGGCCGACGACCTGCCCCGCCTGCTCCCGGCCGCCGTCGGCCCCGGCACCGACCGGCGGACCGAGGAACGCACCATGGTCGAGGCCGTCGCCGACGACACCGAGCGGCTGCTCGCGCTGAACGAGGTCTACGTCGGCCAGCCCGGCCACCAGACCGCGCGCTACCGGCTGGCCGTCGAGCAGCACCCCGGCGCGCCGGACGGCGACGAGGCGCAGGCCTCGTCCGGGGTGCTGGTCGGCACCGGCACCGGCGGCACCGGCTGGTGCCGCTCCGTCTGGCAGGACCGCGGCGGCCCGCTCGCCCTGCCCGCGCCCGGCGCGCCGTCGCTCGCCTGGTTCGTCCGGGAGGCCTGGCCCTCCCCCGCCACCGGCACCACCCGGGTGCACGGGCTGCTCGACGGGGATCAGCGGCTCGTCCTGACCGTCGAGTCGGACCGGCTGGTGGCCTTCGGGGACGGCGTCGAGAGCGACGCGCTGGACCTCGTCCGGGGGCAGACGGTCCGGGTCGGCGTCGCCGCCACCCGGCTGCGGCTGCTCGGCTGAGCGCCTCCCCTAACCGGCCTCCGCGAGTTGCGCCTCGTGCCGGACCACCACCACCGGGCAGAACGCGTGCTGGATCATCGCCTGGCTCGTCGACCCCAGCAGCATGCCCGCGAACCCGCCCCGGCCCCGGGCGCCGACCACCAGCAGCTGGGCCGCCCGGCTCGCGTCGATCAGCGCCGGGCGGGCGTGGGCCTCGATCAGTTCCGCGCGCAGCTCCACGTCCGGGTACTTGTCCCGGCGGCCGGCGATCGCCTCGGCGAGCGCCCGCTCCTCCTGTCCCGGGAGGCTCGCGCTCGGATGCGCCACATGCAGCGCCGTCAACGGCACCCCGCGGGCGGCGGCCTCCGCGAAGGCGAAGTCCAGCGCCTCCGCGCCGACCCCCGCTCCGTCCACCGCCACCAGCACCGGCCCGTCCGGCTCGGGCCGGCCCCGGACGATCAGCACCGGGCAGGCGGCGTGCGCGGCCAGGTGCACGGCCACCGAACCGATCAGCAGCGCCCCGAACCGGCCGAGGCCACGGCTGCCGACCACGACCAGGCAGGCGTCCCGGGACAGGTGGGCCAGCACGGTCAGCGGCTCGCCGGTGACCAGCTCGGCGCCGATCTCCAGCTCGGGGTCCAGGGCCCGGGCCCTGGCGAGGGCGTCCTCCAGCACCCGCTCCGCCTGGTGCCGCAGCCCGCCGTCCGGCGGTCCGTCCTTGGCCGGGCCGAGGGGCACGTGCATCAGCGGCCAGATGAAGGCGTGCACGATCCGCAGGCCGCGGCCGCGCAGCCGCGCCTCCTGGACCGCGACATCCACGGCGGCCAGGCTCGCCTCCGAACCGTCCACCCCCACCAGCACCGGGTCACTCATCGCCCGCCTCCTGCGTCTCGTCGGGGGTGCGCTCCTGGCTCCGCTCGTAGGGCACCACCGCGATCGGGCACGGCACGTGGTGCAGCACCGCGTGCGCGACCGACCCGAGGTGCGCACCCAGCGGCGACCGGCGGACCCGCCGCCCGACCACCACCAGCTCCGCGCCCGCCGCCGCCCGCTCCGCGAGCACCTTGGCGGGGCGCGCGTTCAGGACCTCCTCGACCACTGTCACCCCGGGGTGCTCCGCCCGCCACGGCTGGACCACCCGCGCCAGCTCGGTCTCGGCGAAGGTCTGCATCGCGCCGGACACGTCGACGCTGGCCGCGATGCCCGCGTACTGGTAGGAGACCGGCAGCGTCCAGGCATACACGGCCCGCAGCGGCAGCCCGCGCCGCTCGGCCGCCGCGAAGGCGTGGCCGAGGACCGCGTCGGGGCCCTCGTAGGGGTCGACGCCGACCACCACCTCGCCGCCCTCCGTCCGCGCCTCCCGCACCAGCACCACCGGCACGTCCGACCTGGCGAGCACCCGCTGCCCCACCGACCCGACCAGGAACCCCGCCACCGCCCCGAGCCCCCGCGACCCGAGCACCAGGGTCGCCGCCTCCCGCGCCTCCTCGACCAGCGCCCGCACCGGATCGTGCGGCACCTGCACCGCCGTCACCGCGAGCTCGGGCCACCGCTCCCGCACCCGCAGCTCCGCCTCGCGCAGCGTCACCTCGGCCTGCCGGTGCGCCAGATCCACCGCCCCCAGCACCGACAGCGGCGTCACCACACTCGGCCAGGCCAGCACCACCCGCAGCCCCGTACCCCGCCCGGCCGCCTCCTCCGCGGCCCAGTCCAGCGCCGCCAGACTCTCCGGCGACCCATCCACCCCGACCACGACGAATCCGCTCACAACCGCCTCCGCACACCCGATCAGGACGAACCCACGCCCGCCCGCACCCCCAACCCTCCCCATCCCGCTCCAGCTCCACCCAGAGTCCAAGGTCCCCACCACCCACCCGGTGGTCCCGGACTCCACCCGGGACCGGACCGACCGGGACCGAACTCCACTGCCGAGCCCGCGGCGGGCGGACCCCACGGACATAGGACCCCAACCAATCGACAAAGCTGAATCTGGGGAGCGAGTACGAAATGTGCAGGAATTTCAACAAATACATTCACTCGACACAGGACTTGGATCAAATAGGCAAGTGCTTTGCCGCGCACCAGCATCGAGACGCAACCCTGCAACAAAAGGACCGCCGGAGCCCAGGCGACCCAGAAAAACAGGGCGCCGGCCCGCACCTTCCGATGCGGGCCGAACCCAAATTTCCGAGTCAGAAATCTCTCCAGTTCCGATAAGTATGAGGGGGGACATTCCAGGAGCTATCACTGAAGGGATTCGGCAATGTTCCATCAAGAAGGCCGACAAGAAACCTTCCGAACCCCATCTCGAATCTTTTCCAGGGACCGACCCCGAAACGCGCCTGCCGCTTGAAGGTAGCGACTTCCCAAGCTTCGGGGTCAATTGATTCGCAGACCCAGAATGCGACGTCCCCATTTGCCGTGGCAGCGAACGGCAAAAGCCTCATCTCCGACGGATCCATCAAACCCAATTCATGGCTCGATCGATATTCCTCCCTCGGATCGAAGTCGAGTCCATCCAGTAGGTTACCCACGGGCGACCCATCGACAGGGGGGGTGCGGAACGCAAGATACTCATTCAGTTCACCCCCTCCACACAACGCCACGAAGTCACGATAGTCGGCCGGGAGCCGCAGGCCTGTAACACCCTCGACTTCGCCCCAATCAACAACATCACCCCCCGCGGTCGAGATCCGAAGCATCAACGACAATTGATTGATCACCGGATGGCCGCCATTCACCTCAGCCTTCACTCGATTCTCGAAAGTCAGCGTGCTGTCCATTGCATCAAGACGCGTACTGTCAGACTTTGATTTTCCGACGTTAGAATTTGCATCACTGCCACAGGGGACTGTCGGTAGATCGACAATATCCTTTCGGACCCCTAGTGGCCGAGGTCACACCGCGAACCGGGTCACACATGGACAAGCTTCCGAACACGAACCGACCGGTAGCGGGGTCAGGGGAGGGTGAGGATGCGGGGGCCGGTTTCGGTGATGGCGACGGTGTGTTCGACGTGGGCGGCGCGGGTGCCGTCGGTGGTGCGGAGGGTCCAGCCGTCGGGGTCGGTGGTGTGGGTGTCGGTGCCGCCGGCGATGAGCATCGGTTCGACGGCGAGGACCAGGCCCGGCTTCAGGGGGAAGCCGCGGCCGGGGCGGCCCTCGTTGGGGAGGTGGGGGTCCTCGTGCATGCGGCGGCCGATGCCGTGGCCGCCGTAGCCGTCGAGGAGGCCGTAGCCGGCGGTGCGGGCGACGGTGCCGATGGCGTGGGCGATGTCGCCGGTGCGGTTGCCGACGACGGCGGCGGCGATGCCGGCCGCCAGGGCGCGGCGGGCGGTGTCGATCAGCCGCTGGTCCTCGGGGCGCGGCGGGCCGACGGTGAAGCTGACGGCGGCGTCGCCGGCCCAGCCGTCGAGCAGGGCGCCGCAGTCGATGCTGACGAGGTCGCCGTCGCGCAGCCGGTAGCCGGTCGGGATGCCGTGCACGACGGCGTCGTTGACGGAGGCGCAGATCACGGCCGGGAAGGGCACCGGAGCGAAGGCCGGGCGGTAGCCGAGGAAGGGGGAGGTGGCCCCCGCCTTCCGCAGGACCTCCCGGGCCACCTCGTCGAGTTCGCGCAGGCTCACCCCCACCCCGGCGGCCCGCTCGACCTCGGCCAGGGCGGTGGCGACCACCCGCCCCGACTCGCGCATCGCGGCCAGCGCCGCCTCCGACTTGAACTCCACCATGGGACCCCTCCGGGCCTAGCTCCAATTCTTATACCGGTATTTGTATCACGGTCGAGCGGGCCGGACGGGTGGCCTACCATCGGGGGCATGGTGAGGACTCCGCTGACCCCCGGGGAACGCGAGCGCGGCGAGCGCTTCGGTGTGCTGCTGCGCGAGGCGCGCGGCGGACGCAGCATGGTCGAGGTGGCGGCGGCGGCCGGGGTGTCGGCCGAGACGCTGCGCAAGATCGAGACCGGGCGGGCGCCGACCCCGTCGTTCTTCACCGTCGTGGCCCTGGCCTACGCGCTCGGGCTCTCGCTGGACGAGCTGGCCACCGCGGCCGCGCTTCCGGTCGAGGGCGAGAGCGAGGGTGGGTACGGGAGCGAGACCGGGGCGCTGTCGGCCTGAGGTCGTCGACGGGGCCGGCACCGCCGGGCGCGGTCAGGCGGTGATGCCGCCGTCGAGGACGAGGTCGGCGCCGACGGTGAACGCCGACTCCGCGGAGGCGAGGTGCAGGACGGCGGCCGCGACTTCCTCCACGGCGCCGGCCCGGCCGACCGGGACGTCGCCCTTCATCCGGTCCGCCTTGTCGGAGGCGTTCTCGCCGGGACGGGAGGACATGGTGGTGTCGACCGGGCCCGGGCTGACCATGTTGATCCGTACGCCGTCGGCGATGTGGTCGCGGGCGGCGCTCCGGGTCAGGGTGGCCACGGCCGCCTTGGAGACGGCGTAGGCGCCGAGGTTCTCCAGTCGCATGTGGGTGCCGAGGTTCGAGGCGATGTTGACGATCGCTCCGCCGCCATTGGCACGCTGGTGGGCGATCTGGTGCTTCATCGCGTACCAGGTGCCGTTGAGGTTGATGTCGATGACGCGCCGCCACTCCTCCTCCGCCACGTCGGCGATCGGGGCTATGCCGCCGAGCACGCCGGCGTTGTTGACGGCGACGTCCAGGGCTCCCAGGTGTTCCACGGTCTCCCGGACCAGGCGGGCCGCGTCCGCGGAGTCGGACACGGAGCCGACCAGGGCGACGGCCGTGCCGCCCTCCCGCTCGATCAGTGCGACGGTCTCGGCCAGGGCGCCGGCGGTACGACCGGCGACGGCGACCCGGGCGCCCTCCCGGGCGAAGGCGAGGGCCACGGCTCGGCCGATGCCGCTGCCGCCACCGGTGACCAGGACGGACTTGCCGGCGAAGCGGGTGGTGCTGCGGGACATGGAGGTACTCCTCGATCGAGGTCTAAATTGACCGTTCGGTTCAGAATAAGGACATGAAGAAGGAGGGAGGAAAGGGACGGAACGAAAGCCGCGAGCGGCCGGGGGGCGGTCAGTCGAGCAGGGTGAGGGCCTGGTCCGCCGCGTCGCGCAGCCGGGCCGCGCCCTCGCCGGCCTTGCCGATCACCCGCATGCCCTGGAACAGCACCAGCAGCATCCGGGCCAGCGCCTGCGGGTCGCGCCCCTCGCGCAGTTCGCCCTGGGCCCGGGCGCGGACCAGGGCCGTGGCGAGCACCGTCTCCAGATGGAGCAGGTTGGACTCCACCCGGCGGGCGGCGCCCTGGTCGTGCGGGGCCAGTTCGACCGCCGTATTGGTGACGAAACAGCCCCGCTGCGGACCGTCCCCGCCGTCGGCGGCGGACTCGTCGGCGAACCGGCGGACCAGTGCCCGGACGGCCGGCAGGACCGGGCCCGGCTGCGACAGCTCGGCCAGCAGCACCGGCTGCTGCTGCTGGCCGTACCGCTCCAGCGCCCTCAGGTAGAGCTCGCGCTTGCTGCCGAAGGTGGCGTAGATGCTGGCCCGGGCGATCCCCAGGTGCTCGACCAGTTCGGCCATCGAGGTGGCCTCGTAACCACGCCGCCAGAACAGCTCGAGAGCTGACTGGAGCGCCGCGTCCGGGTCGAATTCCTTGGTTCTTGCCATAGCTGAAAGATAGTCGATTCCAGATCGATCGGTCAAGAAAGTCGAGACAGGGTGGTCGGCCCGCCCCGGGGAGGGGCGGGCTGGCCTCGAGCCTCAGCCCTCGGCGAGGTGGCGCTCCACGGTGGCGACCTTGCTGGTCAGTCCGTCGGTCACCCCGGCGCGGTCGTCGATCTTGATGACGGTGCTGACCCGGTTGCTGTAGGCCTTCACCGCCTCGATCGCCTCCCGGATCACCGGCATCACCTCGTCCCACTCCCCCTCGACGCTGGTGAACATCGCGTCCGTACGGTTCGGCAGCCCGCTCGCGCGGACCACCCGGACGGCGGCGGCAACCGCCTCCCCCACGTCCTCGCCGACCCCCAGCGGGGTGACCGAAAAGGCAGCGATCACGGCTCTGTCTCCTCCCACGAGTCCCGGACGGCCCCGAGGCCGAGGTCGGGCCCGGGACCAACGCCGGGCCCGAGGCCGAGGTCGGGCCCGGGACCAACGCCGGGCCCGAGGCCGAGGTCGGGCCCCCGGCCGCCGTCCGACGGCCAGCCTAACGAGCCCGCTCAGACCACCGTCGGCAGCGGCGGGTCGACCGCCAGCGGGGCCGTACTGCGGGCGCGGTGCTGGGCCGCCCAGGTGGTCAGCGCCACGGTGCAGGCGTGGTCCAGGTGGCGCAGCCCGGACCAGTCGAGCTCGACCGGACGGTCCGCGGGGAGCCGTTCGAGGGTGTCGAGCAGCCGGGGCAGCCGCAGGAAGGTGGCGTTGCCGCTCAGCCGGACCCGCAGCGGGGCTTCGTCCGTACCGGGCGCGGCGGGGCGCTCCTCGACGCCGATCTGCAGGTGGGAGGTCTGCCAGGCCGACTTGGCGACGGCCAGGCCGATGCCGATCAGGACGCCCTCGAACAGGTCGGTGGTGATGATCGAGACGGCGGTCACGGCCAGCACCACCGCCTCCCCCCGGTGTTCGCGGCAGAGCGCGGCGATCCGCCGGACCGGGACCAGCTTGGCACCCGCGTGCACCAGGACGGCGGCCAGCGCGGTCAGCGGGACCAGGCCCAGCACGCCCGGAACCAGGGCCGTGAAGAGCAGCAGCCAGCCGCCGTGCAGGACGCGCGAGGCCTTGGTGCGGGCCCCGGCCTGGACGTTGGTCGCGCTGCGGACGATCACCGCGGTCATCGGCAGCGCGCCGAGCAGCCCGCAGAGGGCGTTGCCGATGCCCTGGGCGGTGAGTTCGCGGTCGTAGTCGGTGCGCGGGCCGTGGTGCATCCGGTCGACGGCGGCCGCGCTGAACAGCGTCTCGGCGGAGGCGATCAGGGTGAAGGCGAGGACGGTGCCGACTCCGGCCGTGGTGGCCAGGGCGCCGAGCGCGGCCCGGTCGGGCAGCTGGAGGACGTCGAGCAGCCCGGCCACCTCGACCCGGGCCACCGGCAGGTCGAACAGCGCGGTGACGGCGGCGGCCAGGCCGACCGCGGCCAGCGGGCCCGGCACGGCCCGGGCGAGCCGGGGCGGCAGGTACTTCCAGGCGACCAGCACCAGCAGCGTGGCGGCCCCGAGCGCCAGGGCGCCGCGGTCGGCGGCGCCGGTGACGACGTCGCGCAGCAGCGCGGGCAGACCGGCGATCTTCTCCGGTCCGGTGCCCGGGGCCCGGCGGTCGGCGAGCGCGTAGAGCTGGCCGAACAGCAGGGTGAGGCCGATGCCGGCCAGCATGCCGTGCACCACGGACGCCGACATGGCGCGGAACCAGCGGCCCAACCGCATCGCGCCCATGGCGAGTTGGAGCAGGCCGGTGAGCAGCACCAGGACGCCGAGGGCGCCCGCGCCGTACTCCTGGAGGGCTTCGTGGACGAGCACGGTCAGACCGGCGGCCGGGCCGCTGACCTGGAGACTGCTGCCGGGCAGCGCTCCGACCAGCAGACCGCCGACGATGCCGGTGACCAGGCCGAGTTCGGCGGGCACGCCCGAGGCGACGGCGACACCGACGCACAGCGGGAGGGCGACCAGGAAGACCACCAGGGAGGCGGGGAGGTCGTACCGCCAGGGCACGGCGCGCAGCACGGCGACCGGGCCGCGCCGAGGACGGGAGCCGGGACGGTGGGCGGTGGGCGGGCTCTTCCGCCGTCGGGGCAGACCGTTCACCGGCGCACCGCCCGGACGGCGACCGGAGCGGCAGGGGCGACGGGGAGGCGACGGGCGACGGCGGGACAGGTCGGGACGGCGGAACGGATGAAGAGGCGGAGGGCGGCGGCGGGACAGGTGGGCAGGGCACATCGTCGAGGCATCAGGAGCTTCCTTCCGCGCACCCGGCGGGGCGGCGCGTCGCGGGCGACGCATCGGCTGCGGGTGCGTTGCTGCGGTGTGCTGCGGGTGGCGGCGGTGCGGCGATGGCGCGGTGCTGTGGCGTGGCGCGGTGCTGTGGCGACGGCGGGGCCCGGCGGCGACGACGATCACGGTGGCCGGGACGCCCGGACCGGAACGCGCGGACCGGGACGGCCGGCGCGACGAGTGTGCTGGACGGGACCGGCGACCGGAGCTCCCCCGCTCCTCCCCAGACGGTCCGGACCCTCGGGCCCCCCGTGACCCCCTTGCCGCGCCCCCTTGTTGAACATGGCAACCATGACGGGCCCGGCGTGGGACCGACGGTACCCAGCTCCCCGGCGCCGGCCAACCTCGCACACAGTCCTTCCACTCCGGCGGCACGCCACATCCACGGACGGGCCGGAATCCGGACTCCCGCCGGGTACACCCGTTCGCCGGTCGAGCGGATGACCGGCCGATTCCCCGCTCCCTCGCGTTCCACATTCTGTTGAAAGCCCCCTTGACGCCCCGGCGACCTCCGTCCTACTTTAATTCCACATACAGAAACCGTTCTTCCGTATGGTGGAATTCTGGAGATGAGCCCTCCGACCCACTGCGGGCCGACGCAGGAGAGACCCGATGCCCCGAATGACAGCCGCCCGCGCGGCCGTGGAGATCCTCAAGCTCGAAGGCGTCGATGTCGCCTTCGGCGTGCCGGGCGCGGCCATCAACCCCTTCTACGCCGCCCTCAAGGCCTCCGGCGGCATCCGGCACACGCTGGCCCGCCACGTCGAGGGCGCCTCGCACATGGCCGAGGGCTACACCCGCGCCGCCGCGGGCAACATCGGCGTCTGCATCGGCACCTCGGGGCCGGCCGGCACCGACATGATCACCGGGCTCTACTCGGCCATCGCCGACTCGATCCCGATCCTGTGCATCACCGGCCAGGCCCCGGTCGCCCGCCTCCACAAGGAGGACTTCCAGGCCGTCGACATCGCCTCGATCGCCAAGCCGGTCACCAAGGCCGCCACCACCGTGCTGGAGGCCGCGCAGGTCCCCGGTGTGATCCAGCAGGCGTTCCACCTGATGCGCTCGGGCCGCCCCGGCCCGGTCCTCGTCGACCTGCCGATCGACGTCCAGCTCACCGAGATCGACTTCGACCCGGAGGCCTACCAGCCGCTGCCGGTCTACAAGCCCACCGCCAACCGGATCCAGATCGAGAAGGCGATCGCGCTGCTCCAGCAGTCCGAGCGGCCGCTGATCGTGGCCGGCGGCGGCGTGATCAACGCCGACGCCGCCGCACTGCTGCTCGAGTTCGCCGAGCTGACCGGTGTCCCGGTGGTGCCGACGCTGATGGGCTGGGGCATCGTCCCGGACGACCACCCGCTGAACGCCGGCATGGTCGGCCTGCAGACCTCGCACCGGTACGGCAACGAGAACTTCCTCGCCTCCGACTTCGTGCTCGGCATCGGCAACCGCTGGGCCAACCGCCACACCGGCGGCCTGGACGTCTACACCGAGGGCCGCACCTTCGTGCACGTCGACATCGAGCCCACCCAGATCGGCAAGATCTTCGCACCCGCGCTCGGCATCGCCTCCGACGCCGGCGCCGCGCTGGAGCTCTTCGTCGAGGTCGCCCGGGAGCTGAAGGCCGCCGGCACCCTCAAGGACCGCACCGAGTGGGCCGCGTCCACCCAGGAGCGCCGGGCCCTGCTCCAGCGCCGCACCCACTTCGACAACGTGCCGCTCAAGCCGCAGCGCGTCTACGAGGAGATGAACAAGGCCTTCGGCCCGGAGACCCGCTACGTCACCACCATCGGCCTCTCCCAGATCGCCGGCGCGCAGCTGCTGCACGTCTACAAGCCCCGGCACTGGATCAACTGCGGCCAGGCCGGGCCGCTCGGCTGGACCATCCCGGCCGCGCTCGGTGTCGCGACGGCCGACCCCGAGGGCCAGGTCGTGGCGCTCTCCGGCGACTACGACTTCCAGTTCATGATCGAGGAGCTGGCGGTCGGGGCGCAGCACCGGATCCCGTACGTCCACGTGCTGGTCAACAACTCCTACCTGGGCCTGATCCGGCAGGCGCAGCGCAACTTCGACATCGACTTCCAGGTCAAGCTGGAGTTCGAGAACATCAACGCGCCGGAGCTGGGCGTCTACGGCGTCGACCACGTCCGGGTCGCCGAGGGCCTGGGCTGCAAGGCGATCCGCGTCACCGAGCCGGAGGGGCTGCTGCCGGCCTTCGAGGAGGCCAAGAAGCTGGCCGCCGAGTTCCGGGTGCCGGTCGTGGTCGAGGCGATCCTGGAGCGGGTCACCAACATCTCGATGGGCGCGGCCGACATCGACAAGGTGATGGAGTGGGAGGAGGTCGCCACCCTCCCGGAGCACGCGCCGACGGCGATCCGCCCGCTGACGGCCTGACCTCGCGGAGTCACGAGGGGGCCGCCGTCCGGGGGCCGGGCGGCGGTCCGGCCCCCGGACGGCGGCCGGACGGCGGTCCGGCGTGTTCGGCCCCCGGGTCGTACGGGTACGTACCGGGGAACGCCCGGGCGCGAATCCGCGCGCGGACCGGCTGCCCCGGGAGTTCCCACCGTGTCCTTCTCGATGACCCGCGCCGCGTGCGAGCGCTTCCTGGCCGGCGTGCACGTCGGCGTCCTGTCCGTCGCCGGAGCGGGGCCGGACGAGGCCCCGCTCGCGGTGCCGATCTGGTACTCCTACCGACCCGGTGGCCTGGTCTCCGTGCTGACCGGGCGGGAGTCGGCCAAGGTCCGCCGGATCCGCGCGGCCCGGCGGTTCACGCTCTGCGCGCAGCAGGAGGAGACACCCTGTCGGTACGTGAGCGTGAGCGGTCCGGTGGTGGCGATCGAGGACGGGGTCGACCCGGCCGAGCGCGCCGCCCTCGCCCACCGCTACCTGCCGCCCGGCACCGCCGAGGCGTACCTGGTGGCCACCGCCGGACAGCTGACGGCGGACGTCACCGTGCGGATGCGGCCGGAACGCTGGCTGAGCGCGGACTTCGCCTCGATCGCCGAACAGCTCCGGGACACCCGGCAGCCGGCCGGGGACCGGGGTCAGCCCTCGGCCGGCTGACCCCGCTGGACCCGCTTGACCCGCTCCGCCTGGAGGTCCGCGAACTGCTTCAGCGTCCTGTGGTCGCGATCGTCCTCGTCCAGCTCGATCAGGGAGACGACGGCGCCGATCCGCATCACCATCGTCCCGGCGAGGACCTCGGTCGCGGCCTCGCCGGAGTCGCCGTCCTTGTCGACGTCCTTCTCGAAGGCCTGCGACTGTTCGGCGCCGGTCTTCACGTTCACCTTGCGCGCGGCGCCCTCGTCCTCCGCGAACGAGGCCACCAGGGCCTCGAAGACCGGTCCGGCGTTCTCCGCCCTGTCGAAGGTCAGCAGGGTGAGCCGGATGTCGTTGGCGGTGCTGGACACCGACTTGTACCGGACGTTGCCGCCGAGCTGGAGACCGAGGCAGTCGGCCTTCAGCTTCTTGCGGCAGGTGGCGGACGCGTCGGCCTGGGTGACGGCCTGCGGCGGCTTCGCCCCGGAGGAGCGCTTCCAGCCCGCGGGGAGCGAGGTCTCGCTGGGCAGCGCGTCACGCACCTGGTCCGGCTCGGACAGCACCACCTTGGCCTGGATCGCCGACCCGGCGCCGCCGCCGTCGGAACCGCACGCGGCCACCCCCAGCGTGAGCGCGGCGATCGCCCCCGCCCACGCGAAACTCCGCCCGTACCGCTTCCGTCCACCCACCGTGGTCCCCCGTTCCGCTCTTCACTTGAAGATCAACAGCGGACATCAAACCACATGATCATCTGAAATTTCCGACCTGTCGCCCAGCTGCGGAACACGGTTCCGTCCCGAGCTCCGGGACCGACCGGCAGCGGCGACGAGACCCACGACACCTACGACACCTACGACACCTACGACACCGAATCCTGCGGGCCCGGTCGGAACCGGTCACCGTTCCCGGAACACCCGCCCGCCGATGGTGGTTGACCAGGCGGGACCGGCTACCGTTCCCCACGGGTCCGCCCGACACCGACCGACGCCCTCCGAAGGGGACCAACCGTGAGCCTGTACGACATCCCGCTGCGCACGCTGGCCGGCGAGGCCGCCTCGCTGGCCGACTACAAGGGCAAGGCGCTGCTGATCGTCAACGTCGCCTCCAAGTGCGGCCTGACCCCGCAGTACGCGGGCCTGGAGCGGCTCCAGGAGCGCTACGCCGAGCGCGGCTTCACCGTGCTGGGCTTCCCGTCGAACCAGTTCGCCGGGCAGGAGCCGGGCAGCGCCGACGAGATCCAGACCTTCTGCTCGACCACCTACGGCGTGAGCTTCCCGCTGTTCGAGAAGACCGATGTGAACGGCGACGACCGGCACCCGCTGTACGCGCGGCTGACCGAGACCGCCGACGCCGAGGGCCAGGCCGGGGACGTCTCCTGGAACTTCGAGAAGTTCCTGGTGTCGCCGGACGGCACCGTGGCGGCCCGGATCCGCCCGCGCACCGAGCCGGAGTCGGACGAGGTCGTCGCCGCGATCGAGGCCGTGCTGCCGACCGCCTGACGCGCGCCGCCCGCACGGAGGGCCCGGGGCAACCGCCCCGGGCCCTCCGGCGTTCCGTTCCGGCCGGTCAGGCGCAGTGGTAGGGGAAGGAGACCGCGGCGGTACGGGAGCCGGGGGCGAGGATCTCCAGGGTCGCGGTGGCCGCGAGCGTGCCCCGGCCCTCGAAGCTCCAGCGCAGGACCAGTTCGGTGCGGTGGGCGCCGGAGCCGATCTCCTGGTCGATCTCGCCGGAGGTGGTGCCGTCGCTGCGCAGCCAGCGGTAACGGAGGGTGCCCGCGCCGCCGTTGGTCTCCACCTCGGCCTTGACCACCGCCACCGAGTCGCAGCCGGGGCCCGCCGGGTCGGTGCTCACGCCCACCCCGGTGACCGCGAGGGCCGGCGTGGAGAAGCGCCAGAACAGCAGTGCCGGCACGGCCAGCAGCAGCACCAACGGGAGCAGCCAACGCCACACCCGGCGACGGCGGGGCGGCTCGGTTACGGGGACGGCCGCGCCGTGCCAGACGGCGGCGGCCTGCGGCGGGACGCCGGGGCCGAAGCGGCGCAACTCACCGGGGGCGAGGGGGCGTTCGTCCGCGCTGCCGGAGGAGGCGGAGGCGGACGCTGCTGCCGCTCCGGACGAGCGGGAGGGCTCGGCCGACACCGAGGAGGCCGGGGCCGCAGGGGCCGCAGGGGCCGCCGGAGTCGCTCCCGGTGCGGGCGGCGGTCCGGGCGGTGGCGTGGCGGCGGTCGGTGCGGGGGCGGCGGGGACGGTCACGGTGGCCGCCGTGTCGGCCACGGCCGGGGCCAGGTCGGCCGGCGGCGGGCCCGGGACTGCCACGACCGAGGGCCGCCCGGCCGGGGCCGTCACCGTGAGGGCGGGGTCGCCCCCGGCCGGGGCGGCGGTGCCGTGCGCCGGGGTGTCGACCAGCGTGACCGCCTCCACCGTCTCCCCCGCACCACCCCACGCCCCCGGATCCAGGAACGTCGCGCTCACGGCCTCCTCCGGATCCACCCGGACCGTGGCCACGTGCTCGGGACCGCCGGTGGCCGGGTCGAGTCGGACGGTCTCCGTGGCGTCCTCTCCCGCCGGGGCGGCGGTGCCGTGCGCCGGGGTGTCCACCAGCGTGACCGCCTCCACCGTCTCCCCCGCACCACCCCAGACCCCCGGATCCAGGAACGTCGCGCTCACGGCCTCCTCCGGGTCGATCCGGACGGTGTCCTCGGCGTCCGGACCGTCGGCGGCCGACCGGTCGACGGCCGCCCCGGACCCGGACCCGAGTCGGACGGTCTCCGGACCGGCGTCCCCGACGGGGGCGGGGCGGACGGTCCGGTCGGCGTCGCCCTCCACGTCCGCGACCGGCACCGGGGCCGTGGCCGGGGCCGGGTCGGAATCGGGTCGGGGCGTGGACATGGCTCCTCCAGTGAGCGGGACGGGGCGTTCGGATCCGGGCAGGTGGTGCGGGTCGGTGCGGGTTGGTGCGAGGCGGGACGGGACGGGACGGGACGCGCGGCTCAGCGCGGCGGGTCGCAGAGGTAGGCCGGGACCGTGTTCGAGGTCGTCCCCGGCTTCGCCGCCGCCGGGGCGGTGGCGATCCGCACCCCCCAGGTCGGGTAGGTGTCCGCCGAGGTGAAGTCGTGCGTCCGGCTCACCGTGGCACGGCCGTCGTGCACGGCCACGGTGTCGGTCGCGACGTCCACGGTCCGCTCGCCCAGGGTGTGGAACCAGGTCAGCGTCAGCGAGCCGGTGGCCGCGCCCTGGGCGACCACGGTGACCGTCGCGGTGGTGCTCCAGCGCCCGGCGCAGGTCAGCGAGTCCAGGTTCACCGAACTCACCGCGATGGTCGGGGCGACCGTCCGGGTCGGCAGCGCCGTCACGGTCGGGACCGGCGGCGTGGTGGCGGGACCGGCGGGCGTCGCCGTCGAGGGGGTGACGACGGGCCCGGTGGAGGGGGGCGTCACGGGCGGGCCGGGAGGCGGCGGGACGCTCCCGGGCGCGGCCGGGCCCGAGGACGGGGCGGCGGTGCCCGGCGGCAGCGGCGGCCGGGCGGTGGTCGGGGCACCGGAGCCGGGCGGCGTCCCCGGGGAGGTCCGGCCGGTCGGTGCGGCGGTGGGACCGGTGCTCCTGCCGCCCGGGCCGGTGACGGACGCGCCGGGGGACGGCGCGCCCGTGGTGGGAGCGCCGGCGGTGGACGCGTCCGGCGCGGGTGTCGCCGAGGGGTCGGACGCCTCGGGGCTCGGGGTGCCCGGGGCCTCGGTCGCGGTGGAGGGGGCGACGGGCGACGCGGCACCGGCCGGGTCGAACGGGCCGATGCTGGTGGTCGCCTCGGGGGCGACTCCCCCGACGACCGTGCGGGAGTCGCCGTCCACGGCCCCGGCGATGGCCATCCCGGCCAGGGTGGCGAGGGCCAGCGCTCCGACGGCGACGCCGGTGAGTGCCTTGCCCCGAGTGCCGGTGCGGGCCGCCCGGCGTATCAGCGTCTCCCGGACGACGACGGCCGGCGCCGCCCCGGCCGCCGCTCCCCCGCCCGAGGACGGCAGCGCCGCCGGGCCCGAGGCCGGTGCCCCTCCGGCGGAGGAGTCCAGTGCCGAGGACCCGCCGCCCAGGGCGGTGTGCGCCAGCGAGGTGCCACCGGCCGCGCCGCCGGCACCGGCACCGGGCAGCAGCAGCGCGAGCAGGGCGACCAGCGCCGTCAGGTCGAGCCGCCCCTTCTCCTCCCACCCCGGTCCGTACCCGGCCGCCGCGACCGCCTCCAGCTCGACCAGCAGCGCGGTCGCGCTGTCGGGGCGCTCCCCGGGGTCCTTGGCGAGGCCGGAGAGGATCAGCGGGCGCACCGGGTCCGGCGTCAGCTCGGCCGGGATCGGGGCCTCGGTGTGCTGGACCGCGAGTTCGGCGAAGGTCGTGCCGCCGTAGGGGCGGGCGCCGGTCAGGCACTCGAAGAAGGTGACGGTCGCGGCGTAGACGTCGCCCGCCGGGGAGGCGGGGCGGCCGGCCCACTGCTCGGGGGGCATGTAGGCGGGGGTGCCGGAGACGTCCCGCTCGTCCCCGCTCGGCACCGCGATCCCGAAGTCCACCAGCTTGGACGTCCCGGCGGTGTCCACCAGGACGTTGGCGGGCTTGTAGTCCCGGTGCACCACCCCGGCGCCGTGCGCGGCGGCCAGACCGAGCAGCGAGCCCTTCAGCACCACCAGGGCCGCCTCGGGGGTGGTGGCGCCCTCCGCGCGGAGCAGATCGCGCAGGGCGATGCCGTCCACCAGCTCCATCACGATGGCCGCGCCGCGCTCGCCCTCGACGTACTCGTAGAGCCGGGTGACGTGCGGGGAGTCGAGTCCGGCCAGGACTTCGGCCTCGGCCCGGAGCGTGGCGGTGCCGGCCGCGCTGTGCAGGTACTTGACCGCCACCGGCGTACCGGTCGCCCGGTGCCGGGCGAGCACCACCCGGCCGCTCGCGCCGGCGCCGAGCTCGCGCTCGTGGAGGTATTCGGGGAGTTCCCAGGGCCGCTCGTCGGCGGGCTCCGGGGTGGTCCCCGCGGTGGGGGTCGTACGGCCCCCGGCCGGTCTGTGCTCCTGCTGCTTCCGGTCGTCCATCGCTTCGTGCTCTCCCCGTCCACGGCCCGCTCGGCTCTGCGGCGACGCACCTTACGGCACCGCCGGCGCTGGCTGGGACGCGGCCGGTGAACAGCGGGTTCCGGGCCCGCGGCAGCCGTGGATCACGATTCGGGTGCTTCGCACACCGAGCCAATCGTCCCTGCGTGCGAACGGGCGCGCGGGGGCGCGTACGGGTGTGCGGCGGGGCGCGTTCAGTCGAGCAGCAGGGTGGTGCCCGGGGGCAGTCCGCCGGTGCGGGCCGCGTCGCGCAGGTGCGCCAGCAGGGTCGCCCGCAGCGCCTCCGCCGCCCGGGTCGGCGGCACCTCGTGGCCGTGCGCGACGGCGATGGTGCGGCCGAGGCCCGGACCGGCGAAGTGGGCCACGGCGAGACCCGAGCGGTCGGCGACCATCCCGGGCAGCACGGCGGGCCCGAGCCCGGCCCGGACGAAGCCCAGCACCGCGTCCATCTCCCCGCCCTCCACCGCGAACTCGGGCTCGAATCCCGCCGCCCGGCAGGCCGTCAGCGTCGCCTCCCGCAGGTCGTAGCCCTCCCGGAACATCACCAGCGGCCGCTTGCGGAGCTCGGCCACCCGGACCGTGCGGCGGGTCCCCGGTTCGGCGGTCACCAGCACCAGTTCCTCGTGCAGCAGCTCGGTGACGGCCAGGGCCGGGACGGCCGCGCCGCTGGGCGGGGTGATGACCAGCGCGAGGTCCAGCTCCCCGGCCGCCAGGGAGCGCACCAGGTCGCGCGAGCCGCCCTCCCGCACCACCAGCGCCACCCCCGGGTACCGGTCGCGGAACACCCGCAGGACGTCCGGCACCAGGCTGGTGCACAGGCTCGGCGGCGCCCCCAGCCGTACCCGGCCGCGACGCAGCTGGACGGTCTCCTGCACGGCGAGCCGAGCGCTCTCGGTGTCGGCGAGGATGCGCCGGGCGAGCGGCAGCAGGGCGTCCCCGGCATCGGTGAGGGCGATGTTGCCCCGGGTGCGGTGGAACAGCTCGGCGCCCAACTCACGTTCCAGGGCGCGGATCTGTTGCGAGAGGGACGGCTGGGCGACGTGTTCCGCCTCGGCCGCGCGGGTGAAGTGGCGGGTTTCGGCGACGGCGAGGAAGTACCGGAGCTGCTGGAGTTGCACAGCTCCCAGCATAGGCACGGCCTATCGTCGTGAGCCGCATCATGTCTTGGACTCACCCTGACCGCCGTCCCTACCGTTGATGCCATGACAACCGCGTCCCGGACGGCCCGGCATCCGTCCACCCTGGCGACCCTCTGGCGGTCGACCGTCGGCAAGAAGGCGGTCATGGCCGTCAGCGGACTGGCGATGCTGCTGTACCTGGTCGCGCACATGCTGGGCAACCTCAAGGTCTTCTTCGGCCCGGACGACATCAACGGCTACGCGGCCTGGCTGCGTACGATCGGGCAGCCGTTCCTCGGTCACGAGTGGTTCCTGTGGATCGCCCGGGTGGGCCTGCTGGCCGCCGTCGTGCTGCACGGCGTGGCCGCGTTCCAGCTGAGCCGGCGGGACCTCGCCGCCCGGCCGGGCAAGTACGCCCACCAGCGGCGGCGGGCGAGCTACGCGACCCGGACGATGCGCTGGGGCGGGGTGATCCTGGCGCTGTTCATCGTCTGGCACATCCTCGACCTGACCACGCTCACCGTGAACCCCGCCGCCGAGCACGGCAGGCCGTACCAGAACATCGTGGCCTCCTTCGGCAACTGGTACTCCTGCGTGATCTACATCGTGGCGATGCTCGCCGTCGGCCTGCACGTCCGGCACGGGTTCTGGAGCGCCGCGCAGACCCTCGGCGCCAACAACGCCCGCCGGGACCGGGCGCTGAAGCTGACCGCCAACGGGCTGGCGCTGCTGCTGACCGCCGGCTTCCTGTCCGTCCCCGTCGCCGTGATGACCGGAGTGGTGAAGTGAACGCGTCCCCGGAGCGAAACGTGTACCCGGACTACACCGTCGGCGAGCCGGTCGCCGACACCCGCTCCCCGCAGGGGCCGATCGAACAGCGCTGGGACCAGCGGCGGTTCGAGGCCAAGCTGGTCAATCCGGCGAACCGCCGCAAGCACACCGTGATCGTGGTCGGCACCGGCCTGGCGGGCGGCGCGGCCGGCGCCACCCTCGCCGAACAGGGCTACCACGTGGTGCAGTTCTGCTTCCAGGACTCGCCCCGGCGGGCCCACTCGATCGCCGCCCAGGGCGGCATCAACGCCGCCAAGAACTACCGCAACGACGGCGACTCCGTCCGCCGGCTGTTCTACGACACCGTCAAGGGCGGCGACTTCCGCGCCCGCGAGTCCAATGTGCACCGGCTGGCCCAGGTGTCGGTGGAGATCATCGACCAGTGCGTGGCCCAGGGCGTGCCGTTCGCCCGCGAGTACGGCGGCCTGCTGGACACCCGCTCGTTCGGCGGCGTCCAGGTCTCCCGGACCTTCTACGCGCGCGGCCAGACCGGCCAGCAGCTGCTGCTCGGCGCCTACCAGGCGCTGTCCCGGCAGATCGCGGCCGGCAACGTGGAGCTGCACGCCCGCACCGAGATGCTCGACCTGCTGGTGGTCGACGGCCGGGCGCGCGGGATCGTCGCGCGCGACCTGGTCACCGGCGAGGTCTCCACCTACACCGCCGACGCCGTGGTGCTCGCCTCCGGCGGCTACGGCAACGTCTTCTACCTCTCCACCAACGCCAAGAACTCCAACGCCACCGCGATCTGGCGGGCGCACCGGCGCGGCGCGTACTTCGCCAACCCGTGCTTCACCCAGATCCACCCGACCTGCATCCCGCGCTCCGGCGACCACCAGTCCAAGCTGACGCTGATGAGCGAGTCGCTGCGCAACGACGGGCGGATCTGGGTGCCGAAGGCCAAGGGCGACACCCGGCCGCCGGCCGAGATCCCGGAGCAGGAGCGGGACTACTACCTGGAGCGGATCTACCCGGCCTTCGGCAACCTGGTGCCGCGCGACATCGCCTCCCGGGCCGCCAAGAACGTCTGCGACGAGGGCCGCGGCGTGGGGCCCGGCGGGCAGGGCGTCTACCTGGACTTCGCCGACGCGGTCCGCCGGCTGGGCCGGGACGCGGTGGAGGCCAAGTACGGCAACCTGTTCGAGATGTACGAGCGGATCACCGCCGAGGACCCGTACCGGGTGCCGATGCGGATCTACCCGGCGATCCACTACACGATGGGCGGACTCTGGGTCGACTACGACCTGCAGACCACCGTGCCGGGCCTGTTCGCGATCGGCGAGGCCAACTTCTCCGACCACGGAGCCAACCGGCTCGGCGCGAGCGCGCTGATGCAGGGCCTCGCGGACGGCTACTTCGTGCTGCCGCCGGTGCTCAACGACTACCTGGCCCGCGAGCAGCTGCCCGCCGTCCCGGCCGACCACGAGGAGATCGCCTCGGTCGAGGCCGAGGTCGCCGACCGGCTGAACCTGATCCTCGCGGTGGACGGCGACCGCACGCCCGACTCCTTCCACCGCGAGCTCGGCGAACTGCTCTGGGACGAGTGCGGGATGGCCCGCGACGAGGCCGGACTGCGCCGGGCGCTGGAGCGGATCCCCGCGCTGCGGGACGAGTTCTGGCGCCGGATCAAGGTGCCCGGCAGCGGTCAGGAGCTCAACCAGGCGCTGGAGAAGGCCAACCGGCTGGTCGACTACTTCGAGCTGGCCGAGCTGATGTGCCTGGACGCGCTGCACCGCGCGGAGTCCTGCGGCGGCCACTTCCGCACCGAGAGCCAGACCCCGGAGGGCGAGGCGGCCCGCCGGGACGAGGAGTTCTCCTACGCCGCCGCCTGGGAGTTCACCGGCACCGGCCGGGCGCCCGTGCTGCACCGGGAGCACCTCGACTTCGAGTACGTCCACCCCACCCAGCGGAGCTACGCGTGAACCTCACCCTCAGGATCTGGCGCCAGGCGGGCCCCGACACGCCCGGCTCGATGACCACCTACCAGGTCGGCGGGATCAGCCCCGACATGTCCTTCCTGGAGATGCTGGACACCCTCAACGAGGAGCTGATCCTGCGCGGCGACGCACCCGTCGCCTTCGACCACGACTGCCGCGAGGGGATCTGCGGCGCCTGCGGCATGGTCATCAACGGCCGGGCGCACGGCCCCGAGCGCACCACCACCTGCCAGTTGCACATGCGGCACTTCGAGGACGGCGACACCATCGACGTCGAACCGTGGCGGGCGGCGGCGTTCCCGGTGGTCAAGGACCTGGTGGTGGACCGGTCCGCCTTCGACCGGATCATCGGCGCCGGCGGGTACATCACCGCCCCGACCGGCAGCGCGCCCGACGCCCACGCCACGCCCGTTCCCAAGGAGGCCGCCGACACCGCGTTCGAGCACGCCGAGTGCATCGGCTGCGGGGCGTGCGTGGCGGCCTGCCCGAACGGTTCGGCGATGCTGTTCACCTCCGCCAAGGTGGTCCACCTGAACGTGCTGCCGCAGGGCGCGCCCGAACGCGCCTCCCGGGTGATGAACATGGTGGAGGCGATGGACGCCGAGGGCTTCGGCGGCTGCACCAACACCGGTGAGTGCGCGACGGCGTGCCCCAAGGGCATCCCGCTGCCGAGCATCGCCGCGATGAACCGCGAGTTCCTGCGCGGTTCGCTGCGCGGGGGTCGCTGACTCCCGGGCCGGTCCGCGAGGCCGGCCCGTCAAGGCCGAAGCGGGGCGCGCGTGGTGCTCGTGCGCGCCCCGCTTCTTCGACCGTTCGTCAGGATCGTTACTGGCTCCTCGGATTTCGCGCTACCGTGGTCCCCGCGCCGAGGAGGAATGCATATGCCCGAGGTTCAGTCCTGCTCCGGGTGCGGCGGGTCCGGGGGGACCCAGAAGACCGAAGCCACGGTCGAACTGGACGAGGAAGGGAGCATGGTGCCGAAGATCCACACTTTCTGGTCGCCATGCGGTCGGTGCCACGGATCCGGGACGGTGATCGTCGGATGAGGCTGGTCTTCGAATGCGTCGAGTGCGGTAGCCACTACCTGCCGCCGGAGGCGATGGTGTACCCCGACGGGCCGGCCTCGCCGGTCTGGTGCACCCACTGCCAGACGGCGAAGCGGGCGGCGGGGGTCCGGGAGGACCCCCTGCTGGCACGGGTCGCCCTGGCCACGGCCAAGGCCGCGCGGGCCGGGAACGCCCGTACCGGCGGCACCCCGGAGGAGACGGCGGGCGGGCGGCCGGACGTCCGGCCGTCGCGGCCGCCGGTGTCGCGTCGGGCCCGCTCCGGGCCGGGTGCGGTGCGCGGCAAGCTCGGGTAGCGGGCACCGCCGCCGGCCGAAGAGCGAGGACCGAGCGAGGGCCGAGCAAGGACCAGCGGCAGGGCCGTCGACCGGGGCTCAGAACAGCGCCTCCTGGGTGTCCGGAGGCTCGGGCCGCGCCCTGGGCACCAGTACCAGCCCGGACGGCGGGCGGCCGGGCGCCGGGACGAGCGTCCAGCCGGTCAGCAGACGGGTGTCCAGGAGCAGCGGCGGACCGCCGTCCGGCCGGTCGAGCAGCAGGTGCCGGCCGATCGGCGCGCGCAGCCGCCCGGCCACGACCGCGCCGTCCGCCAGGCCCTCGACCGCGTGGTAGGCGTCGGGGGCGCCGCCGGTCAGGCCGAACAGCCCGACCTGGTCGACCACCGGGTGGCCGGGCAGCAGTTCCACGTCGTGGCCGTGCAGCAGCTCGTGCGCACGGGCCCGGGCGTCGGTCAGCACGGCCCGGCGGTGGGCGGCGTCGCCGTGCTGCCACCAGTGCTCCACCTTGGCCCGGACCTTGAACCGCTCGCGGGCCAATCCGGCGGCGGAGACGGTGAGTTCGGCCCGGCGGACGGCGGGCAGCGCCCCCCGGGCGGCGAAGGTCCAGGCCAGCGCGCCCTGTTCGAGCAGTCGGCTGGTGCCGCGCTGCTCGGCGGTCAGGCCGACCTTCAGCAGGCCCTCGCCGAACCAGGCGAGATAGAGCCGGTAGGTGCGGCCGTCGTCGAGGATCTGGTCCCGGGCCAGCGCCAGGCCCCGGTCCACGCTCTGGCAGGGCGGGCACTGCACGGCGCCGCCGTCCGGCGCGATCCCGGCCCGGTGCGGGCAGGGCGTGCGCTCGTCCCGCCCGGCCAGCAGCGCCCCGATGCAGCGGCGCGGCCCGCCCAGCCGCCAGCCGACCTCGGCACCGGGCACCACCTCGCGCTCGTGGGTGCGGCGGCCGTGGACGGCGCTGAGCACCGCCCGGCCGTCCCGCCACGCCAGCCCGGTGGAGACCCACCCGTCCGTCCCGCTCACCCGTTACCTCGCCCGTGCCGCCCGAGCTGTCGAGGCTACCCGGTGGCACCGACAGCGACCCGCCCCGGCCGCTCGACCGGCCCCGGGCGGCCGGATAGCGTCACGGCATGATCACCACCGACGCCGCGACCGAGCCCGGCCCGCCCGGCCCCGTGACCCCCGACGACCTGGCCCTCGTGCTGCGGCTCGCCGCCGACACCCTGCGCGCCGCCCCCGCCGGCACCGACTGGTCCCGGCCGGCCGGCGGCGTCGACTGGGACTGCTGGAGCACCGTCGAACACCTGGCGGACGACCTGCTGGCCTACGCGGCCCAGCTCGGCCCGGACGAGCCGCCGCGCGACCGCTACGTGCCCTTCGTCGCCCGGCGCCCGTTCCCCGGCGGGCCGAACAACTTCGTGTTCGCCGAACGGGAGGACGGACCGGCCGCACTGCTGGAGGTGCTGGCCGCGAGCGGCGGACTGATGGTCTCGATCGCCCGCACCAGGGGGCCGGAGGTCCGGGCCTTCCACCCCTGGGGGCTGGCCGACCCGGCCGGGTTCGTCGCGATGAGCCTGGTGGAGACCCTGGTGCACCTGCACGACGTGGCCGAGGGACTCGGCCTGCCCTGGGAGCCGCCGGCCGAGGTCTGCGCCCGCACCCTGGCCCGGCTGTTCCCGGACGTCCGCCCCGACCCGGCCGGTGCCTGGCCGACCCTGCTGTGGGCGACCGGCCGCCGCACCCTCCCCGGCCGCCCGCGCCGCACCGGGTGGCGCTGGTACGCGGACGTGCCCGGCATGGCCTGACGCCCGCTCATCTCCTCCCGGCGCCGCTCACCCCGGCCGACACCGCAGGTCGCAGGCCCTTTGCGCGCTCCCCCGGTGCACGTTCTATTGTGGCGGGCGCGGGCGGTGGCGCGGCCGGGAGGCGGGCGCCGGGCCGGAGCGGCGCGGAGCGAAGGGGTGGACGTGGCGGGGCGGCGGAACAACGGGGTGCTGGCGGTCTGGGCGGAGGCGCAGCGGCAGGAGCAGCGCCGAGAGGAGGCGCGCTGGCGCGCCCAGGCCGCCGAGCAGCGCCGGTGGGAGCGCGAGCAGCGCGAGGCGCAGAAGGCGGCGGCCCGCACCGAGCGGGAGGCACAGCGGGCGTACCAGCAGTCCCGGGAGGCCGAGGCCGCCCGGCGGACGGCCGAACTCGACGGCCGGGTGGAGGAGTTGCGGGGTCTGCTGACGGCCGGTCTGGACCGTCCGGCGTTCCGGGCGCAGAGCCTGCTGGCCCCGCGCCCGGTGCCGCCGTTCGAGCCGGGACGGCTGGGCGAGCCGGTGCCGATGCCGGACCAGGCGCACTACCAGGTACCGCCGCCGGACCAGGCGCAGGCCCGAAACCCGGGGGTGCGGCAGCAGTACGAGCAGTACGTGGCGCAGGCGCGGGCCCGGTTCGAGCACGACTGGTACGCGGCGCAGGCCGCCGAGGCGGAGCGGCAGCGGCGGCTGGGCGAGTACCACGGGCAGTACCTGGAGTGGGTGGCCCGGTTCCGCCGCGAGGACGAGGAGCGCGCCGCCCGGACCGAGGAGTCGCTGCGCCGGCTGCGGTCCGGCGAGGCGGAGGCGGTGCAGGAGTACTTCTCCGCCGTGCTGTACGCCTCGGCGGGCTGGCCGGAGGGCTTCCCGCACCGGCTGGTGGCGGCCTGGGAGGCGGGCAGCCGCCAGCTGGTGGTGAACTGGGAGCTGCCCGGCCCGGACGTGGTCCCGGCGACCGGCCGGGTGCGGTACGTGAGGACGGACGACCGGGAGGCCGAGGTGGCCCGCCCGGCGACCGAGCGCAAGGCGCTCTACCGGGAGGTGCTGGCGCAGAGCGCGCTGCGGGTGGTCACCGAGCTGTACCGGGCGGACGGGGACGGGCTGCTGGCCTCGGTGGTGCTGAACGGCTTCGTCCGCGGCATCGACCCGGCGACCGGCCGGGAGGCGGAGCGCTTCCTGACCACGGTGACGGTCGACCGGGCCGAGTTCGCCGGTCTCACGCTGGACCGGGTGGCGGCGGTGGAGTGCTTCCAGGGGCTGGGCGGGGTGCTGTCCGCGCGTCCCGAGCGGCTGGACGAGGTGCGCCCGGACCGGCTGCCGGAGACGGTCGGCGGCAGTGTGGCCGGGCAGGGCGGCGAGGACGACCCCGACCTCTTCGAGATGGATCCGATCGAGTTCGAGGAGCTGATCGCGGAGCTGTTCCGGCTGCGCGGTTTCCGGGTGATGACCACGGCCCGCAGCGGGGACGCCGGGGTGGACGTGGTCGCCGAGGACCTCGATCCGGTGACCGGCGGACGGATCGTCATCCAGGCCAAGCGCTACCGTTCGACGGTCTCCCCCACGGCGGTGCGCGACCTCGACTCGACGGTCCGGCACCACGGTGCGATCAAGGGGATCCTGGTGACCACGGCCGGGTTCGGACCGGGTTCGTACGAGTACATCCGTAACAAGCCGCTGACGCTGGTGAGCGGTCCCGAGCTGGTGGAGCTGCTGGCCGAGCAGGGCCTGCGCGGCCGGCTCGGGGAGCGGACCGCGGGCGGCGGCGCCAACGGCGGCGGCGCGAGCAGGAACGGGGGGAACAGCTCGGGCGGTGACGGGAACGGCGGCCCCACGGCCGACGGAGCCGCGGCCGACGGAGCCGCGGCGGGCACCACGGGCGCGACCAGCACCGTGACCCTCTCCTGGGGCAGCCGCACGGCCGGCGGCGACCCGGTCGAACTGGACGTCTCGGCGTTCCTCTGCGCGAGCGGGCGGGTGCTGGACGACGAGCACTTCGTGTTCTTCAACAATCCGCAGGACCCGGACGGCGCCGTCCGGCTGCACCCCACCCGCTCGGTGCCGGGCGAGCCGCTCCGCCGGGCCGAACTCACCCTGGACACCGCCCGGCTGGCCCCGGCGGTGGACGAGGTGGTGGTGGCGGTGTCCACCGAGGAGGAGGAGTCGCCGGCCCTGCCGCTCGGCTACGTGCACGGTCTGGCCCTGACCGGCGCGTTCGGTCCGGACGCGGAAGGCCCGGCGCACTGGGCGGCGGCCACCGGCGGGGTGCCGGAGAGCGCGATGGTCGTCGGTTCCTTCCAACGGCACGGCGGCGGCTGGCGGTTCACGCCGGGCGGGACACCGGTGCCGGGCGGTCTGGCCGGTCTCGCGGTGCGCTGGGGCGTCGCGGTCGAGTAGCCGGGGCCGGGGCGGCCCCTGCCACCGGGGCCGGGCCGCTCCTGCGACCGGCAGAGGAGCCGCTGTCATACCCGAGGAGGAGACGAGCCCCCGCCGGACCGCCGGGTCGGCGGGGGGAGCCCGTACCCGGGAGCGACCTTCCGGGCGCGGGCCGATTGCGAGAATGGACAGGAAGACGATCATCCGATTCTGCTTCCGCCTTGCCTCGCACTCCCCTCGCATTCCCCAGGAGACGCTCGTGACGATGTCCGCAACCGCCGTCCGCACCGGCCGGGCGGCCGCCCGCGCCACCGGCCTGAACAAGGTCTACGGGGAGGGCGAGACCCGCGTGGTCGCCCTCGAC
>NZ_JBIVGI010000016.1:27794-211313 GCF_044748625.1 Kitasatospora sp. NPDC089913 | reverse complement strand
CTCTCCGCCTTTCCTGGCGAGGGGCCCGCCCCCGGCCCCCCCCCCCCTCTCCCGGGGGGGGGGGCGGGCGGGGCCCGGGCCGGGGGCCGCGCCCGGGCCCGGGCACCTCTCCGCTTCCTGCGGTTCCCCGGGGTTCCTGGGGTTCCTGGGGTTCCTGGGGAGGGTCAGGTGGCCATCCGGTGGCGGCCCCGGCCGGGTGTGGCCCACCGGGCGACGACACCGACCAGCGCCAGCACGGTCACGCCCCAGACGACACTGAAGACGATCAGCCAGGTCAGCGAGGCCTGGGTGCCGATGGCGCCGAGGCCGATCGAGAGGCCGACCAGGAAGACCACGGCCGTCGGGGAGAGACTGCACAGCCAGTGCCAGGCCCGGTGCGCCGGACTCGGGTGGGCGGGCGCGTCGGGGCCGGTGTCCTGCGCCTTGTAGGTGATCAGGTCCATCGGGAATCGCCTCCGGGGGTGAGGGGGGAGGTCACGAGGCCTTCCGGGGAGCGGCGGGCTTCCGGGTCGCGGTGGTCGTGCGCTTCCTCGCGGTCGTGCTCTTCTTGTCGGTCGCGCCGCTCCTGTCGGTCGTGCTCTTCCTCGCGCTCGTGCTCTTCTTGTCGGTCGCGGACGTCGGCGCGGCGGCGGACTTCTTCGCGGTCGTGGACTTCCTCGCGGTCGTGGGCTTCTTGCTCGTGGCCGCCGCGGCCTTCGGGGCCGTCGTCCTCTTCGAGGCGGCGCGTCTGCGCGGCGGCGACTGCTCCTCGGCCGGCTCAGACTCCGGCTCAGACTCCGGCTCCGATTCCGACTCCGACTCCGGCTCCGGCTCCGGCTCCGGCTCGGCGGCCGGCCGGCCCGGGTGGGCGTCCTTGGCCTTCCGCAGGCTGCTTCGCAGCGCCTCCATCAGGTCGATCACGTTGTCCGGCGCCTCGCCCGCCTCTTCCTCGTGCGGCATCTCGACGCCCTGCAGCCGCGCCTCGATCACCTGCTGCAGCGCCTGCTGGTAGTCGTCGTGCAGCTGCTCGAGGTCGAAGTCCTCGGAGAGGGTCTCCATCAGCGAGCGCGCCATCCTCAGTTCCTGCGGCCGGACCGTGATGTCCTCCTCGGGCGCGATCCCGGCCGCCGGGCGGACCTCGTCGGGCCAGATGCAGGTCTGGAGCACCAGCGTGCCGTCGTGCACCCGCAGCACGGCCGGCGACTCCCGGCTGCGCAGCGCGATCTTGGTGACGGCGATCTGCCCGGAATCCACCAGGGCGTCCCGCAGCAGCGCGTAGGGCTTCGACGCGGCCTTGTCGGCGACGCCGACGTAGTAGGCCTTGGAGAACATCAACGGGTCGATCTCGCCCTCGTCGACGAAGGCCAGCACGTCGATGATCTTCTTGCTGGGCAGCGGGAGGTCGGCGAGGTCCTCGTCGGTGAGGGTGACCGTGCGGCCGTCCGGGGACTCGTAGCCCTTGGCGATCTCCGCGTACGGGACCTCCTTCTCCTCCTGCTCGCAGTACCGCTTCATCCGCACCCGGCCGCCGTCCTTGGCGTGCACCTGGTGCAGGGGGACGTCGTGCTCCTTGGTGGCGGAGTACAGGTGGACGGGGATGGAGACCAGGCCGAAGCTGATCGTCCCCTTCCAGGTGGTCTGCATGGGGTCGCTCCTTCCCGGAGCCGTCCCGGTGGTTCACGCGACGGGTCGCGCCGGCCGGGGTGACCGGCTCCGGAGATTTCCACTCTGCCCGGGTTCGCCCCGATCGGCCACCGGCCGCCGACCGACGGACAATGGACGGCGGAACGGAGGTGAACGCACCGTGCGCGAACCCGGACCTCCCCCGCCGCCCGACACCACGACGTACCGCGTCCGCTACGCCCTGGCCGGCTGCCCGGGCGTGCGGCAGGCGGAGGTCACCCTCGTCCCGGGCCACTCCCAGGAGAGCGACATCCCGGCCCTGCTCGCCGCCCGGCTCGACCCCCGTCCGGGCGGCCGCCTGGTCGTCCTCCTCGACGTCACCGAAGCCTGAACCGGTCGGACCGGGACCCGCCCGGCGCTCAGACCCGGAGCGAGGCGAGGGTGACGATCGTGATGTCGGACGGGGCGCCGACCCGCACGGGCGGACCCCAGGCGCCGGCGCCGCGGGTGACGTAGAGCTGGGTGTCGCCGTACCGCTCCAGCCCGGCGACGGTCGGGTTGGCCAGCTCCGCGATGTAGTTGCCCGGCCAGAGCTGCCCGCCGTGGGTGTGCCCGGACAGCTGGAGGTCGACGCCGTGCCGGACCGCGTCGTGGATCGTGACCGGCTGGTGCGAGAGCAGGACGGCGGTGCGGGCCGGGTCGCGGTCCCCGAGCGCCCGGCCGAAGTCGGGACCGTCGCCCTCGCGCTCCCCGGCGATGTCGTTGACCCCGGCCAGGTCGAAGCCGCCGAGCTCGACCCGGGCGTTCTGCAGCGGGTGGACACCCAGCTCGCGGACGAAGTCCACCCAGGGCGCCGCGCCGGAGAAGTACTCGTGGTTGCCGGTGACGAAGTAGGCCCCGTCGCGGGCCCGCAGCTGCGCCAGCGGCTCGGCGTCCCGGCCCAGCTCGGGGACCGTGCCGTCGACCAGGTCTCCCACGATCGTGATCAGGTCGGGCTTCGCGGCGTTGATGGTGTCCACGATCCGCTGGGTGTGGGCGCGGCCCAGGATCGGGCCGAGGTGGATGTCGCTGACCACCGCGATCCGGTAGCCGTCCGCACCGGCCGGCAGCTTGGCGAGCGGGACGGTCACCTGCTTGAGCCGCGGTCCGCGCAGCACGCCGTACATGCCGGTGCCGACCACGGCCGCGGCGGCCCCGGAGGCCCCGATCGCGACCGCGCGGGCGACGAACAGCCGCCGCTCCGGCGAGGGCGCGGTCGGGGCGGCGGCGGGGGCGGACTCGGCGGGTGCGGCCTCGGACTCGAACTCGGACTCGAACTCGGACTCGGCAGGTGCGGCGTCGGCAGGTGCGGCGTCGGCAGGCGCGGACTCGACGGACGCGGACTCGACGGGCGCGGGGGCCTCGGGGACCGCAACGGCCCCGGGGACCGGAACGGGTGCCCTGCGGCCGGCGGGCAGGCGCAGCAGCAGCGGCCGGACGACCTCCCCGACGGCGAGCGCGAGCAGCAGGTACAGCAGCACCGCGAGCCAGAGGTAGCCCGGCCAGGCGAACCAGCGCTCGACCGCTATCGGGAAGGCCCGCCCGCCGATCAGCGCCCCCACCGAGAGCAGCGGCAGGACGAAGGCGAGCACGGTGCCGGTCCGGCGCCAGCGGCCGCCGGGCGCCGAGACGTCGCGCACCAGCCGGCGCCAGAGGTACCAGTGGACGAGGGTCAGCAGGGCGAGCACGAGGAGAACGCCGAGCACCACGAGGACGATCATCACGCCGCCAGTATGTACGGCGGCCCGACAAACCCCCCGGGAGGGCCCCGAGTTGCTGGCGGTGCGTCAGATCTGAGCTTTCCGGGCCCCCACTTCACCCGCCCTGACCTGGGCTTTTACGTCCGCTGAGCGAACAGTTCCCGGTGCCTTGTTCCGATACCCGGAGGTAGAGGTTAGGTTGCACCGCAATGCGCGGATCCGTCCCCCACCCTTCGGTGATCGAGCCGAGGGTCGGGCCGCGCCGGAAAGGCACAGGGCACCCTCACGATGAGTGCGGACACCACAACCCGGGCCGGATCACCCCCGCCCCGCGACTCCGCCCAGCAGCACCCCGCCGGGCACGGCGGGCACGGCCACGGCGGCGACGGCCACCTCAAGGCCGGGCTCAAGAACCGCCACCTGTCGATGATCGCCATCGGCGGCGTGATCGGCGCCGGCCTGTTCGTCGGCTCGGGCGCGGGCATCGCGGCCACCGGCCCCGGCATCCTGCTCTCCTACGCGCTGGCCGGTGTGCTGGTCGTCCTGGTCATGCGGATGCTCGGCGAGATGGCCGCGGCCGACCCGCAGAGCGGCTCCTTCTCCGCGTACGCGGACCGGGCGCTGGGCCGGTGGGCCGGGTTCAGCATCGGCTGGCTGTACTGGTTCTTCTGGGTCGTGGTGCTGGCCGTCGAGGCCACCGCCGGCGCGAAGATCCTCAACAACTGGATGCCGGGCGTCCCGCAGTGGGCGTTCGCCCTGATCGTGATGGCCGTGCTGACCGCGACCAACCTGGGCTCGGTCGCCTCCTACGGCGAGTTCGAGTTCTGGTTCGCCGGTATCAAGGTGGTGGCCATCGCCGCCTTCCTGGTGGTCGCCGGCCTCGCCGTGTTCGGCCTGCTCCCCGGCACCCACGCCGTCGGCACGGCCAACCTGACCGGTCACGGCGGCTTCCTGCCGCACGGGGTGGGCGCGGTCTTCACCGGCATGCTCACCGTCGTCTTCGCCTTCATGGGCAGCGAGATCGTCACCCTGGCCGCCGGCGAGTCCGAGGACCCGGAGAAGGCGGTCAGCAAGGCCACCAACAGTGTGATCTGGCGGATCGGCATCTTCTACCTCGGCTCGATCCTGCTCGTGGTGACCCTGCTGCCGTGGGACTCCGCCGCCGTCAAGGGCAGCCCCTACGTCGCGGTGCTGGAGCACGTGGGCATCCCGGGCGCCGGCCGGGTGATGGACGTGATCGTGCTCACCGCCGTGCTGTCCTGCCTCAACTCGGGCATGTACACCGCGTCCCGGATGGCCTTCTCGCTCGGGCAGCGCGGCGACGCGCCCAAGGCCTTCGCGACCGTGACGAAGCGCGGCGTGCCGCGGGTGGCGATCCTGTCCTCGGTGGTGTTCGGCTTCGTGGCCGTCTTCTTCAACTACACCTCCCCCGACACGGTCTTCTCCTTCCTGCTGAACTCCTCCGGCGCGGTGGCGCTCTTCGTGTGGCTCGTGATCTGCTTCTCCCAGCTCCGGATGCGCCGGATCATCGAGCGCGAGATGCCGGAGCGGCTGACCGTCCGGATGTGGCTGTACCCGTACCTCACCTGGGCCGCGATCGGCATGATCGGGTTCGTGATGGCGTACATGTTCACCGACGCCGACGGTCGGAAGCAGATGTACCTGTCGCTGGTCGCCGCGGCCATCGTGCTCGCGGCGTCGGCCGTGGTGGGCCGTCGGCGGCGGGCCGCGGCGGAGGCGCCGGCATCCTGAGCCGGCGCGCAGTACCGTCCGCGGGCACCGGGCCCGGGAGCCGTTGCGGAGGCTCCCGGGCCCGGTGCCGTTGTGCCCGGGTGTCGTGTCCGGGCATCGTGTCCGGGCGTCACGTCCCGGCCTGGTGCGCCTTTGGGCCGGCGCCGGTGCGCCTGTCCCGGGCGCCTGTCCCGGGCGCCGGGCCCCTGACGGCGGCCCCCTGACCCCGGTCACCGTTGCGGCCGTCCCCGACACCGTTCCGCGCGTCGCCGGGCCGGGAGGCTCCGGTTCCGTTCCGTGACCGGACGGACATGACCCGGCGACCCGTCAGCACCTACCCTTCCCCTCATGCGAGATCTTGCAGCGGGGATGGGGTACCTGGCCAAGGGCCAGCGGTGGGTGGCGCGGCACGGCCGCTGGTGGGCGTTCGGAATGATCCCGGCGCTGATCACCCTGGCCGGTTACGTGGTGGCACTGTTCTTCCTCGGCGGCTGGGCCGGGGACATCGCCGCCTGGGCCACCCCGTTCGCCGACCACTGGACCTCGTTCTGGCAGGACCTGCTGCGCACCACGCTCGCCGCACTGGTGTTCGTCGGCGGCCTGCTGCTCTCCGTGCTCACCTTCACGGCGGTCACCCTGCTGGTCGGCCAGCCGTTCTACGAGGAACTCTGCGAGAAGGTCGACGAGACCGAGGGCGGCGCGCCGACCCCGCCGGACGTTCCGCTCTGGCGCGAGCTGGTGGTGGCGGCCCGGGACAGCCTCTTCGTCCTGGTGCGGGCGGGCGGGTTCGGCCTGCTGCTGTTCGCGGCCGGCTTCATCCCGGTGGTCGGGCAGACCGTCGTCCCGGTGCTGGGCTTCCTGGTCTCGGGTTTCTTCCTCACCCTGGAGCTGACCTCCGTCGCCCTGCAGCGGCGCGGCGTGGCGCAGCGGGAGCGGCTGCGGCTGCTGCGCGGGCGGCTCGGGCTGGCCTTCGGCTTCGGCGTGCCGCTGGTGCTGGGGTTCCTGGTCCCGCTGGTGACCGTGGTGGCCATGCCGGGCGCCGTCGCCGGGGCGACCCTGCTGGCCCGCGACCTGGTGCCGGTCGAGGAGGAGCCCGCGACGGACGAGGACCCGTCGGACGGGGAGGCGTCGGACGGGGAGCCCTCGGGCCCGGTGGCCGTCCCGGACGTGCCGGACGTACCGGAGTACCGGGCGCAGCGCCCGGCGGCGGCCAACCCGTACGCCGGGAACCCGTACGTGGACAACCCGTACGTGGACAACCCGTACGCGAAGGACTCCCGCACCGGCGCACCGCTGCCCGCGGAGCCGAACCCGTACCGGAGCACGTGACCGGACCGTCACAACGCGTGCAGTTCGCCGCCCCCGCGTGTGAGGCCCCCCACAGGCCTTCGGCGATCCACTACCGCCGATAGTGGCGAGCCGCGCGTCGGCCCCCCGCCATCGGCCGGGGGCGGACGGTCCGCCACCGGGCCGGGTCGGTGGACCGGCCGTCACGGACCCGGAGAACGCAGGCGGTCGGCCGGTTCGGGCCGATCGTTCGTCGACGATCCCGGGGCACGGCCCATCGATTCACCAAAACGGACAAATGCCGTCGAAGCGCCCGCCATCGGTCGGGCGCTTCGCCGTTTCCGGGCTTTCCTTCCACTACCGGCCGTAGTAGCCGGCGCCTTTGCCGCCCGTGTCGAGCTCTGCCAAGAATGGTCCGTCGCCAGGCAGCGCGGTGGTCCCCCCGCCGCGCAGCTCCCGCCGCCCCGCACCTCCGCCGGGGCAGGCACGCACACCACGGCCGTCCCGTACGCCATCACGGGCCGCTCCCCCGAGCGGGCCCCGTGTGATGCCCGGCGCCCGCGCCGCCGCCCCGCCCGGGGCCGGCACGCCCCGACGGCCACCCAGGCCCTGACGGCACCCCGACGGAAAAGGATTGTCCGCTCCATGCAGCTCAGCCATGCCCGCCGCAACTCGCTGATCACCGGTGTCGCCACTCTCGTGGTGGCGAGCGCGGCCACCGCCGCCCTCGCCGTCCCGGAGAGTGGGACCGCCGTCGCCGAGGCGCCCGTCGCCGCGGTGGCCGCCACCACGGGCGGGACATCGGCGGACGCGCTGGCCGCCGCGCAGGCACAGGCCGAGGCGGACGCCAAGGCCCAGGCCGCCGCACAGGCGGAGGCGGACGCCGCTGCCGCCGCTGCCGCCTCGCAGGCGCAGGCGCAGGCCGATGCTCAGGCGCAGGCTCAGGCCGAGGCGCAGGCTGCGGCGAAGGCCCAGGCCGACGCCAAGGCGAAGTCGGACGCCGCCGCCTCCCGCTCGCAGGAGCGCTCCGCGCTGAACAGCAAGCCGACCTACTCCGGCAGCCCGCGCGAGATCGCCGCCCAGATCGTCCCGGCCGGCCAGCTCCAGTGCTTCAACAACATCGTGTCCCGCGAGAGCAGCTGGAACGTCACCGCCACCAACGCCTCCTCCGGCGCCTACGGCCTGGTCCAGGCCCTGCCCGGCTCCAAGATGGCCTCGGCCGGCTCCGACTGGCGCACCAACCCGGCCACCCAGATCAAGTGGGGCCTGGACTACATGAACTCCCGCTACGGCAGCCCGTGCGGCGCCTGGTCGTTCTGGCAGTCCCACCACTGGTACTGAGCCGACCCCGGCCCGTCGTCGGCCTTCGGCCCACCCCGGCCCCGGCATCGGCCTCTGCCCTCAGCACTTTGCAAAGTGTGACTTTGCAAAGTGCTGAGGCATACCCAGCAGTGCAGGCCCACCACTAAAACTGCAGGTAGAGCGGCTGGTGGAGCTGCGGGAAGCCGCGAACCGCCGTTTCCTGCACTTTGCAAAGTGCAGGGAAGAACGAACAGCCCCCCGAGCCCGCAGGCCCACGCCTGCGGGCTCGGCGGCGTACGGGCTCGGCCCCGAACGTGGGCGGGCCGGCGGGCGCTCCCGCCGCCGCTCCCGTCAGGGCGGCGTCCGGAGTCCGGCCGCCGTCAGGACCCGGCGGCGTCCGAACCCGGCCCGGGTGCAGGTCCGCGAAGTCCGGCCCCGGCCCCCGGCATCAGGCCCCGGCCCCCGACCCCGCACCCGTCAGGTCCGGGCCCCGCCGGACCGCCGCCCGCCCGTGCTCACCGTGCCGCCCGGACCTCCGGTACCACCGGCACCTCCCGGGCCACCAACACCTCCCGGACCACCGGGACCGCCCGGGCGCCCCCACAGCGCCTGCCGCAGCAGCGGCAGGTACGAGCGCGCGATTTCATCGGCCGGCAGCGCGGCGAGCGGTTGGAGCCGCAGCACGTAGCGGGCCATGATCAGCCCGGCCAGCTGAGTGCCGAACAGGCAGGCCCGCCGACGGGCGTCCGCACCGCCGAGCCGGGCCGCGATCAGGTCCACCATCTCGCGCTGCACCACCTCGCCCACCAGTTGCGCGACCGCCGGGTCCAATGCCGAGCCGCCGATCATGGCACGCAGCGGGCCCGCGCTGTCGGGGGCGTCCCAGACCCCCAGCAGCAGCCGCAGGGCCCGCTCGGGAAAGGTCTCCAGCCCGCCCTCCAGCGCCCCGGCGAGCAGCACCGCAGGGTTCCCGGTCAGGGCGAGGGCGGCCCCGAACAGGCCCTTCTTGCTGCCGAAGTAGTAGCTGACCAGTGCCAGGTCCACGCCTGCCTCGGCGGCCACCGACCGGAGCGTGACCGCCTGGTACCCCTCGGCCAGGAAGCGGCGGCGGGCGACGGCGAGGATCTGCTCCCTGGCCCCGGAGTTCCCGCTGCGGCGCCCGCGCCGGGGTACGGGTTCCCCCACGGGCCTCCCGGACGGCTTCCCCGACGGTCCGGCGGACGGCTCCCCGGACGGCCCCCCGGCCCGGGCCCCGTCCGGCACCCCGCCCGCGGCGACCTCCGACGCCCCGGCCCGGTCGCCCGCCGGCCCCGCCTCCGCCTCCGCCTCCGCCTCCGCAGAATTCATCATGGTTGAAATGCTAGCCGCAGCGCGCCCACGCTGGTCGGGCACCGACCGTCCAGCGTGAGGAAGTCCCGCCATGCCCGCCACCGCCGCGCCCCCCGACCGGGCGGCCGCCGCCGCCTCCCCGGACCGCCGCCACCGCGCCGTCCTCCTCGTCACCTGTCTCGCGCTGGCCACCGTGGTCGCCGCGATGGCCTCGCTCAACGTGGCCCTGCCGGACATCGCCCGCGCCACCGGCGGCAGCCAGACCCAGCTGTCCTGGATCATCGACGCCTACAGCCTGGTGTTCGCCGCCCTGCTGCTGCCGGCCGGCGCCATCGGGGACCGGTTCGGACGACGGCGGGCCCTGCTGGTGGGCCTGGCGCTGTTCGGCGCCGGTTCCGGGCTCGCCGCACTGACCACCGACCCCGGCGCCCTGATCGCGCTGCGCGCCCTGCTCGGCGTCGGCGCGGCGCTGGTCATGCCGGCCACCCTGTCGACGATCACCAGCACCTTCCCGGCGGAGCGGCGGGCCCGGGGCGTCGCCGCCTGGGCGGCGGTCGCGGGCGCGGCGGCGGTGCTCGGCCTGTTCGCCACCGGCGTCCTGCTGGAGCTGTGGTCCTGGCCGTCGATCTTCGTCCTGAACGTGGTGCTCGCGGTCCTGGCCCTGGCCGGCACCCTGCTGTTCGTCCCGGAGTCCGCCGAGCCGGACGCGCCCCGGCTGGACGTCGTCGGCGCCCTGCTGGCCGTAACCGGTCTCGGCGCCCTGGTCTACGCGGTGATCGAGGCACCGGTCCGGGGCTGGGCCGACCCGTGGACCCTCGTCTGCGGGCTGGCGCTGCTGGTCGGCTTCGTCCGGTGGGAGCTGCGGCGGCGGCACCCGCTGCTGGACCCCCGGCTGTTCCGCGAGCGCCGGTTCGCGGCCGGGACGCTGTCGATCACCTGCCAGTTCTTCGCCTTCTTCGGCTACCTCTTCGTGATCATGCAGTACCTCCAGCTGGTCCGGGAGCGCAGCGCCCTGGCGGCGGCCGTCGCGCTGCTGCCGATGGCGCTCGGGATGATGCCCGGCGCCCGGCTCAGCCCCCGGCTGACCGACCGGTTCGGCGCGCGCGGGCCCTGGGTCGCGGGCCTGCTGCTGGTCGCGGGCGCGCTGGCCTCGCTCGGGCTGCTGGACGCCGGCAGTTCCGGTTGGCAGATCGCGGCCGTCCTGTTCCCGCTCGGCCTGGGCGCCGGGCTCGCCATGACGCCCGCCACCACCGCCATCACCGAGGCCCTGCCGAGCGCCCTGCAGAACGTCGGCTCGGCGATGAACGACCTGGCCCGGGAGCTGGGCGGCGCCCTCGGGATCGCCGTGCTCGGCAGCGTCCTGACGGCCGGCTACCGCGCCCGCGTGGACGTCACCGGTCTGCCGCCGCAGTTGGCCGACGCCGCCCGCGCCTCCCTCGGCGCCGCCTCCCGGTTCGGGCCGCCGGTCGCCGACCGGGCCCGCGACGCCTTCGTCGGTGCCATGCACCTGACCGTCCTCACCGCCGCCGGGGTCGTCGCCCTCGCCGCCGTCGCGGTGGCGCTGCTGCTGCGCGGCACGACGACGCGGACCGGCCGCTGAGCGCACCCCGCGGACGCGGCACCTCCGGGCCGTCCCCGTGCCGTCCGGGGGCGGCCCGGGGTTCGTTCATGGCTCGCCCGACACTCGCCCGACACTCGTTGGGGGCTCGTCGAGGGTTCGCCGGGGGCTCGTTCGAGGACGGTTCACGGTGTTTCGTGGACAGTCCGTTCGGGTGCGGGCTGGCCGAAATCCCAGTGGCCCGGCGGGCGCGCGCCGGGCCAGAGTGGGCCCATGGATCAGGTGAGGCTGTCGGACGGGGTCGTCACGCTCACCCCGTTCCGGGCGGCGGACATCGACGCGCACCTGGCGGGCGAGGACGACCAGCTGGTGCGCTGGCTGAACGGCGGGCCGAGCACCCGCGCGGGCACCGAGGAGTACGTGCGGCGGTGCACCGCGCAGTGGCTGTACCGGGGACCGGCCCGGGTCTTCGGCATCCGGACCGGTCCGGAGCCGGTGCTGGCCGGCACGATCGACCTGCGGTTCGCGATGCCGCGTCTCGGCCCGGGGCAGGTCAACATCGCCTACGGCCTCTACCCCGGCTGGCGGGGGCGGGGCCTGGCGACCCGGGCGGTGCACCTGGTGTGCCGCTACGCGGCGCAGGAGGGCGCGAGCGAGGGCGTGATCCGGGTCGACCCGGAGAACACCGCCTCGGCGGCGGTCGCCCGGCGGGCCGGGTTCCGGTACTCCGAACGGGTAATGGAACCGACGGGCAACCGGCTCGACTGGTACCTGCGCGAGCTGGCCGCGGCCCCCGTGGAGCACCCCGTCCCGGCAGAACGCCCCGTCCCGGCGGCCGGCTGCAGCGTCTGACGGCCCGCCCGGGCCTACGCCGGCTCCGGTGGTGTCCGCTCCCCGCGCCGGGCGGCCGCCAGCACCTCGCCCGCCAGCAGGCCCACCGCGATCGTCGTCAGCAGCGTCACCAGCTGCGTCAGATCGCGGAAACCCGCGATGGGGTGGCCGCCCGCCAGGTCGGTCAGCCCGCGCATGCCGAGCGAGCCGACGGTCAGGGTGAAGAAGCCGGGCAGCAGCAGGATCAGCCGCGGCGGCCCGTCCGGCCGGTGGGCGACCCGGGTCGCTGCGGCGCTGAGCGCCGCCGCGGCGACGAAGGTCCCGACTACCTCGCCGGCCAGCCAGGTGAACAAGGTCTGCACCGCCACCGTCAGATAGACCAGCAGCAGCAGCGGCAGCCCCAGCCGCAGCGGGATCGCGAAGGCCAGCACGGTGCCGGCCGTGAAGACGATCCAGGCGGTGAACAGCGCCCAGCGCGGCAGGTCCTGCGCGGCGGCCACGTCGAACAGCTCGTGCCGGTCCTGCCCGGTGACGGCGAGTCCGACCAGCACCCCGACGTACAGCTGGAGCAGCAGGAACACCGCGTACACCAGCCGTACCGCGCCCGGGGTGATGTGCCCGGCAGCGAGCTCGGCGGCGGCCGCGCTCAGATAGTCGCCGGGGACGAAGAAGAACAGCGCGGGCAGCATGATCAGCACCGGCCCGCCGTGCTCAGGGGTCCGGGCGAACACCAGCAGCGCGACCACCGACACCAGGACGGCCGCCACGAACGGCAGCACCGCGCCCAGCCGGGGCCAGCGGGCCGCCCCGACCGCGAGCGCCGCGCTCACCGTGCCGAGGACGGCGGTGGAACCGATCTCCCACCAGGTCGGCTGCATCAGCGGGGCGAAGCCGACGGCGAACAGCACGATCCCGATCGCCTTCACCCACCAGGGGTACGGTGGCGGGGCCGAGTCGATGACGGCGAGCCGGGCCGCCGCGGCCGGCAGGTCGAGCCGGCCGGCCTCGATCTCGGCGAGCATCGGCTTCACGGCGGCGACCTGGTCCAGTCGGAACACCTCGGGGAACGCCCGGACCGTCACCGTCCCGGTCTCGCCGCCGGCCGTGACGGTCAGCACCGCGCCGTCCGGGACAACCAGCAGTTGCGCCGCGCCGCCGAAGGCCCGGGCCGCGCCCTCCACCTCGGGCTCCAGCCGCTGGACGCCCTCCCCGCTGTTGCGCAGCAGGACGGAGGTCAGCCGGGTCAGGAAGGCGGTGAGCTCGCCCCGCCGGGGCGGCCGCGTCCGCTGCTCCATACCCGCCTCCGTCCGCGCGCCGCCGCGGCGTCCCCGCGGCATCGCCTCCAGACTGCCCGCCGGTGCCGGATGCCGCGCGCCGAACCAGCGGCGGGGACGTCGGCGGCGGGGAACCTCGGTGGGAGCTCGGCGGGACGTCGGGGGGACGTCGGGGGGACGAGGTTCCTGACGTGGACGCGACCGGAATGGCTGGTGAAGATATGGCGTACGTCCATACGATTTGACAGACCTTGCCCTGATTTACGGACCGTCAGGGCTTTGCCACCGTTCGCAGGCGCTCCTACGCTCCGGCGTCATGCCCTCACCCCTGATCAGCGTCGTGATCCCCGCCTACGACCAGCAGAAACAGCTGGCGGACTGCCTGGACTCGCTGCTCGCCCAGTCCTTCCGCGACTTCGAGGTGCTGGTGGTCGCCGACCGGTCCCCCGACTGCCCGGCCCAGCTCGTCGAGCGCTACGCCGCCCGGCACCCCCGGGTGTCGGTGCTCCAGCTCGACGCGGCGGTCGGCGTCGGCGTCGCCCGCAACGCGGGCGCCGCCCGGGCCCGCGGCGAGTACCTGCTGTTCCTGGACGCCGACCACCTGCTCGCCCGCGACGCCCTCGGCTCCTTCGCCGACCACCTGGAGCGGACCGGCCCGGTCGACCTGCTGCTGTTCGGTCACACCCGGCAGCACGGCGGGCGGGACTGGCCGGGCGGCGCCGAGACGCTGCTGGCCGAGGCCGGACCCGAGGTCTTCGGCCCGGCGGACCGTCCGGAGCTGCTGGGCGCGCCGCCGCTGGTCTGGGACCGCCTGGTGCGGCACGAGCACTGGCGCGGGCAGGCGCTGGCCTTCCCCGAGGGCCGCTACGAGGAGGTCCCCGTCGTGCACCGGGCGATGCTGACGGCCCGGCGGATCGCCGTCCTGCCGCGTGCCTGCGTGCAGCTGCGCCGCCGCGAGACCGTGCACCCGACCGGATCGCCGGGGAGCAGCAGCTTCGACCTCTTCGACCAGTACGAGCGGACGTTCGCGCTGCTGGACGAGCTGGACGTCCCCGACGCCGTCCGTGAAGCGCTGTTCACCCGGATGGTCCGGCACTACCTGTTCGTCTTCGACCTGGCCGGCTGCGTCGCCCGCGCCGAGCGCCCGCAGTTCTTCCACCGCGCGGCCGAGCACCACCGGCGCTTCCAGCCGCCGGGCCACCGCCGCCCGGGCGGTCGGGAGGGGGTCAAGTTCTCGCTGCTGGCCGGGGGCGCGTACCCGGCCTTCGAGGTGGCGAAGCTCTCGCACATCGCCGCCGGCACCCTCACCGGGGCCTCCCGGCGCCGCTGAGGGCGGTGCGGGGCCTTTCGGCGTCGCCGTGGGCGGCGGACCGGGGCGGGGGCGGCGCGCGGGTCCGTGCCGTCCCCGGGCCGTCGGGTCAGGCGTGCGCCGTGCCCCCGTCGGCGGCCATGGCGGTGGCGATGCGGTGCAGGGTGTCCGCGCGGAGCTCGTCCGGCAGCGGCGGGAGCAGGTCCATCCAGAGCGCGAGCGTGGAGCCGATCAGCTGGCGCTGGCCCTCGGGGCGGGCGATCAGCCACAGGTGGAGATGGGCCCCGCCGTCGCCCCAGCGGTTCACGTGCACGCGCCCGACACCGCCGAGCCCGAGGACCGCCCGTTCCACCCGCTGGAGCATCGGGCCGAGTTCGACCGCCCGGGCCGGCGGGAGGTCCGTCAGGTCGTGGTGGTCGCGCGGGCCGAGGAACAGCACGGCGGGCAGGCCGTGCGGCGGGTCGAAGGCCCTCAGCCGCCAGTGCTCGTCGGTCCAGACGAAGTCCTCCTCCGGACGGCGGCACTCGTGGCACTCCGCCGCCCCGGCCTCGCCGTGCCGGGCGGGCTCGGGCAGCTCGGCGGCCTCCAGCGGACGGACGGTCAGCTCGCCCTCGTAGGGGAAGATCGACCAGGAGGGTGCCGCGTCCTCCGGTATCGGGAGCCGCTCGCCGATCGGCAGATGGGCGCGGAAACGGCGGGGGTCGTCAGGGTTCTCGATGATCACGGGGACCGACCGTCCCACACTCCCCGGGAGCGCCGCCAGCGCTTTTCCTCCGTGCCCGTCCCGCCGGTCCGACCTGCGGGCCTTTGTCCTGGCCCGCACCGCCCGCCTCGGCGGGCCGGCTCCGTGCCACGCCCCCGTGTGCCTCGACTCCACGTCCCGGCTCCACGTCCCGGCTCCACGTCCCGGCTCCGTGCGCCCCGGCTCCGTCCCCGTCGCCCCGGGCGGGCTGCGATGATCGGTGAGGACCGTTCGCCACCGCCCGGGAGGACCGCCCGTGAGCCGCCCCGACCCCACCTCCGGCCCCGCGCCCGGCCCCGCGCCCGAACTCGCGCGCGAGCTGGCCGCCGCACTGCGCGGCGAGGTCCGGTTCGACGCCGCCGAACGGACCGTCTACAGCCACGACGCCTCCAACTACCGGCAGCTGCCGCTCGGCGTGGTCAAGCCCGCCGACACCGAGGACGTGCGCACCGCCCTCGCCCTGTGCCGTCAGTACCGGGTGCCCGTGGTGGCGCGCGGCGCCGGGACCAGCATCGGCGGGCAGGCGATCGGCCCCGGCGCGGTGGTGCTGGACTTCCGCCGCCACCTGGGCGGCGTCCTCGGCATCGACCCGGAGCGCCGCACCGCCCGCGTCCGGCCCGGCACCGTCCTCGACGACCTCCAGCGCGCCGCCCGCCCCTACGGCCTGCGGTTCGGGCCGGACCCGTCCACCCACAGCCGCTGCACGCTCGGCGGCATGATCGGCAACGACTCCTGCGGCGCCCACTCCGTCGCCTGGGGCCGCACCGCGGACAACGTCGAATCGCTGGACCTGCTGCTCGCCGACGGCACCGAACTGACCGTCGGCGGCCCGCTGACCCCCGCCGAACGCACCGCCCTCGCCGCCCGGCCCGGCCCCGAGGGCGATCTGCACCGACGGCTCCAGGAGTTCACCGACCGGAACCTCGCCGCCCTCCGCCGCGGCCTGCCCGCACTCCCGCGCCGGGTCTCCGGCTACCCACTGGACGCCCTGCTGCCCGAACACGGCCACCACCTGGCCCGCGCCCTCACCGGCACCGAGGGGACCTGCGCGCTGCTGCTCGGCGCCACCGTCCGGCTGGTCGAGGAACCGCGCGCCCGCGCCCTGGTGGTGGCCGGCTACCCGGACGAGACGGCCGCCGCCGACGCCGTTCCCGCGCTGCTCCCGGACGGCCCGCTCACCGTCGAGGGCATGGCCGCCGACCTGATCGCCGCCCTGCTCGCCGCCGGACCGCGCCCGCCCGCCCTCGACCGGCTGCCCGACGGCGCCTGCTGGCTCTTCCTGGAAACCGGCGGCGCCACCGCCGCCGAGGCCCTCGACGCCGCCCGCCGCCTCGCCGGGACCGTCCGCCGCGAACGCACCGCGACCGCCACCGTGGTCACCGACCCGGCCGAACAGCGCCAGCTCTGGGCCGTGCGCGAGGCCGGCGCCGGGATCGTCACCCGGCTGCCCGACGGCGGCGAGGCCTGGCCCGGCTGGGAGGACTCGGCCGTCCCGCCGGAGCGGCTCGGCGACTACCTGCGCGGACTGCGTGCCCTGCTGCGCCGGCACGGCCTGCGCGGCGTGCCGTACGGGCACTTCGGCGAGGGCTGCGTCCATCTGCGGATCGACTTCCCGCTCACGCGGCCGCAAGGGCTGCCGGTGTTCCGGGAGTTCATGGAGCAGGCGGCCGATCTGGTGGTCGCGCACGGCGGTTCGCTCTCCGGCGAGCACGGGGACGGGCAGGCCCGCGGCGAGCTGCTGCCGCGCATGTACCCGCCCGAAGTCATCGACCTGTTCCGCGAGTTCAAGCACATCTGGGACCCGGAGAACCTGCTCAACCCCGGCACCGCGGTCGACCCGCGTCCGCTGGACACCGACCTCCGCTTCGGCGGGCGGCCGGTGCGCGAGCTGCCGCTCGCCCTGCCGTACGAGCGGGACGACGGCAGCCTCGCCAAGGCGGTCCGCCGCTGCGTGGGGGTCGGCAAGTGCGTCGACCCGACCACTGGCGTGATGTGCCCGAGCTACATGGCCACCGGCGAGGAGCGGCACTCGACCCGCGGGCGGGCCCGGCTGCTCGCCGAGATGCTGCGCGGCGCCGGGGAACGCCCCGGTGCCGGGGCCGCGATCACGGACGGCTGGCGGTCCGCCGAGGTCCGTGAGGCACTGGACCTCTGCCTGGGCTGCAAGGGCTGCGCGAGCGACTGCCCGGTCCAGGTCGACATGGCCACCTACCGGAGCGAGTTCCTGTACCAGCACTACCGGCACCGGCCGAGGCCCGCCGCGCACTACGCGATGGGCCGGCTGCCGCTGTGGCTGCGCGGCGCCGCGCTCGCACCCGGCCTGGTGAACGCGATCACCCGCTCACCGGCCGCCCCGCTGCTCAAGCGGCTCGGCGGCATCGACGGACGCCGGGCACTGCCGGTCCTGCCGCCGGAGACCTTCACCCGCTGGTTCCGGCGGCACCGCGCCGGGCACCCGGCCCCGGCGGGCGCCCGGCCCGTCCTGCTCTGGCCGGACACCTTCTCGGACCACCTCCAGCCGGAGGTCCTGCGCGCGGCCGTCGAGGTCCTGGAACACCTGGGCTTCGACGTCCGGCTCCCGTCCGGCCCGGTCTGCTGCGGTCTGACCTGGTACTCCACCGGCCAACTCCCGGGCGCCCGGCGGACGATGCGCCGGAGCCTGGCCTCGCTCGCCGCCACCGGCCTGCCCGCCGCCACACCCGTCGTCGGGATGGACCCGAGCTGCACCGCCACCCTGCGCGAGGAGGTGCCGCGCCTGCTCGGCGCCGAGGGCCGCCCGCTGGCCGAACGCACCCGCACCTTCGCCGAGTTCGTCGACGAGTACGCGCCGGACGCGCCGCTGCCGCGGCTGCGGGTGGACGCCGTCACCCAGACCCACTGCCACCAGCACGCGGTGCTCGGCAGTGCGGCGGACCGCCGGATCGAGCGGCGGATGGGCGTCGAGAACCGGGTCCTGGACTCCGGGTGCTGCGGGCTCGCGGGCAACTTCGGCTTCGAGCGCGGGCACTACGAGATCTCGGCGGCGATCGCCGAGCGGGTGCTGCTGCCGGAGGTCCGGGCCGCCGGACCGGACACCGTGGTCCTCGCGGACGGCTTCAGCTGCCGCACCCAGATCGCCCAACTGGCCGACGGCCGACGGGCCCTGCACCTGGCGGAGCTGATGGCCCGGGCCTTGCGGGAGCGGCCGGACGGGCCCTCGGCGCGGTAGCCGGCGCGCCGTCCTCCGCCGCCCGGGTGCGTCGTCCGCCGCCGCCCGGGCGCGCCGTCCTCAGCCGCCCCGACTCCCCGACACCGCTGACACCGCCCGCGGTGGCCACCACAATGACGGCATGACCCTCACCACCGCCGAGGCGGACAAGATCCTGGCCGACAACTTCGCTCCCTGGGTGCAGGCGCTCGGCCTGTCGGTGACCGCGACCGGGGAGCGCCACGCCGTGCTCCGGCTGCCGTGGTCCGACCAGCTCGCCCGGGAGGGCGGCGGCCTGTCCGGCCAGGCGCTGATGGCGGCGGCGGACACCGCCAGCGTGATCGCGGTGTCCGCCGCCCGGGGCGGCTTCGGCCCGATGACCACCGTCCAGCAGTCCACCAGCTTCCAGCGCGCCGTCGTCGGACAGGACGTCCTGGTGCACGCCCGGGTCACCAAGCTGGGCCGGCGGATCGCCTTCCTGGACATCACCCTCACCGCCGAGGGCGAGGAGGAGCCGGCCGCCCACGCCACCACGGTCTACGCCCTGGCCTGAGCCCCCGCCCGGTCCCGCGACCGGTCCCGGCCCTGCTCCCGGCCCGGTGACCGGCCCGGGAGCAGGGCCGGGAGCAGGGTCGGGAGCAGGGCCGGGCCTTGGCGGGATGCCGTCCGCAATGATCTCGGCCGCCACCGGCGCGGTGGCGCTGGTGATCGGGCCGCTCAACCGCGAGCACGGGTTCGGGTACCTGGTGGCCGCCGTCGTCCTGGCCGGCGTGTTCCAGATCGCGCTGGGCGCGCTGGGGGTGGCGAAGCTGCTGCGGTTCGTGCCGCGCGCGGTGATGGTCGGCTTCGTCAACTCCCTCGCGATCCTGGTGTTCGTCGCGCAGCTGCCGGAACTCGGGCGGGTGCCGTGGGCCGTGTACCCGCTGTTCGCGGGCGGTGTGGCGCTGCTGGTGCTGCTGCCGCGGGTGAGCACGGTGGTGCCGGCGCCGCTGGTGTCGATCGCCGTCCTGACCGCGATCACCCTGGGCGCCGGGATCGCGGTGCCGACCGTCGGCGACAAGGGCGCGCTGCCGACCTCCCTTCCGGTGCCGGGACTCCCCGACGTGCCGTTCACGCTCGGGACGCTGACCACGATCGCGCCCTACGCGCTGGCGATGGCACTGGTGGGCCTGATGGAGTCGCTGATGACCGCCAAGCTGGTCGACGACATCACCGACACCCGCTCGAACAAGACCCGGGAGTCGATCGGGCAGGGCATCGCCAACATCGTCACCGGGCTGTTCGGCGGCATGGGCGACTGCGCGATGATCGGGCAGACCATGATCAACGTCAAGGTGTCCGGGGCCCGCACCCGCCTGTCGACGTTCCTGTCGGGCGCCCTGCTCATGGTGCTGTGCGTCGTCCTCGGGCCGGTGGTGTCGGACATCCCGATGGCGGCGCTGGTCGCCGTGATGGTGATGGTGTCCTTCGCGAGCTTCGACTAGCACTCGATCGCCCCCGCGGCGCTGCGCCGGATGCCGCTCGGCGAGATCGCGGTCATGGTGATCACGGTCGTCTGCGTGGTCGCCACCCACAACCTCGCGATCGGGGTCGTCGTCGGCTCGGTCACCGCCATGATGGTCTTCGCCCGGCGGGTGGCCCGGCACGCGGACGTCACCGCCGTCACCGACCCGGACGGGACGCAGGTGGTGTACGCCGTGACCGGGGAGCTGTTCTTCGCCTCCAGCAACGAGCTGGTCGGGCGGTTCGACTACGCGAACGATCCGGACGACGTGGTCGTCGACCTCAGCGGCGCGCACGTCTGGGACGCCTCCTCGGTCGCGGTCCTGGACACCGTGACGGCCAAGTACGCCCAGCGCGGCAAGACCGTCCGGATCACCGGCCTCAACGAGCCCAGCGCCGAACTCCACGGCCGCCTCACCGGCGAACTCGTCGCCGGCCACTGACCCGCCCCCTGGCAGGCCCTGCCCCGGGGGGCCCGGGCATGACCGCTGCCCCACTCACTCACGGACTTCGGGCGGCCGGCCCGAGCGCGCCGCCCGGGCCCGGCTACACCATCGAGCCCTGTCCCTGCTCCATCGCGACCCAGGCGCGGGCGATCGCCTGCACGCAGATCTCGCGCATCCGGTCGAAGGCCCCCAGCGGATCGTCGTAGTCGCGCCACGGGCCGTCCACCTCCCGGCCCATCACCTGGAACAGCTCCAACGCGTCCACCGTCCGGGCATTCATGACGAGCCCCCAGGCCGCCCAGCCCCGGGCCTGCTGGAGCCGCGGATGTGCCGGGTCGGCCTGCGCCAGGTCGGCCAGCAGGGCGTCCACGGCCGCAGTGAACTCCGGCGTCCGGTAGGCGGCGGCCGGTGCCTTGTCCCGGGAGACCTTTTCGAGAAACGCCCGTATCCGCAGAACGGGCAGCAGGCTGCCGGCCGGCGCGCCGGCGAGCGCGGTGTCCACGAAGGCGTGCATCAGCTCGTGGCTGCCGTGCCACTTGGCGCACCAGTACTGCAGCGCACCCTCGTGCGCCCCCAGGTGGTGCGGGTCACGGGCCACCACCTCGGCCCAGAGACTGCCGAAGTCCTCGCGCGACCAGCTCATGCCCATGGCGATGGCGATCTGCGCCACCCAGGGGTTGGGGTCCTCGGCCGGCGCCGTGTCGACGGCCTGCTGCGCGACCTGCTCCGCCTCGCGCAGTACCTGGCGGAACCCCCGGAACTGCTCCTCGCTCACCTCCGAGGCGAACTTGCTGGTGCGGATCTCCCAGGCACGATCGACCAGTACCAGGCTCTGCACCAGAGCGGCCGCCGCACTGCGCGGGTCCTCCTCGCGCCACTGCCGCAGCCAGCGGTCGTCCTCGGCCGCCACCTTGCACCAGGGCCCCAGCCGCGCCCAGCGCCAGGACGCGTCGGGGTAGCCACCGACCTCGGCCAGGTACCCGGCCGCCGGACGCCAGTCACCGGCCCGGGCCGCGTCGAGCGCGGCGGCCAGCTCGGCGGGCGGTTCCTCACCCTTCAGCACGAGCTGCTCGCGCGGGACGAGGGTCGCCCGCAGCTCATCCTCCCGGCGGCTCTGCCGCCCCTTGGCGAGCAGCGGCGGAACGACTTTGACCGCACCGGCGACCACGAGCACGACAGCGGTCAGAAGGACGGAAACGAGGATCATGAACTGCTTTCCTGGCCGGCGAGGCAACGACAAACCGTCCGGATCCGGGCGGTCACGGGTGGGCACCGGGCGCGGCGAGGGACATCGTGCGGACGCGCCGCGCCAGCCCTGGCCCTCGCACCCGTGTGCACGGCGAGGAGGATCGTACCGGCACCACGCGGCGCCCTCCCGACCGAGGCCGGACCTGCCCTGACCGGCCGACAGGTTCGTCCCCTTCGGCCGGACATGTCCTCGGCCCAGCGAGCGTCCGATGCCGATCCGGGCCACCGTGGACCCCACCGGGTCGGCCCGGGGCGTGGCCCCGGGCCGACCCGCACCCCCGCCGCTCCCTCGTGCACCTGCCCCGCCCCGCACCCCCTCGCTTTCCCCTCCCCCGTCACACGCCCTGCGGCGTGTCCAGTACCTCCTTCGAGCGGGGCGGGTCCTCGGCGCAGACCGCCGTCACGAACTCCGCCAGCCGCGTCTGCGGCATGCCGCGCGCGATGTCCGCCTCGCTGATCATTCCGACCAGCTCGTGCTCCGGGTGGTTGATCACCGGCAGTCGCCGCACCCGGTACTGCTCCATCACCCGCAGCACCTGTTCGACGTCCTCGTCCGCCTCCACCGTCATCGGCCGCCCCTGGGCCACCTCGCCCGCCGTGACCTGCTCCGGGTCGAGGCCCTCCGCGACGCACTTCAGCACGATGTCCCGGTCGGTGAGGATCCCCAGGAGCTTCTGCCGCTCACCGCAGATCGGCAGCGCCCCGACGTCGCGTTCCTTCATGAGCCGGGCCGCGGTGGCGAGCGTCTCGTGCTCGCGCACGCACTCGGCCCCCTGATGCATGATGTCGCCCGCACTGGTCATGATCGGCCTCCTGACCTGCCTGCCACTCCCGTCACTCCATCGTGGTCCGGCCGCCGGGGCCCCGCCACCGGGCCTGCGCGGCGGCTCCCCGCCCACCCCCGGGGCCCTCCGACGACTCGGCCGGGTCGTCGGCCGGAACCTCGCCCGGCACGTCGAGCGGCGAGCTCTCCAACACCTCTTCCAACGGCGGGAGCTCGTGCACCTCGGCAGCACGCACCGGAGGGGTCCCGCCCTCCGCACCCGGGACCTCGGCCGACTCCCCGGCCCCCGACTCCCCCGGTCCCGCGCCGGCGGCCGTGCCCGCGGCCCGCCGATGGGTCTCCGCCGCGCTGTCCAGGAACCGCAACAGCTCCACCGGGAACGGCAGCACCAGCGTCGAGTTCTTCTCCGCCGCGACCTCCACCACCGTCTGCAGCAGCCGCAGCTGGAGCGCCGCCGGGGTCGCGCTCATCACCGCCGCCGCCTCCGACAGCCGCGCCGACGCCTGGTACTCGCCGTCGGCCGTGATGATCCGCGCCCGCCGCTCCCGCTCGGCCTCCGCCTGCCGCGACATCGAGCGCTTCATCGACTCCGGCAGGGCGACGTCCTTGATCTCCACCCGGTCGATCTCGATGCCCCAGCCGAGGGCCGGGCTGTCGATCATCAGCTCCAGCCCCTGGTTGATCGGTTCGCGGTTGGCCAGCAGGTCGTCCAGCTCGCTCTTGCCGATGATCGACCGCAACGAGGTCTGCGCGACCTGGGAGATGGCGAAGTTGTAGTCCTGCACATTGATGATCGCCTTCACCGGGTCCTCCACCCGGAAGTACACGACCGCGTCCACCCGGACGGTCACGTTGTCACGGGTGATGCCCTCCTGCGCCGGGATCGGCAGCGTCACGATCTGCACGTTCACCCGGCGCAGCCTGTCCGCGACGGGTATCAGCGTGACCAGCCCCGGCCCGCGCACCTCGTCGCGCACCCGGCCGAACCGGAAGACCACACCCTGCTGGAACTGCTGCACCACGCGGACGCTCAGCCCCGCCACCACGGCCGTCAGCATCAGCACGACGACGACCACCGCTATCACCACATCGACGACCATCACGGCCTCCTCGCGCGGCAGCGAGCCCCGGCCGTCGCCGACCCAGCCGGCCGACGGCAGCCGGAACAGCTGGTTCCACGCTACGCCTGCCCCGTCCTGGCCGGGACGAACCCCGCGCAGCCCTAGGATCGTCGCCATGCCGCAGCCCCCCGACGAGTACGCGGACACCCCGGACCACCCGCGGCACCCCGCCGCGGCCGCCGCCCGGGCGCCCGACCTCGCCGCCCTCGACCGCGTCGTCACCGGCTGCCGGGCCTGCCCCCGGCTGGTCGAGTGGCGCGAGGAGACGGCCCGGGTCAAACGCCGCGCCTACCTGGACTGGGACTACTGGGCCCGCCCGATCCCCGGTTTCGGCCCGCCCGACGCCCCGCTCGTCCTGGTCGGCCTCGCCCCCGCCGCGCACGGCGCCAACCGCACCGGCCGGATCTTCACCGGCGACCCCTCCGGCGACCTGCTCTACGCGGCCCTGCACCGCCTGGGCCTCGCCAATCGCGCGCTCTCCGTCCGGCACGGCGACGGCCTCGCGCTGCACGGTGTGCGGATCACCGACCCGGTGCGCTGCGCGCCGCCCGACAACCGGCCGAGCACCGCCGAACGCGACACCTGCCGGCCCTGGATCGCCCGCGAGTTCGAGCTGCTCCGCCCCACCGTGCGCAGCGTGGTGGCGCTCGGCGGGTTCGCGTGGCAGACGCTGCTCCCGGTGCTCGACGCGGCGGGCTGGACCGTTCCGCGTCCCCGGCCGCGGTTCGGCCACGGCGCGCACGTCACCCTGGCCGCCCGTGACGGCGGGCCGCCGCTGGAGCTGTACGGCTGCTACCACGTCAGTCCGCGCAATACGAACACCGGCCGGCTCAGCACCGTGATGCTGCGCGAGCTGCTCCGCACCGCCGCCCGTTCCGCCGGGCTCGACCCGGCGGAGGAGTGACGGCGCGGAGCGTCGGTCGTGCTCCGGGCCTCGGCTCAGCCGAAGCGGGCCAGCTTCGGCCGGGCCGCCCGCTCCCACACCTCCGGCAGTGCGCGCCGCGCCCGCTCCGCCTCGGCCAACTGCTGTCCGTACAGCACGCCGTAGCCGAAGGGCTCCTTCGAGGCCCGTGCCTGCTCGCGCAGCGCGGTCGAGGCCACCACGGCGTCCTGGTGCTCGCCGAGGACCTCCTGGACGGCCTTCATCCGGGAGACGTACCGCTCGGCCGCCCGGCCCGCCACCGGCAGCGCCGTCTCGCCCGCGTACCGGGCGCGTTTGGCGGCCTTGCGGGCCTCGTGCAGCGCGATGTCCTGTTCCGTGCCCTCGTCGGCCAGCGCGGTGCGGATCCGGTCGGCGGTGCGCCGCTGTTCCTTCGCCGCGACGCGGCTCAGCTCGGGGCCGGCCGCCCGGTCCGCCCGGCCGCGCAAGGGCGGGTCGGTGAGCAGTGCGGCGAGTCCGTCGGCGAGTGCCCGGCGGCGCGGGCTGTCCAGGGCGGCGACGACCTCCGGCCAGACGCGGCGGTACTCGGTCTTCCCCCGGCGTTCCAGTTCGGCGGCGACCTGTTCGGGTCCGCATTCCGCGGGCAGTTCGCGGGCCCGCGCCGCCAGCCGTTCGCCGAGGACCTCCTGGTCGCGGGCCCGGCCCAGCGCGGCCGCGAGCCAGCGCAGCTCGGCCACCAGTTCGTCGGTCGCTCCGGGGGCCAGCAGTCGCCGGTAGGTCCGGAACGCGCTGCGCAGGCGTCGACAGGCGACCCGCATCCGGTGCACGGCGTCCGGTTCGTCGGCGCGGACGGCGTCGTCCAGTCCGGCCAGTACCTCCGTCTGCGCCCGGATCCGTCCGAGCACCACCTCACCCACGGTGACCATGTCATCGGCCATCCGTCTGCACCCCCTTCCGGGGCGTCCGGGAATCGCTCCCCAGGCTAGCCCGCACCCCGGCCCGGGGCAGCGCACCTTTGCGCCACCCGCCGCACCCGTCCCGGCCCCCGCCCCCACCGCCGCAGCGCGGCGGCGCTCAGGGGCGCAGCTGGATGGCGAGGCACAGGGTGTAGCCGACGAGGGCGGCGAAAAAGACGACAGCTGTGGTGTAGCGGGGGACGAAGGGGAGGCCGGCGAGGGCGGGGTAGAGGAGGACGGCGATGCCGGCGGCGACGTCGGCGAGGTAGAGGCCGCGGGGCGGCAGGACGCCGGTGCTGCGGGCGGCCCAGCCGGTGGCGACGAGGAAGCCGGTGAGCAGCATGAAGCCGGAGAGCAGGCCGGAACCGATGCTGGAGAGGACGGGGTGGGGCTCGGGCGGGAGTTCGCCCTCGGGGACGGCGGGGCGCAGTCGGTGGGCGATGGCCAGGGCACCGACGGCGAGGGTCACGCAGGCGGCGGCGCTGAGCAGGGGGAGGGGGTTCATCGGCGGCTCCGGGAGCTGGTGCGGTGGTGGCCGAGGGCTGCGGCGAGCGCGGCCGGGACGAGGACGGTGAGGAGGAGGACGGTCGTCCAGGTGGTGGGGTCGAGGCCGGCGGTCGGGGGCGCGGCGGGGGGCGGGGGTGCGGCGACGACGGCGGTGAGGGTGGCGGTCGGAGCGGGGGGCGGCGGCATGGGCGGGGGCTGCGCCGTCCAGTCGGGCGGAGCCTGTGGGTGCGGGCCCTGTGGGTGCGGGGGCGAGGGGTGTGCTCCGGGTCCCGGCCGGAGGGTGACGGGGCCGTGCGGCGGGAGCGGTGGCGGGGCGGGTTTCGCGGGCTGCCGGGTGACGGCCGGGGCTGCGGGGTCGGTCCGCACGGGCGACGGCGCGGACAGTTCGGGGGCGGCGGAAGGCTCGGGGTGTGCGGTCGCGGCCGGGGTCGGGACGGGCGACGGTACGGCCGGCACCGACGGGGACGGCGAGGGAGGGAAGGTCGGCGCGGGCGTGGGCGTCGGCAGCGGGGTGGCGGAAGGCGAAGGCGACGGACAGGGCGTCGCGGAGTGCGAAGGGTGCGGGGGATGCGAGGGGTGCGGGGGCTGCGGGGTGTGCGGCGGGAACCACGGCCATGGCGGCCACGGCGGCGACGGCACCGCGGGCGCCCCCGGCACCTCCGGCCCCTCCGGCACATCGGGCGCCCCCGGCCCCGGGCCATGGGCATAGTCCATCGCCCGATTGTCGGACCGTCCCACCGCCCCGTCAGCCGCTGACGGCCCCTCACCCGCCGCCGCGCCGTCAAACCCATCGCCCCGGTGAACTCCCCGCCCCCGGACCGCGAACGAACGACCGATGCGGGACAATCTGTGCGCCGATCCGGCCGCCGGCCCCGACGCACCCTCGTGCCCGGCGTAAGGGCCGTGACATACTCCCGAGCGTGACGACCTCCACCCACGCGACGAGGGCCCTGCGGGCCGCGGTGTTCACCGCGCTCGCCGTGCCGCTGTCCGCGCTGGGCCAGGTGGTGATCACCGGTCGCCCGCTGCCGCTCACGCTGGTGGCGGTCGCGACCGCCGTCGTGTTCCTGGTCGCGGCCGCGCTGGCCGGCGGGGAACGACGGTTGACGCAGATCGCGGCCGTGATGGTCCCGGTCGAACTGCTGCTCAACACGACGTTCAACCTGGGCCAGACCAGTTGTGGTCCGGTCCTCGGCGCCGACCTCCCCGCCCGCGGCATGAACCTGCTGGTCTGCGGCGGCGGCTCGGTGGACGGGTCGTCGTTGCTCTACGGCCAGTTGGGGCACTCCGGGCGGCTGGCGCCCGCGGCCACCCAACTGCTGCTCCTGCTGGTGCACCTGGTGATCGCGCTGGCCGCCGCGGCCTGGCTGCGGCTGGGTGACGCGGCGCTGTCCGGCCTGGTGCGGGCGCTGCGCGCGCTGCGCCTGGCGGTCGCGGCGCCGCTGCGCGCGCTGGTCGCGCTGCTGGTCCCGGCGCCGGTCCGACCGGTGCTGCGGGTGCCGCTGCCGGTTCCGGACCGTCGCCGCCCGCGCCGCGAGGACGTGGTGCTGAGTCCGGCGCCGCGCCGCGGTCCGCCGCTGCCGGCGCCTGCCTGCTGACGACGTCCTGAGGACCGCCCCGTAACGGGCTCCCGGGTGTCCGGCGGGCGGTGCGCGACTCCGCCCCCGTCCAGCAGTCCCCTCCGGCCCGTACCTTGCGCCGGCGCCCCCGCGCGCCCGTGCCGTACGCCGCGTGCCGGGGTGGGGACACCTCCGCGCGCCCCTCGGCGCGCCCCATTACGGAGTTGGTCCGACATGACTCACCCCAACCAGAAGCCGTCCCGCAAGCAGGCCCAGAAGATCAGCGCCCGTGAGCGCATCCAGGAGGCGCAGCGTCTGGAGAAGCAGGCGAACGCGCGCCGTCGGCGGATCGTCGTCGGTGTCTCGCTGGCCGTCGGTCTCGCCCTGGTCGGCGGCACCGCGCTGGCGATCAGCACGGCCGGCGACAGCAAGTCCTCGTCGGCGGACGCGGTCGAGCCGACCGCGATGGTCGTGCCGGCGAACACCTCGGGTGCGGACGGCACGGTCATCACGTACGGCAAGGCGGACGCCGCGCACACCCTGCAGGTGTTCGAGGACTTCCGTTGCCCGGTGTGCAAGAACTTCGAGGCGGCGAACGGTGACGCGGTCCGCAAGCTGACGGAGGACGGCACGGTCAAGGTCGAGTACCACCTGGCCGCGTTCCTGGACAAGAACCTCGGCGGCAAGGGTTCGCGCACGGCGCTGGCGGCGATCGGCGCCGCGGTGAACGAGGGCGTGGACAAGTTCAAGGCGTACCACGACGTGCTGTACGCCAACCAGCCGGACGAGCGCGAGGACGCCTTCGGCGACGTCAACCACCTGCTGGAGCTGGCCGACAAGGTGCCGGGGCTGAAGACGGACGCCTTCGTCAAGGCGGTCACGGACCGGACGTACGCGCCGTGGGCGAAGAAGGTCGCGGACGCGTTCAACGACAGCGGGGTGACCGGTACGCCGACGGTGAAGGTGGACGGCAAGCCGCTCACGCTGTTCAGCGGCAACAAGGCGCTGACGGCGGAGCAGTTCACCGCGCAGGTGAAGCAGGCCGCGGGCTTGCAGTGAGCACCACCGGCCCGGCCGATTCCCGGCCGGGCCGGCCCTTCCTCACCCACGGAGTGCTCTGCCATGACCGCATCGACCGCTCTGCCGTCCCACTCCTCCTCCCGTCCCGGCGCCGCGGGTCCCGCCGGTGCGTCCGGGCCCGCTCCCGGGCCGGTCGGCGCGGGCCGCGCGTTCTCGCTGTTCGTCCTGCTGGCCGCGCTGGTCGGGCTGGCCGCCTCGGCGGTGCTGACCTTCGACAAGCTGCGGATCCTGGAGGATCCTTCCTACATACCGAGCTGCAACATCAATCCGGTGATCAGCTGCGGTTCGGTGATGCGCACCGCGCAGGCCGAGGTGTTCGGCTTCCCCAACCCGCTGCTCGGGCTGGCCGCGTTCGGTGCGCTGGCGGCGGTGGGCGCGGGTCTGCTGGCGGGGGCCGCGTACCGGCGCTGGTTCTGGCTGGGGCTGCAGGCCGGGACGTTGTTCGGGGTGGGGTTCACGCACTGGCTGATCGTGCAGGCGCTGTACGACATCGGTGCGCTGTGCCCGTACTGCATGGTGGTGTGGGTGACGGTGGTGGCGCTGTTCTGGTACACGACGCTGCACAATCTGCGGTCGGGGGTGGTCCCGGTGGGGCCCCGGCTGCGGCCGGTGGTCCGGGAGGCCGCCCGCTACCACTGGGCGTTGCCGGTGCTGTGGGCGGCGGTGATCGCGCTGCTGGTCCTGAACCGCTTCTGGTCGTACTGGTCGACGCTGATCTGACGCCCGGCACCGCCGCGCGCACGCCCCCGCCGGGCCGTCAGCCGAGGACGGCCCGGCGGAAGGCGTTGCGCAGGTCGGTGAGCGGCTGGAAGTCGCGGTCGTAGTGGACCTTGTTGGTGAGCAGCAGTGCCCAGCGGCCGCGGCGGCGGGAGACCCAGATGCCGGTGCCGGTGAAGCCGTAGTGGACAAAGGTGCCGGCGGCGGGGTCGGTGCCGGCGGCGCAGAGCCAGGAGAGGCCGCGGGCGGGGGCGAGTCCGCCGGTGTGGACGCGCAGGGACTCGGTGATCCACGGTTCGCCCCAGGGGAGTCCGGTGGGCGGGGCGAGCAAGGCGGTGAGGAAGCGTTCCAGGTCGTGGGCGGTGGAGAAGGCGCCGGCATTGCCGGAGACGCCGCCGAGCAGCCGGGCCGAGGGGTCGTGGACGGTGCCGCACAGGATGCCGTCGGCGCTGCGCTCGTACTCGGTGGGCGCGGTGCGGTGGGCGGTGTCCGGGCCGAGCGGGCCGTAGCAGGTGTCGGTCATGCCGAGCGGCTGCCAGACCTGCCGGGCGGCGAGCCGGTCGAGCGGTGCGCCGGCGAGGTCCTCGACGAGGTGGCCGAGCAGGACGGCGGCCCGGTCGGTGTATTCGACGGCGAGGCCGGGCGGGCGGTGCAGCGGCGCGGCGAGGACGCCGGCCCGGATCGCCGCCGGGTCGTCGCCGTAGAGTTCGGCGAATCGGGTGCGCAGCGGCAGCCCTGCGGTGTGGGTGAGGAGTTGACGGGCCGTCACCGTGCCGACGGGGTGCCGGGCGGCCGGAGCCCAGTAGTCGGCGAGGGGGCGGTCGAGGGAGAGCCGGCCGGCCTGCCGGAGGGCTCCGGCGCACGGCCAGAGGGCGACGATCTTGGTGATGCTGGCCAGGTCGAGGAGGGTGTCGTGGTCCATCTCCGTTGCGGCCCAGGGGCCTTGGCCGAGGGGGCCGGTCCGGCCGCGGGCCCGGACGCCGCCGGCGTCGCCGACCGACCAGACGCCGCCGGTCCCGGCGGTGCGCAGGCCCCCGGTGACCAGTCGGGCCAACGGGCCGTCCGGGTCGGCGAGTTCCCCGAGTCCGGCGGGCCCGGCAGGACCGGCGGGGTCGGCAGGACCAGCGCGTCCGTCAGGTGCGGCGCGTCCGGCAGGCGCGGCGGGCAGTACCGGTCCGGTCATCCGCGGTTCTCCCCCGCCCGTCGCCGGCCGTCGTCGGCCGGCGCCCCTCCCGAGGGGTCCGGTCGGTCCCCCTCGGGAGGCTACCCGGCCCGGGCGCGGGTCAGGCGGCGGACGCGCCGTCGAACTCCTTGCCCAGGCAGATGCTCTGCGGGTGCTCGCGGTAGATGCCGAACTTCTCGATCGCCGCGTAGCCCTCGGAGGCGTACAGGGCGATGGCCTCGGGCTGCTCGGTGCCGGTCTCCAGGACGAACCTGGTCCGGCCGGCGTCGGCGGCGGTCCGTTCCAGGTGGCGCAGCAGTGTGCGGGCCAGGCCGCGGCCGCGCGCCTCGGGGCGGACGAACATCCGCTTCAGCTCGGCGTCGCCGTCGCGGATGCCGAACGGGGCCGCCGACTTGGCGCGCCAGCCGCCGCAGGCGACCGGCCGGCCGTCCAGGTACGCGATGACGAAGAGGCCCGCGGGCGGCTCGAAGTGGTCGGGGTGCAGGTGGGTGATGTCGCCCTCGCCGTAGCGGACGACGTACTCCTGCTGGACCTCGGCCGCGAGGAGCTGGGCGTCGGGGTGTCCGAAGCCGGTGACGCGCAGCTCGACGCGGTCGCCCTTGCGGTCGTGTGCGAAGGTTCCGCCGGTGGTGGTGCTCTCCATGGTCGTCAAGCCTACGGCGCCCGCTCAGCCCGCCTCCGGTCGGCCCTCGAACCGTGCGACCAGTGCCGTCTTCTCGAACATCCGGGCGGTGTCGACGGCGGACGGGGTGCCGGCGGCGGGGTCGGCGCCGCCGGCGAGCAGGGCGTCGAGGACGTCGTCGTTGCCCTTGAAGACGGCGCCGGCGAGCGGGGTCTGACCGCGGTCGTTGGCCCTGTTCGGGTCGGCGCCGCGCTCCAGCAGGGCGGTGACCGCGACGGCGTGGCCGTGGTAGGCGGCGAGCATCAGCAGGGTGTCGCCGCGGTCGTTGGTGAGGTCGGCCGGGGCGCCGGCGTCGACGTAGGCGGCGAGGACGGCGGAGTCGCCGGCCCGGGCGGCGTCGAAGAGCTTGCCGGCCAGGGCGATCACGTCGGCGTCGGGGGTGTCGGTCATGTCTCGGCCTTTCTCCACGGCGCGGCCCGGGTCGGGGCCGTGCCGGTGCGGTCGGTGGTCGCGCCGGACGCACCGTAGCGCACGACACGGGGGCGGGAAGGTTGCGCGCCCGTTCGGGGGAACTTCTCCCCACCCCGGGAAACTTCCCGCCCGGGCGGCGGGAATGGCTCGGCACGCCGGAAATGCGGCACCCACGGGCCCCGGCGGGCTCGGTTCGCACACCGCCGTCCGGGTCACGGAATGGCGCATCTCCGAAGATCCACCCATTTGCACCGTTCCATCATCTATTACTTTTTGTCACGATTGTGGCACTTTCCGTGACACTGTCCCCGTCCCCTCCTCCGAGGAGCAGAACGTGATCCTCTCGATTTCCGGCATCGTCCTGTTCGGCACCATCACCTTCCTCTTCTTCCGCAGGGACGGACTCAAGGTCTCCCATGCGATCGTCTGCGCCCTCCTCGGTTTCTACATCGCCGGCTCCTCGATCGCGCCGAGCATCACCGCGGGCGGCGCGACCCTCGCCAGCCTGCTCGGCGGCATCAAGTTCTAGCGGGCCTCCCCCGCCCCACGGGCCCGGGTGCGGATCCCACCGCCCCGGGCCCGGTCGTTCCCGCCCCACCCGGCCGTTCCCGCCCGACCCGGCCGTTCCCGCCGGAGCCGCCACCGGACCGGCCGCCGCCGCGAAACCCGTTCCACCCGACCGTCCCACTCGCCCGGGGAGCCAGGAATGCCGCTCAACCGCCACCACCTCACCAAGGGCCGCGACCTCGTCCGCACGGCCGGCGACCACGCCTCCGACATGTTCGCGCCGCTCACCGTCGTCGGCCGGGGGCTGCGCCACCACGCCGGCTGGGCCAGGGACCGCTGGCAGGCCACCCCGAAGGAGCGGCGCGGGCCGACGGTGTTCCTGGTCGCCGCGATGCTGGTCGGGATCTTCCTGCTGCCGCACGGCCTGCTGTTCGCCCTGGTCGCGCTGATGGCCAGCGCCGCCTGGGCCGGTCGCGCGCCCAAGGCCCCGCCGGCCCCGCCCGAGCCGGACGTCGCCGAGGTCAAGCTCACCGCCCTGTACGCGGCCCTCACCCCGTACCTGGCCGGACCGGACGAGCTCGTGCCGCTCTACCGCCACGAGGGTGACTGGAAGAACGTCTTCTCCGGCTGGGAGTTCGACACCGGGGGCCGGCTCTCCCGACTGGAGATCGCCTACCCCGCGTACTTCACCGACACCGAGCCGGCCGCCCGGGCCCGGATCGAGCAGGTCGTCCAGGGCAAGGCCGGCCGGGCCCGCGAGTACCGCTTCGACTGGGACGAGGAGTCCAACCGGCTCCGGATCGCCGCCCTGGCCCCGCTGCCCACCGACATCGCCGCCCAGCGCTTCGTGGCCGCGCCCGGCGAGATCGTGCTCGGCTTCACCGACGAGGACGGCAGCGCCAGGACCATCCCGGTACAGCAGGGCGGCGCGCCCGCCCAGCAGCCGCCGGTGGTCTGGCGGACCGGTCCGCGCTCGGCCGAGCCGCACCTGCTGGCGCTCGGCGTCAGCGGCTACGGCACCTCCAGCCTGATCCGCTCGATCGCCCTCCAGGTCCTGCCGTACGCCGATCTGATGGTGATCGACGGCGCCGGTACCGGCGAGCACGCCTGCCTGGTCAACCGGCCCGGCGTGCACACCGTGGAGACCAGCCTGCACGGCGCGCTGGCCGCGCTGCACTGGGCGGCCCAGGAGACCGAGCGCCGGCTCACCGCGCTGAACGCGGCCCGGCACGCCGGCACCGCGCCGCCCGCCGACGTCACCCGGCCGCTGTGGCTGCTGCTCGACCACCCGACCGAGCTGACCGAACTGGCCCACGCCGAGGGCCGCCCGGACCCGCAGGACCTGCTGGAGCTGCCGCTGCGGCACGGCCGCGCCGCCCGGGTCACCGTGGTGGTCGCCGACGACATCGAGGCCCGGGACCGGATCTCGCCGAGCGTCCGGGCCACCGCCCGGGCCCGGGTCGTGCTCGGCCCGGCCGGTCCGGAGGAGAGCCACGCCGCCCTCGGGGTGCCGCTGGACATCGTGCCCGCCGCGCACGCCCCGGCCGGGCGCGGCTACGCCCGGATCGGCACCGGCGCCCCGGTCCGGCTCCAGCTGCCGGCCACCGTCGACCCCCTGGACGAGGAGGCGCCGGCCGCGCTTCGGGACGCCGTGATCGCCCTGCTGCCGCACCGCGACACCCGCACCGAGGCGCCCGCGCCGGTCCCGTCGGCGCAGCCGCTGCCCGCGCACCAGGACGGCACTCCGACCGTCCCGGTGGAGCTCGGTCCGGCCGCGCACGCCGGGGTGGACCTCGCCAAGGGCCCGGCCGCGCTACGCTTCCGCCCACTCGCCTGACCGGCGGCCATGCATCCGAAGGGGAGGGGCGGCTCCCACCGTCGAATCCCGGCCCGGTACGCTCGTCCGGGAAAGGCCGACCGATCACCAGATGTGAAATAGGTGACACCTGGGGTGATATCACCGGCCAGATGTGACAAATCGGGCGCCGGTGGGTACAAACAGGGACGGCACAACAGACGACGCATGTCCCGGGACGGGAATCTTCGTCGGAGGCCGCGCGTTGACCGAACGACGAAGAACAGCGACCACTAGTCCTGTGGGCCATAAGCCCGGGAGGCACGATTCATGAGCGAGCGAGCTCTCCGCGGCACGCGACTCGGGGCCACTAGCTACGAGACCGACCGCGGTATCGATCTGGCTCCCCGCCAGACCGTCGAGTACGCATGTCAGAACGGACACCGATTCGAGGTTCCTTTCTCGGTCGAGGCCGAGATCCCCTCCGCCTGGGAATGCCGCTTCTGCGGCCAGGAGGCGGTACTCCTCGACGGTGACGAGCCCGAGGAGAAGAAGACCAAGCCGACGCGTACCCATTGGGACATGCTGATGGAGCGCCGGACCCGTGAGGAGTTGGAGGAGGTGCTGGCCGAGCGGCTGGCCGTGCTCCGCTCCGGTGGGATGAACCTCGCGGTGCACCCGCGGGACACCCGCAAGAGCGCCTGACCCCGCTCCCGCCGGCCGGCGGGGGCACGCGAAAAGGGACCCTGGTCACCAGGGTCCCTTTCGCGTTCCCGCTCGCTCCGGGGCCGGGCGGAGACGGCTTCGGCCCGGCCGACACGCCCGGCCGACAGGAGCCGCCGACAGGAGCGGCTTCCGCCCGCGGGCCCGCCCCACCCGGTCGGGAGGGACGGGCCCGGTCCGCCGTCGGCGCGCGGGTCAGCCGTTGAGGGGCGGGCGGTAGCCGGTGTCCGGGCCCTGCGGTCCGGCGGCCGGACCGGCGCCCGGCTCGACCACCTCGCCCTGGATCACCTTGCCGTCCGGGCGGTGGATCCGCAGCTGCTCCTGCAGCCGCATCGCGTCCGCCAGCGGGTCGGCTCCCACGGTCGCGGTGGAGCGCAGCACCTTGTCGGCCGCCCGGCGCCCGGCCGCCCGCCACAGCGCGCGGGTCGGCGGGAACAGCAGGGTCAGCGCCACCGCGTCGGAGAGGAAGCCCGGCAGGATCAGCAGCAGGCCGGCCAGCACGGTCAGGCTGGTCCCGGTCTGCGGCTGCTCGGGCCGCGGGTCGCGGGTCTGCTCGAAGGCCGCCGACAGGGCGCGCGCGCCGGCCCGCTTGATCAGCGAGCCGCCGATCAGCGCGCCCGCGATCAGCAGCAGCACCACGGTCAGGCCGCCCAGCCAGGAGCCCACCTGCACCAGCAGCCAGATCTCCAGTACCAGCCAGGCGGTCAGCAGCAGCGGCAGCGCGCGCCGCAGCTTCGAGCGCGGGGCCGGACGGGTGGGGGTGTCTTGCCGGGTCACGGTACGAATCCACTCCAGGCGGTGCTCTGCGCGCCGCACGGGAGGTCCGGGCCGGCTACGGCACCACCTGGTCCAACGGCCGGCCGGCGGCCGGTGTTCCGCCGGGCGCGGGCCGGGCGGAACACCGGGTCACTCGCCCGGGGCGGGCGGGCCGCCGGGAGCGGTGGCGCCGGCGTCCGCGGGGGCCGTCGCGCGGCGGCGGGCCAGCAGCACGCCCCCGGCGCAGGCCAGCAGGCCGGCCACCGCGAGCGTCCACTCGGGGGCGGCACCGACCCGGTCGGCGACGGTGGTGCCGTCGCGCAGCGGGACGGTCGCGGTCAGCTCGGCGGCGGTCAGCTCCTCGGTGCGCTGGACGACCGTGCCGTCCGGGGCGATCACCGCGCTGATGCCGCTGGTCGCGGCGATCAGCACCGCGCGGCCGTGCTCGACGGCGCGCAGCCGGCTCATCGCGAGCTGCTGCTCCGGCTGCCCGGTCTTGGCGTAGGTGGCGTTGTTGGTCTGCACGACGAGGACCCGGGCGCCCTGGTCGACGGTGTCGCGGACGATCTCGTCGTAGGCGACCTCGAAGCAGATGACGTCGCCGATCCGGGCCGGGCCGAGCTGCATGACGCCGTTGTGGTCGCCGGGGTAGAAGTCCCGGGCGACCCGCTGGAGACGGGTGATGACCTTGGAGAGCTGGTCGCGGAAGGGCACGTACTCGCCGAACGGCACCGGGTGCTGCTTGGTGTAGGAGGCGCCGGGGCCGGTCTTCGGGTCCCAGACGATGCCCTCGTTCTGCACGTGCTGCTCGTCCGGGCCGTCGACGAGGGTGCCGACCAGGGTGGGCACGCCGATCGCGCGGACGGCCTGGTCGATCCGCCGGTAGGCGGCCGGGTCGGAGAACGGGTCGAGGTCGGAGGAGTTCTCCGGCCAGATCACGATGTCCGGCCGCTCGGCCCGGCCCGCCCTGATGTCGTCGGCGAGCTTCTCGGTGGCGGAGGCGTGGTTGTTGAGGACCATCATCGGGCGGCCGAGGAAGTCCATGCCGGGGTTGGGCACGTTGCCCTGGATGACGGCGACCTTGACGGTGTCGGCGGCCGCGGTGGGCACCGGCACCAGGAACCCGGCGAGCATGGTGGCGACGGCGCCGAGCGCGGCGAGGGCGGCCGCGACCGGGCGGCGGTCGGCGCCGCGGCCGGTGGCCCGCACGACGGACCAGGCCAGCAGGGTGCCGGAGATGGCGACGGCGAAGGTCACCAGCGGGGCGCCGCCGAGCGCGGCCAACGGGGTGTACGGGGTGGCGGTGTTGGCGAAGGCCAGCCGGCCCCAGGGGAAGCCGCCGAGCGGCAGCCGGTCGCGGGCCCACTCCTGGGTGATCCACAGGCAGGCGCCCCAGAGCGGCCAGCCGGGCAGCCGGGAGGTGACGGCGAGGCCGGAGCCCAGGGCGGCCAGGAAGAGCGCCTCGACGACGGACAGGCCGACGGTGGCGTCCCAGCCGACCACCCGCAGCCAGCTGAGCAGCATCAGGAAGAACGGCAGGCCGAAGGCGAAGCCGGTCCAGGCCGCCTGGCGGGCGGTGCGGCCCCGGGTCAGCAGGGACAGCGCGGCGACGCCGAGCAGGGACAGCGGCCACAGGTCGAACGGCGGGAAGGCCAGCGCGAGCAGCAGCCCGGCGAGCGCGGCCAGTCCGGTGCGGGGCAGGCCGGCCCGGATCCTGGCGAGGGCCCGGGCCACGCGGCCGGGGCCGGGTGCCTCGTCGGGGGTTTCGGGTGCGGTACCGGACCGCTCCTGGGTGACGGGCATGACCACCGTCGCACCATCTCTCTCGACGCCGTCCCGCTGTGGTGTACGGGGACGGCTGTTCGGACGCTGTCCGAAGAAGGTACCCCGACCGGACACCCCGCCGTGAGCTGAGGGTCGCTTTGCGCCGTCCCGGCGGGGACGGTCGGCGCGGTCGACGCGGTCGGCGCGGGGACGGCGGCGGGCGCGGACCGCCGCGGCCGATCAGCGCGGGGCGTAGGTCGCCTCGGCGAACGGCCAGGTGGTGGCCGGCCAGTCGGAGACGGCGCGGTACAGCGGGGCGTCCAGCCCGGCCCGGTCGGCCCGGACCCAGGAGCTGACCGCGGCGACGCCGGGCCGCTCGCGGTCCGGGTAGACGTAGACGCAGCCGACGACCGCGTCGCCGGGGACAGCGAGCACGCTGTAGGTGAAGCCCCGGCGGGCCTCGAAGTCGGCCGCGTGGCGGCGCAGGTCGGCGAGGTTGCGGTCGGGGTCCATGCCCTCGGCCGGGGGCCAGGTGCCGTGCCCGAAGCCGGGGGTGGCGCGGATGTGGGCGATGCTGCCGGTCCAGGCGGCGTGGTCGGCCTCGTTGTGCTGCTCGCCGAGGGGTTCCAGGCGGAACCCCTCGGCGTCGAGCGCACGGGGGACGGTGAAGTCGGCGGGAACGAACGGCTGGTCGGTCATGGGGCCGACCTAGGGGTTATCTGACAATTCCCGCCGCGCGCGCGACGCCGGGCATCCCGCCTGGACGCACCGCCGAATCGTCCAAGTACGTCCAGTACGAGGACGCTTCGGCGGCACGCCCAGCCGGGCGCCCAACGCCGCGCGCTGATGCGACGCGAATTGTCAGACAACCCCTAGGGCCGCCGGCCCGCGCCGGTCACTCGGTTTCCGCGGGGGCCGGGGCGGCGGCCCCGGCCAGGTGCACGGTGCGGCCGCGGACGACGGTGCGCAGGCAGGTGGGCAGCGGGTGGCCCGGGGTGAGGTCCGGCAGGCCGGGGGTGCCGGAGCGCGGGTCGGTGGACCAGCCGGCCACCCGGTCGTCCGGGGCCTGGACGACCAGGTCGGTCGCGGCCCAGATCGCGTAGCTGGCGACCGCGCCGGGGACGAGGACGCCGTCCTGGTCGCGGCCGACCGCCCGCCAGCCGCCGCGGGTGTGGGCGGTGAACGCGGCCCGGACCGAGATCCGGTGCTCGGGGGTGCGGTGGAAGGCGGCGGCCCGGACGGTGCCCCAGGGGTCGAGCGGGGTGACCGGGGCGTCCGAGCCGAAGGCCAGCGGGACACCGGAGCGCAGCAGCGCGGCGAACGGGTTGAGCGCGGCGGCCCGCTCGGCGCCCAGACGACGGGCGTACATGCCGTCCGGACCGCCCCAGGCGGCGTCGAAGGCGGGCTGCACGGAGGCGGTGAGGCCGAGTTCGGCGAAGGCGGCGACGGTCTTGTCGTCGAGGGCCTCGGCGTGCTCGACCCGGTGGCGCAGCGCCCGGACCCGGTCGGCGCCGATCCGGTCGCCGGCCGCCCGGACGCCCTCCAGCACGGCGGCGACCGCGGCGTCCCCGATGGCGTGGAAGCCGGCCTGGAGGCCGGCCTCGGTGCAGGCGGTGACGTGGTCGGCGATCTGGGCGGCGGTGAGGTAGGAGGTGCCGGTGTGCGCGGCGTCGGCGTAGTCGTGGTGCAGGCAGGCGGTGTGCGAGCCGAGCGCGCCGTCGACGAAGAGGTCGCCGCCGGCGCCGACGGCGCCGAGCCGGCGGGCGGTGTCGACGCCGCCGCGCTCGGCGAGCTCGCCCCAGTAGCCGAACACCTCGGGGCCGTCGCCCTCGGCGGCCAGCTCGAGCAGGGCGGTGAGGTCCTGCTCGGAGGAGATCTCGGGGCCGGCGCACTCGTGCAGGGCGCCGATGCCGAGTTCGGCGGCGCGGGCGAGGGCGGCGCGCTGGGCGTGGCGGCGCTGGGCGGGGGTGAGTCGGGCCAGCGCGGTCGCGCGGACGGCGTGGTGGGCGTCGCGGGTGAGCGGGCCGTCGGGGTGGAAGCCGGGCCGGTCGGCGAGGCCGTCGGTGAGGGCGCGCAGCGCGGTGGTGGCGAGCCCGGAGTGCACGTCGGTGCGGGAGAGGTAGACGGCGGCGCCGCCGGCGGCGGCGTCCAGCTCGGCGAGGGTCGGCGGGCGGCCCTCGGGCCAGCCGGTCTCGTCCCAGCCGTGGCCGATGAGGACACCGCCGGGCTGCTCGCGGGCGGTGAAGGCGGTGACGGCGGCCAGGGCGGCGGCCAGCGAGGGGGTTCCGGTGAGGTCGAGGCCGGTGAGCGCGAGGCCGGTGGCGGTGGCGTGCGCGTGGGCGTCGACGAAGGCCGGGGTGACCAGGGCGCCGTCGAGTTCGACGATCTCGTCGGCGGTCCGCGCGTAGGCCTCGGCGGCGCCGTCGCTGCCGACCCAGGCGACGTGCTCGCCCTCGACGAGCATGGCGGTGGCGAAGGGGTCGGCGGGGCTGTAGACGGCGCCGCCGCGCAGCAGGACGGTCCGGGAGTTGCGTTCGGTCATGGGCCAAGTCTGCACCCCCCGGAGGGCCGGTCAGAGCCTCGGGGGGCGGGCCTCGTAGGGGGTGGACAGGACGACGGTGGTGCGGGTGGAGACGCCGGCGGCGCTGCGGATGCGTGCCAGCAGGTCCTCCAGGTCGCCGGGGGCGCCGACGCGGACCTTGAGGATGTAGTTCTCCTCGCCGGCGACGCTGTGGCAGGCCTCGATCTCGGGCAGGTCGGCCAGTCTCTCGGGTGTGTCGTCGGGGGCGCTGGGGTCGAAGGGTTTGACCGAGATGAACGCGGTGAGCGCGAGGTCGACGGCGTCGGGGTCGATGATCGCGGTGTAGCCGCGGATCACTCCGCGCTGTTCGAGGCGGCGCACCCGCTGGTGCACCGCCGAGGTGGACAGGCCGGTGGCCTTGCCCAGGTCCGTGTAGCTCATCCGGCCGTCCTGGAGGAGCAGTCGGACGATGCGTTGATCGAGATCCTCCACAAGGCGCAAACCTACCCTCTCGGGGGCGCGCGGATCGCCGCGGCGGGGGGCGCGGACGGCGTCGGGCCGGGGGCGCACGCGGGACCGGCAGGGGGGCGCGGAGACGCGTCCGGCGCGCCCCGGGGTGCCGTACGGGCACATGCCGGACGAATGTGGCGAAGGACACACCCGGTGCATCACAGTGCGCCGAACTGCAGGGTTATGAGTCCGCGTCGGCGGGAAGTGCTGGTTGTGGCCCCGGGCGACCACGCCGGGCCCGATCCGAGGGGGATCACCATGCGCGTTACCGACCAGCGCCCGACGGGCGCGGACGACGCCCACGATACGACCGACCGCGAGGACCTCGCGGTCCCCTACGACGCCGCGCCGGGGGTGGATCCGGGCGAGGCCGAGCCGTGGGAGACCGTCCGGGTCGACTGCCCGTCCTGCCGGCGTCCGATCGCCCTGGTGGGCGACGAGGAGCGGCTGCCGCAGCACGCCGTGCTGCCCCGGGCCTGGCACCCCTTCTCCCCCACCCTGTGCCCGGGCTCGGGCACCCCGACGGACGACCTGGCCGAGGTGGAGTGCGCCGAGGAGGCCGACTCGGCCGGCCTGGCCGCGCTGCTCGCGCTGCCGGGCGAGCACGACTGGCGCACCCAGCCGTTCTCGCACGCGCTGGTGCACCGCCCGGTCCGCTCGGGCTCCGTCCCGGCCATCCCCGAGCAGCGCAGCCGGTTCTCCCGGCGCTGAGCGCCGGCCGCGCGCCAGGGCATCGCGCGTCGGCCCCGACGATCGGCGGCACGGCCCCCGGTCCCGCTCCGTACCCAGGAGCGGCACCGGGGGCCGTTCGCGTGCCGCCCGCCGGGCCCGCGCCGGGGACGGCGGCGGGCCGGGCGGCGGTCAGCCCTTGGTGAGGTGGCGGCCGATCACCAGGCGCTGGATCTGGTTGGTGCCCTCGACGATCTGCAGCACCTTGGCCTCGCGCATGTAGCGCTCGGCCGGGAAGTCCTGGGTGTAGCCGTAGCCGCCGAGCACCTGGACGGCGTCGGTGGTCACCCGCATCGCGGCGTCGGTGCAGAACAGCTTCGCCATCGCCGCCTCCTTGGAGAACGCCTGGCCGGCGTCGCGGCGGCGGGCGGCGGACAGGTAGAGCGCGCGGCCGGCCTCGATCTGGGTGGCCATGTCGGCGAGCATGAAGGACAGGCCCTGGAAGTCGGCGATCGGCTGGCCGAACTGGTGGCGGCCGCGCGCGTAGTCGACGGCGGTGTCGAGCGCGGCCTGGGCGACGCCGATCGCGCAGGCGGCGATGCCGAGCCGGCCGGAGTCCAGCGCGGCGAGCGCGATCTGGAAGCCCTGGCCCTCGCTGCCGATCAGCCGGTCCCGGGAGACCCGGGCGCCGTCGAAGTGCAGCTGGGCGGTGGGCGAGGACTTCATGCCCATCTTGTGCTCCGGCGGGGCGGCCGACAGGCCGGGCTGGGTGCCGGGCACCAGCAGGCAGCTGATCCCCCGGGCGCCCTCCCCACCGGTGCGCACCAGCGCGCTGTAGAAGTCGGCCTCGCCGCCGTGGGTGATCCAGGCCTTGGTGCCGCCGACGACGTACTCCTCGCCGTCCAGGTCGGCCCGGGTGCGCAGGGCGGCGGCGTCGGAGCCGGACTGCGGCTCGGACAGGCAGTAGGCGCCGAGCTGCTCGCCGGAGAGCATCCCGGGCAGCCAGCGGCCGCGCTGCTCGTCGGTGCCGAAGGTGGCGAGCGCGTGGCAGGAGAGGGTGTGCACGCTGACGCCCAGGCCGACGGCCAGCCAGCCGGACGCCAGTTCCTCCAGCACCTGGAGGTAGACCTCGTAGGGCTGCTCGCCGCCGCCGTAGGCCTCGTCGTACGGGAGGGAGAGCAGACCGGCCTCGCCGAGCGTGCGGAAGACCTCGCGCGGGAAGCGGCCGGCGGCCTCGTCCTCCGCGGCGCGCGGCTTCAGCTCGCGCTGGACGAGGTCCCGGGTGAGGTTCAGGAGCTCGCGGGCCTCCTCGCTGGGCAGCTGGCGGTCCACGGACTTCGCGGGGGAGGTGGTCATGGCGGCTGGTCGCCTCCTCGGTCGTGCGCCGGGCCCCGGGGTGTGGTCGGGCCCGCGCGGGGTGTGGCAGCCTCGGCCGGGCGGCACCGGATTGCGGTGAACGGCCGTTCACAGGCATGGCGATGCGAGTATGCCTGATCGGGACGCCGCCGTCACGGGTAGCACTCGAACACTGTCCGGACCGGCGCGGAGTCCGCCGTAGGGTTGACGTTGTGGCTTCTTCCAAGACTTCCGCCGCCCCGGTAGTGGGGCCCGGCGCACGGCCGAGCGCCCGGCCGGGCGCGCGGCCCGGCCCGGGCGGGCCGGTGCGGACCCCGGCGGCCGCCGGCGCGTTGGCCGCCCTCGCTGCCGAACTGCGGGCGCTGCCGCCGTCCTGCGGCCCGGTGCGCCTGGTCGCGGTGGACGGCCACGCGGGCTCGGGCAAGACGACCTTCGCCGCCCGGCTGGCGGCCGCGCTCGGCGGCGCCCCCGTGGTGCACCTGGACGACCTGGCGACGCACGCCGAGCCGTTCGGCTGGACCGGGCGGCTGCGCGACCAGGTGCTGGAGCCGCTGGCGGCGGGCCGGGACGCGGAGTACGAGGTGTACGACTGGACGCTGCGCCGGTTCGCCGGGACGGCGGCGGTGCCGCTCGCGCCGGTGGTCCTGGTCGAGGGGGTCGGCGCCGGGCGGCGCGCGGTGCGGCCGGAGCTGGCCCGGCTGGTGTGGATGGAACTGGACGCGGCGGCGGCCCGGCGGCGGGGCGAGGAGCGGGACGGTCCCGCGCTGGCGGAGTTCTGGGCCGGCTGGGCACTGGCCGAATCGGCACATTTCGCCGCGGACCCGAGCCGCCCGCACGCCGGGACCCTGGTCGACGGGGTGACCGGACGGATCGCGCCGGGCACCGTCGGTGAACCTTCAACAATGACCTTGACCTGCGACGTCACCAGGAAATAGGTTCTCTCTCGTTCGCGGAATTGTTGATTCCGCAACTTCGGACCCGGCATCCCCGGCTTGTTCCCCCGTGAGCCGGGGGTGCCGTCCGACTCCCCCACCCCGGGGCCGGCCACCCCTCAACGGCCGCCCGCCCGATCGCTTTTGACATCGTGCGACACCCTTCCGGATCAGCGCCGCGCCGGTACGATTCCAGGCAGGCGCAGATGCGCCCCGGGGGCGGACGACCACCGGCGGGTCCGCACACCGCCGCACCGGTCGGGCCCCGAGCCACATCGCGGGGGGCGTTGAGTGGAGAGTTCCAACAGCAACACCGCGGGCGGACCGGCTCCGAACCGGCTCGCCGACCGGGCCTGGCTGCGTGCCATGGACGCCTACACGGCCGGGGCGTACACCCGGGCCGAGGAGGAGTTCCGCGCCGCCGTCCGGCTCGACCCCGGCATGGCCGACGCCTGGCTCGGCCTGCACGCGCTGCGCAGTGACACCTCCGGCGCGCTGCTCGCGATGCACCGGCACCGGGAGCGGTTCGGCGAGCAGCGCCGACGGCACGGACGCCCGCTCAGTTCCTGGTACTGGCTGGGCTGGTGGGTGCAGCCGGTGCTGGAGACCGCCCGGGACCTCGCCCTCGCGCACGCCTCGCACTGGCTGGACGGCCGCCATCTCACCGAGCTGGACCACGCCCTGGAGCAGTGCCCGGCCCCCGCCGAGGACCCGTCCGCGCGTTTCCTGCACGCCTGCCGCTCCTACCTCCTCAAGGACTGGGAGCAACTGATCCGGGACACCGACCGGCTGCTCGACGATCCGCTGCTCGGCATCGAGGCCGGGCTGTTCGCCGGTATGGCCCGGGTCCGGCTGGACATGTGCGCGCAGGCCCAGCCGCCGCTCGCCGCCTCACTGGCCCGCTGCCGCTCCGAGCAGCCGCAGCGCAAGGAGCTGCGGTACTGGCTGGCCCGCGCCTACGAGGGCGCCGGGCGCAGCGCGGCCGCGCTGCCGCTGTACCGGGCCGTGCACCGGGCCGACCCGGCGTTCATGGACACCGCCGCCCGGCTGGCGGCGATCTCGGCGGAGGACGGCCTCGCGGACGCCCTGCTGGACGGTGCCGGGATCGGCGGCCGGGACGCGGGGCGCGGGGCGGAGGACGACGCGATCGACGCGGCGCTGCTGGACGCGGCGGTCCTGGAGCAGGCGGGTTTCGAGGCGCTCGGGGCCGGATCGGAGTTCGGGGCGGGCGCGGAGTTCGGGGCGGAGCAGGCGGCGGAGTTCGGGGCGGGTACGGAGTTCGGGGCGGAGCAGGCGGCGACGGAGTCCGGGGTCGAGTTCGGCGCGGAGTTCGCCACCGAACAGGCGTCGGCCCTCGCGGGCGCCGAGCCGTCGGGCGCGGAGCTGCCGACCGGAGCCGGTGCGTTCGGCGGGCCCGGCGGCGCGGACCCCTTCGGGAACCCGGGCCCGGGCGGTCCGGCCGGGACCGACGACGAGGCGGAGGACGGCCACCCGAGCGTGCCGACCCCGGCCGGACCGGGCAGCACCGGCGGTACCGGCGGTACCGGCGGAACCGGCGGAACCGGGAACAGGCCCGGTGGCGGGGCGGGCGCACCGCCACCGCTGGTGACCAACGGACGCGCCGGCTCGACCGCCCCGCAGCCTGCCGCCGCCTCCCCCGCCGCCCCCGCGGCGGCGCGCGCCGAAACCGCTCCGGCCCACGTGGCGAGCATCAGTTCGACCCCTGAACACGAGGACCACCGCGCCGAGTTGGACGCCGCGCTGGCCGAACTCTCCCGGATGGTCGGCCTGGAGCCGGTCAAGCGGCAGGTGCGGGCGCTCTCGGCGCAGCTACGGATGGCCCGGCTGCGCGCCGAGCAGGGCCTGCCGGTCCAGCCGCCCAAGCGCCACTTCGTCTTCTCCGGGCCGTCCGGCACCGGCAAGACCACCGTCGCCCGGATCCTCGGCCGGGTCTTCCACGCCCTCGGCCTGCTCTCCGGGGACCATCTGGTGGAGGCTCAACGAGCCGACCTGGTCGGTGAGTTCCTCGGCCAGACGGCGGTGAAGGCGAACGAGCTGATCGACTCCGCACTGGACGGCGTGCTCTTCATCGACGAGGCCTACAGCCTCTCCAACTCCGGTTACAGCAAGGGCGACGCGTACGGCGACGAGGCACTGCAGGTGCTGCTCAAGCGGGCCGAGGACAACCGGGACCGGCTGGTGGTGATCCTGGCCGGCTACCCGGAGGGCATGAACCGGCTGCTGGCCACCAACCCCGGGCTCAACTCCCGCTTCACCAGCCGGGTCGACTTCCCGAGCTACCGCCCCGGCGAGCTGACCGCGATCGGCGCGGCGCTCGCCGGGCAGGACGGCGACGGCTGGGACGAGGACGCGGCCGAGGAACTCGCCTCGATCTGCACCCATGTGGTCCGCGAGGGCTGGATCGACGAGCTCGGCAACGGCCGCTTCATCCGCACCCTGTACGAGAAGTCCTGCGCCTACCGGGACCTGCGGCTCAGCCTGCTGCGCGAGCCGCCCGGCCGGGAGGACCTCGCCACGCTGCGACTGCCGGACCTGGTGCAGGCGTATGGCGAACTGATCGACGGCCGGGGCTGAGGCGGGGCCGGCGCCGGACCGACCCGCTCGGCCCCGCCCGGCCCGGCCCCGCCCCCGCGTCGGGCGCGGGCGCGGGGCGTCAGCCGGCCAGCGCCGCGGCCTCCAGCTCCGGGTCCAGGCCGACGGTCGGCCGGTCCGGGCGCTGCGGCGCCACGCCGCCGATCGATTGCAGCCACGCCCAGGTGTCGGCGACCGTCTCCGCCACCGGCCGGCAGCGCAGCCCGGCGGCCAGCGCCTTGCTCACGTCCGCGCCGTGCACGGTGTCGTACAGCTCGCCCGGCGGGACCCAGAACGGCAGCTGGACCCACGGCGCGATGCCGGCCCGGGCGATCGCCCCGGGCTCCGTCCAGCGCAGCTCGGGCTCGGCGCCGGTGGCCTTCGCGCAGGCCTCCAGCAGTTCGCCCATGGTGGTGTGCCCGCGCGGGCCGACCAGGTCGAAGGGGCCGCCGAGGCCGGCCTCGACCGCGTCGAGGGTCCAGGCCGCGAGGTCGCGGACGTCGATGAACTGCACCGCGAGGTCGCGCGGACCGGGGGCGAGCACCGGGCCGCCGCGGGCGATCCGGTCGAGCCACCAGGGCAGGCGGCCGATGTTCTCGTACGGTCCGACGATCAGCCCGGCCCGGATCAGCAGCGCCCGGTCGCCGAAGGCGTCCAGCGCCGCCAGCTCGCCGCCGCGCTTGGACTCGGCGTAGGGCATCTCGCCGTCGTCCGGCGAGCCCTCGACCAGCGGAGCGCTCTCGTCCGCGCCGGCCGCCGTCGGGTACGCGTACACCGACCGGCTGGACACGTACGCGTAGCGGCCGACCCGGCCGGCCAGCAGGCGGGCGCTGTCGCGCACCACCGACGGGGCGGCGGACCAGGTGTCCACCACCGCGTCCCACTCCCCCGCGGCCAGGGCCGCGAGCCCGCCCTCGGCCGTCCGGTCCCCGTGCAGCACCCGGGCCCCCTCCGGCGCGGCGTGCGTACCCCGGTGGAAGACCGTCACCTCCCAGCCCCGCTCCAGTGCCGCCTCCGCGACGGCCCGCCCCACGAATTCCGTCCCACCCAGCAGGAGAAGTCTCATGCCGACCACCCTGCCCGGCGACGATCGGCAGGGGAACCGTCCCACGCTCAGAGCGGAATCGCCGAGAGCGAAGGGGCCCCGGGAACCCCGGGCGGAACGGGGTTCCCGGGGCCTCCCGGGGTGTACTGGCCGTGGCGCGGGCCGCGCGTTACGCGGCCGAGCGGTGGTCCGGGTCGTGCACCTCGCCGACCAGCTCCTCCAGCACGTCCTCCAGCATCACCACGCCGAGCGTCCGCCCGTCCTGGTCGAGCACGGCCGCGAGGTGGCAGGTGGCCCTGCGCATCGCGCCGAGCGCGTCGTCCAGCGGCAGGGTGCCCCGGAGCACGGTGATCGGCCGCCACAACCGGGCCGGGACGGGCACCGACGGGTCGTCGACCTCCAGGATGTCCTTGAGGTGCAGGTACCCCAGGTAGCCGTGGCCGGCCGGGTCGCCGTCGGTGACCGGGAAGCGCGAGAAGCCGGTGCGCAGCGCCAGCTCCTCGACCTGGGCGGCGGTCACCTTGGTGTCCACGGTGACCAGCTGCTCGGGGGTGAGCAGCACCTCGGTCAGCGGGCGGCGGCCCAGCTCGAGGGCGTCCTCCAGCCGCTCCTGTCGGTCCTTCGCCAGCAGTCCGGCGTCACCGGAGTCGGCGAGCAGGTAGATCAGCTGCTCGGTGGTGAAGACCGACTCGACCTCGTCCTTGCCCTCGACCTTGAACAGCCGCAGCACACCGTTGGCGAAGGCGTTGAGGAAGGCGATCACCGGGGCCAGCCAGCGGGCCAGCCGGTCCAGCGGCGGGCCGAGCCAGAGCGCGGCCTTCTCCGGGCCCGCCAGCGCCATGTTCTTGGGCACCATCTCGCCCATGACCATGTGCAGGTAGACCACGACGGCCAGCGCGATCCCGTACGAGAGCGGGTGCATCAGGCCGGTCGGGACGCCGAGCGCGTGGAACGGCCCCTCCAGCAGGTGGGCGATGGTCGGCTCGGCGAGCGCGCCCAGGCCCAGCGAGCAGACGGTGATGCCGAGTTGGGCGGCGGCGAGCATCGCGGAGACGTTGGACAGTGCGTGCAGCACGGTGCGGGCGCGCTTGTTGCCGGCCTCGGCGAGCGGTTCGATCTGGCTGCGCCGGACCGAGACCACGGCGAACTCGGCGCCGACGAAGAAGGCGTTGCCGAGCAGCAGCAGGAGTGCGACGGCGAGTTGGAGCACGGTCATCGGGTCCGGTCCTCGTCCTCGGTGCCGTCGTACGGGTGGTCGTGCCCGGAGGTGCGTTCCACCCGGACCCTGCTGGTCCGGTGCCGGTCCACGGCCTCGACGGTGAACCGCCAGCCGGGCAGTTCGGCCCGGTCGCCGGGAGCGGGCAGCCGGCCGAGCAGGTCGGTGACCAGTCCGGCCAGCGTCTCGTAGGGGCCCTCCGGGGCGTGCAGGCCGATGGCCTCCAGCTGGTCGAGCCGGGCCCGGCCGTCGGCCGCCCAGACGGGCTGTCCGTCGACCGGCGGCAACGGCAGCAGTTCGGGGCCGTCGGCCGGGTCGTGCTCGTCCTGCACCTCGCCGACGATCTCCTCGACGATGTCCTCGACGGTGACCACGCCGGCGGTGCCGCCGTACTCGTCGACCACGATGGCCATCGGCTGGAGGCGGCGCAGCTGGTCGAGCAGCCGCTCGGCGGGGAGGCTCTCGGGCACCAGCAGCGGCGGGACGGCGAGGTCGCCGACCCGGACGGTGCCGCGCCGGGCGGCGGGGACGGCCAGCGCGTCCTTGAGGGTGACGGTGCCGGTGACCTCGTCCAGGGTGTCGGTGTACACCGGGAAGCGGGACAGCCCGGTGGCCCGGGTGAGGTTGAGGACGTCGGCGGCGCTGGCGTCCCGCTGGAGCGCGGAGACGTCCACGCGGGGGGTCATCACGGACTCGGCGGTGAGGTCGCCGAGTCCGAGGGTCCGCACGAACAGGGTGGCCGACTCCTCGTCTATGGCGCCGGCCCGGGCGGAGTGCCGGGCGAGCGAGACCAGTTCGGCCGGGGTGCGGGCGTGGTCCAGCTCCTCCTGCGGCTCGATGCCGAAGGCGCGAACAGTGCGGTCGGCCGAGCCGTTCAGGACCCGGATCAGCGGGCGGCAGGCCCGGGAGAACGCCATGTGCGGGGCGGCGACCGCGCGGGCCACCTGGAGCGGGCGGGAGATCGCCCAGTTCTTCGGGACCAGTTCGCCGATCACCATCTGGACGACGGTGGCGAGCAGCATGCCGATGACCACGGAGGCGCCGCGGGAGGCACCGTCGGGGAGGCCGACGGCACCGAACAGGGGCTTCAGCAGGGTCGACAGGGCGGGCTCGGCGAGCATGCCGACGACCAGCGAGGTGACGGTGATGCCGAGCTGGGCGCCGGAGAGTTCGAAGGAGAGGTGGCGCAGGGCGCGGGAGACCCGGCCGGCCTTGGCGTCCCCGGTTCCGGCGGCGCGCTCGACGGCGCCGCGCTCCACGGTCACGAAGGCGAACTCGGCGGCCACGAAGAGGCCGTTGGCGAGGATGAGCAGGAGGGCCGCGAGAAGCAGCAGCCAGGCCGTGATCACAGTGCCGCCTGCCGTCCGTCGGTCGGATGGTGGGCGGCGCAGGTACTACCGGACGGATCGTCCATGGACGGGGAGTGTCACTCCTCAGGTCGATTTCGGGCAGGGCAATGCCTTTGCCCCGCTTTTGCCAGCGTAGACCATACCCGTGCGACCGTAGGATTCACGTTCGGGCGCGGCCGGGCGTCGGATTCCGGTCACCGGGCGCCGGGTAGCGGGCGCCCGGTAGCGGGTGCGGGATGGCGGCGCCGGGCGGGTGTGCCGGTGGGCGTGCCGGTGGGTGTCGTCGGCCGGGCCGTTCGGCCGAGGCCGTTCGGTCCGGGGGGGGTTGGGCGGGCGTCAGCCGCCGTGGCGCGCGACCAGGTCGCGCAGGGCGCGGGCGTCGGCGATCGCCTGGTTCCGGCCCACACCGGGCTGGATGCCGACGGCGGCCAGCGAGGTGCCGTCGGCGAGGTCGAGGGTGGCCCACGGGTCGCCCTGGCGGAAGTTCACTCCGACGATCTCCGCCCAGGCCAGCCGGCGGCGGCGGACGAAGTTGACCACGGTCACGCCCTCGGCGTCGGCGCTGACCCGCGGCCGCGCCAGCATCAGGCCGACGGAGGCGAACAGCACACCGCTGACCATCATCATGATCCGGTCGTTGAGCTGCCAGTTGGCCGGAAGAGCGACCGCGATCACGGCGAACAGCACGACCAGCACGACGCAGACCGGCAGCAGCACGGCGCGGGTGCGGCGCGGGGCCCAGGTGACGGGGAACTCGGCGGGGGTGGACACGAGGGGCTCCGGGGTGGTTCGAGGGTCGGACGGTCGGGCGGGCGAGTGAGCGGTCGGTCGGGCGAGCGGGCCGGCGGTCGGGCGGTCGGCGAACGGGAGTCGGCCAACGGAAACGGGGTGGGGCGCCGACGGCGGCCCCACCCCATTCAACCGGTGCTTATGCCGGCACCGCTCAGAGGCGGCAGGCGTGGATGTTGGTGACCAGGATCGCCCGGGCGCCGATGCCCCACAGATCGTCCATGATCTGCTGGGCCTCCTTGCGGAGCACCATGGAGCGGACGGCCACCCAGCCCTCGGTGTGCAGCGGCGAGACGGTCGGCGACTCCAGGCCCGGGGTCAGGGCGACGGCGGCACCGACCTGCTCGGCGCGGATGTCGTAGTCCATCAGCACGTAGCGGCGGGCCACCAGCACGCCCTGCAGCCGGCGCAGGAACTGGTCGACGCGCGGGTCCTCGCCGGCGCCCTTGGGGCGGATCACCACGGAGTCGGAGATCAGGATCGGCTCGCCGAACACCTCCAGGCCCGCGTTGCGCAGGCTGGTGCCGGTCTCCACCACGTCCGCGATCACATCGGCGACGCCCAGCTGCACCGCGGTCTCCACCGCGCCGTCCAGCTTGGTGACGGTCGCCTTCACACCCCGGTCGGCCAGGTGCTGCTCCACCAGGCCGGTGTAGGAGGTGGCGATCCGCAGACCCTCCAGGTCCGAGACGTCCTCGACGGCCGCGCCGACCGGGCGGGCGAAGCGGAAGGTCGAGCCGGCGAAGCCGAGCGCGAGCACCTCCTCGGCGTTGGAGTGCGAGTCCAGCAGCAGGTCGCGGCCGGTGATGCCGACGTCCAGGCGGCCGGAGCCGACGTAGACGGCGATGTCGCGCGGGCGCAGGAAGAAGAACTCGACCTGGTTGCCCGGGTCGACCAGCACCAGTTCCTTGGAGTCCTTGCGCTGCCGGTAGCCGGCCTCATGGAGCATCTCCGCCGCGGGACCCGAGAGCGAACCCTTGTTGGGCACGGCGATGCGCAGCATGGAGGTCAGTTCCTTACTCGTTCGGTGTGGGTGGGGTTTCCGGGGCCGGGACGGTCCGGGATCGGAGGTCCGTCGGTCCGGAGATCCGTCGCTCCGGAGGTCCGTCGCTCCGGAGGTCCGTCGCCCGGGAGGTCGTCGGTCCGGAGGTCCGTCGGTCTAGAGGTACTTGTAGACGTCGTCGAGCGTCAGCCCGCGGGCGACCATCATCACCTGAAGGTGGTAGAGGAGCTGCGAGATCTCCTCGGCGGTCTGCTCGTCGGACTGGAACTCGGCGGCCATCCAGACCTCGGCGGCCTCCTCGACGACCTTCTTGCCGATCGCATGGACGCCCTGCTGGACGAGCTGCGCGGTACGGGAGGACGAGGGGTCGCCGGTGGCGGCCTTCTGCTGGAGCTCGGTGAAGAGCTCCTCGAATGTCTTCGAAGCCATGATGGGACTCACCATACGGCGTGCGGGCTGACGGGCGGTAAACGGTTCCGGACCGTGGACAGTCCGGTGGACGTCCACGGTCCGGGGTGCGCTCCGGCCGGTCGGGTCAGAGCGAGCGCAGCGCGACGGCCGTGGCGACGGCCGCGGTGACCGCCTCGTGGCCCTTGTCCTCGCTGGAGCCGGGCAGGCCCGCGCGGTCCACGGCCTGCTGCTCGTTGTCGCAGGTCAGCACACCGAAACCGACCGGCACGCCGGTGTCGACGGAAACCTGGGTGAGGCCCGCGGTGGCGGCCTGGCAGACGTAGTCGAAGTGCGGGGTGCCGCCCCGGATGACCACGCCGAGGGCGATCACTGCGTCGTAGCCGCGGTCGGCGAGGCGCTTGGCGGCCACCGGCAGCTCGAAGGTGCCGGGGACGCGCAGGACGGTCGGCTCGGCGACGCCCAGCTCCTTGAGGGCGCGGTGGGCGCCGTCGAGCAGGCCGTTCATCACCTGATCGTGCCACTGGGCGGCGATCACGGCGACCTTGAGGTCGGCGGCGTTGTCGATGGTCAGCTCGGGGGCTCCGTGGCCGCTCATGTGCGGTGCCTTTCGGTGGTTCGGGGTGCAGGGTGCAGGGTTCGGGGTGCGCGGTGTGTCGGGCTGTACGGGGTGCGCGGTGTGCGAGGTCCGGGTGTGCGAGGCCCGGGTGCGGGTCAGCCGTCGAGGCCGGGCAGGTCGTGGCCCATCCGGTCGCGCTTGGTCCGCAGGTAGCGCGCGTTGTGCTCGCCGGCCGGGATCTCGACCGGCTCGCGGCCCTTGACCTTGAGCCCGTGCTCGGTGAGCGCGGTGAGCTTGTCCGGGTTGTTGGTCAGCAGGGTCAGCGAGCGGACGCCGAGGTCGCCGAGCATCTGGGCGCCGATGCTGTAGTCGCGGGCGTCCGCGGGCAGGCCGAGGTCGAGGTTCGCGTCCACGGTGTCCCGGCCGCGCTCCTGGAGCTCGTAGGCGCGCAGCTTGTGCGCCAGGCCGATGCCCCGGCCCTCGTGGCCGCGCAGGTAGAGCACCACGCCCCGGCCGGCCTCGGCGACCCGCCGCAGCGAGGCCTGGAGCTGGGGGCCGCAGTCGCAGCGCAGCGAGCCGAGCACATCACCGGTCAGGCACTCGGAGTGGACCCGGACCAGCACGTCCTCGCCGTCGGGGAGCCGGCCGTCCTGGGCCAGTCCGCCGGCGACCAGCGCGATGTGCTCGACACCGTCGAGGGTGCCCCGGTAGCCGACGGCGGTGAACTCACCGTACGCGGTCGGCAGGGAGGTGACGGCGGCGCGGTCGACGTGCAGCTCGGTGCGGCGGCGGTAGGCGATGAGGTCCTCGATGGAGATGATCGCCAGGTTGTGCTCACGGGCGAAGGCCACCAGCTCGGGCAGCCGGGCCATGGTGCCGTCGTCGTTGACCACCTCGGCGATCGCGCCCGCCGGCGGCAGACCGGCCAGCCGGGCCAGGTCGACCGCGGCCTCGGTGTGGCCGGGCCGGACCAGCACGCCGCCCTCGACCGCGCGCAGCGGGAAGACGTGCCCCGGCCGGGCGAGGTCGCCGGACCCGGTGCCGGGCGAGGCGAGCAGGCGCACGGTGCGGGCCCGGTCGGCGGCCGAGATGCCGGTGTCGACGCCCTCCCTGGCGTCCACCGAGACGGCGTAGGCGGTGCCCTTGCGGTCCTCGTTGACCTGGGTCATCGGCGGGAGCTTGAGCCGGTCCAGTTCGGCGCCGGTCATCGGGGCGCAGATGACGCCGGAGCTGTAGCGGACGGTGAAGGCCATCAGCTCGGGGGTGGCGGCGGAGGCGGCGAAGACGATGTCGCCCTCGTTCTCGCGGTCCTCGTTGTCCACGACGATCACGGCGCGGCCGAGCGCGATGTCGGCGACGGCCCGCTCGACCGGGTCGAGGACGAACTCGCCGACCGGGGTCGCGACGGGGCCTCCGGCCGGGGTCGCGACGGGGTTCTCTGCCGGACGCGGGGCGGGGTTCTCGGTCATGCGGAGGCTCCCTGGAGGACGGGGTCGGTCACGGAGTGTGCGGTGCGGCCGCGGAGCCACCAGGCGCGCAGGCCGAGCAGGACCAGGACGAAGTACACGGAGTAGGTGAAGCCGGAGAAGACCAGGCCGTTGTTGAAGGCGAGCGGCACGCCGACCAGGTCGACGGCGATCCAGGCGAACCAGAACTCGACCCAGCCGCGGGCCTGGGCGACCATCGCGGCCAGGGTTCCGACGAAGATGTAGGCGTCCGGCCAGGCGTCCCAGGACAGTTGCGGGACGGCGGTGAAGAGCGTGCCGACCGCCAGGGTGCCGAGCGCGGTGCCGCCGATCAGTACGGCGCGCTCGCGGCCGGTGGCGAAGCGGACGGCGATGTCGCCGTTGCCGCCACCGTCGCCCCGCGCGGCGCGCTGCCATCGGGTCCAGCCCCACACGGCGGCCGTGATCACGACTATCTGCTTGCCGACGCCTCCGCTGAGATGGGCGCTCCAGTAGGCGCCGACCAGGACCAGGCCGGAGAGCAGTTGGACCGGCCAGGTCAGCCGGGAGCGCTGCCAGCCGAGGGCCAGGGCGGCGAGGCCGAGCAGGTTGCCGATGATGTCGGAGCGGTAGACGTCCTGGCCGAGCAGGTGAACGGTGCCGTTGAGCCAGTTCACCGCTGCTCCCCCGGGGTGTCGTCGACCGGGTCCGCCGAGTTCGTCGCGTTCGTCGCGTTCGTCGCGTCCACGGCGTTGGCCGCGTGGGGTGCGTCGACTCCGGGCAGGGGCGGGAGGGTGCGGGCCTCCAGCAGCCGCTCGACGTACTTGGCGAGGACGTCGACCTCCAGGTTGACGCTCTCGCCGACGGCCCTGGTGCCGAGGGTGGTCAGCGCGAGGGTGGCCGGGATGAGGCTGACGGTGAAGCTGTCGCGGGCGGCCTCGACCACGGTGAGGCTGACGCCGTCGACGGTGATCGAGCCCTTCTCCACCAGGTAGCGCGAGACGGAGTCGGGCAGCGAGAACCGCAGCACCTCCCAGCGGAGCTCGCCGGCCGCGTCGCGTTCCCCCGGTTCGCGACTCAACAGCCGCCCGGTGGCGTCGACATGACCCTGCACCAGATGCCCTCCGAGTCGGGCTCCGAGCGCCATCGCGCGCTCCAGGTTGACCCGCCCGCCGGGCTTCAAATCGCCCAGGCTGGAACGGTGGAGCGTCTCGGCCATCACATCGGCACTGAACTCACCGGTGCCGAGAGCGAGTTCCTCGGGGGTGTCGACGACGGTCAGGCAGACGCCGTTGACCGCGATGGAGTCGCCGTGCCGCGCGCCCTCGCAGACCACCGGGCCGCGCAGACGGATACGCGAGGATTCGCCGATCTCCTCGATCGACACGACCTCGCCGAGCTCTTCGATGATGCCGGTGAACACCCGGGTTCTCCTCGCGCTTGGGGCGCGGACTCCGGGGTGTGGCACGGGAGAGGGACACGGACACGTGTGGGCACGGGGGTACGCGGGCCGCCGGACGACAACGGGACCCGTTGCCGGGCTGCCGCCGAACCGGGCGCCGGAACGAGGAGATCCCCGTCCGTCGCCGCACATCGCCTCCCGAGGTCCACCGGGGGACCACGGGCCCTGCTCACTCGTCCGCCGCGCACGCCTCCCATCCGGACTTTAACCGTCGGTCCAGGAATTTCACCTGGTCAACCGGCCGCTGGCTACGGACGGGTCGCGGACTGTAACCGCCGGTTCGGATTTTCACCGACCCCGGAGTGCGCTGAACGTCACTGCTACTTCTGCCGTCATTCTGCCATGATCCGCGCGGAGCAAGGGAGAGGTGTCCACTGTGGCCTCTTTCACTCGGCCCCGGGGAATGGCGGCACGGGTTGCCGGAGCGCCGCTGTCGCCGTCGCCGTCGGGCGGGGCGGGGTGGGGCGCTGCGGGGGTGGTCGGGGTGGAGCGGGGTTGTCGGTGGCGCATTCGACGACCTGGCCACGGGAGTCCGGAACTGTCCGGCGGGGTGCGCCTCGGGGCGTCGTCCGGGACGTCGTCCGGGGCGTCCTCCGGTGAGCGCCGGGAACGTCGACCGGGTGTCCGGTGGCGGCCCGGGGTGCGTCGGGCGCAGGCTGGTGGTACCGGGGCGGCGACACCCGCCGTCGCGGGCGACCGCGGGAGGTGCGGGAGCTATGGCCAAGTTCATGGACGTCCACCACGGGATGGCCGGCATCACCGAGGAGCAGTTGCGAATGGCACACCAGGCGGACCTGGCGATTCAGGCCGAGGAGGGCGTGACCTTCGAGCAGGCCTGGGCCGATCCGGAGTCGGGCCACGTCTACTGCCTGTCCGAGGCTCCGTCGAAGGAGGCCGTGCAGCGGATCCACGAGCGCACCGGGCATCCGGCGGCCGAGGTGCACCCCGTTCCGCTGATCGTCTGACCGCTCGGCTGTACAGCTGGCCAATTGCCGGTTGGCCGCTTGCCCAACCATCTTATTGGCCCTCTGCCCAATTAATCGGCCATACTGTTGTGCGGCCGCCCAACTGCACTCTTGGTCGGCTGCCCAACTGGCCGATCGCCCCATTGGGCAGTTGCCCAACTGCATAGTTGGGCATTTGACCAATAGCTGTTGTTCAGCCGCCCAATTGCCCGGCCGCCGAACCCGGCCGGGCGGCGGGGCTCGACGGAGGCCCGACGGTGGAACTCGGCGGAGCAGGCCGGGTCAGGACGCGGGGACCGGCGTGAAGTGGGTGACCTCCGGCGGGTGGGCCAGGTACCGGAGTTCGCCCTCCGACCAGACCGGCCGGATCCGCCACATCGGCCCCGCGTAGCCGAGCAGTGCCGCCTCGTCGCGCCACCGGCTGACCACGAGCACCCGGTGCCCGCCCTCGGTGACGGAGCGCAGCAGCTCGCCGCCGAGGCAGCCGTCGGTGCGCCCGAGTTGTGGCAGCACCCTGCTGGTCAGCACCTCGCAGAACTCCTCGATGTGCCCGGCCATGACCTGGCCGGCCCAGATTCTGATGATCACCGCGACCACCTGCCCCGAAAGCGTCCTGGCCCCATTATCGACGCGAAATCGCTGGTGGCGAGGGGTTCGGGCAGGATTTCCGGGCGGCGGACGGCCGCTCGGACTCGGCCACGGCTACCTTCATCGGTATGACCAGCACACCGGAGACCGTCGTTCCGTCAACCCCCGGGCCGGATCGGCCCACCGGCCTGTTCGAGGCACTCGCCGCCGCCTCGGTCCGCGACCCGGCCGTGCTGCGGGAGGTCTACGAGCAGCCCGGGGACCACGCCCGCCGCAAGCAGGTGGACCGCATCCACGAGGTCGCCCGGCAACTGATCGCCTGCTCCTCGCTGGTCCTCCTGGCCAGCGCGGACGCCGAGGGGCGCTGCGACGTGTCCCCGCGCGGCGGCCCGGCCGGACTCGTGTCGGTGCTCGACGAGTTCACCCTGGCGATCCCGGACGCGACCGGCAACAAGCGGCTGGACACCCTCCACAACATCGTCGAGACCGGCCGGATCGGGCTGCTGTTCGTCGTGCCCGGCCGGGACACCACCCTGCGCGTCAACGGGCGGGCCTGCGTCTCCACCGACCCCCGGCTGCTGGAGCAGTTGACGGCGGTCGGCAAGCCGCCGCGCAGCGCGATCGTGGTCGCGGTCGAGGAGGTGTTCGCGCACTGCCCGAAGGCGTTCCTGCGCGCCTCGGCGTGGAAACCGGAGAACTGGCTCGGCAAGGACGCCCAGCCGAGTTCGGCGCAGGTCACGCTCTCGCACCTGGCGGACCCGTCGCTGACCCTCGAGGCGATCGAGCAGACCGAGCGGGAGGCTCTGCTGTACCGCTACGAGTAGCGGCGGGGGTTCACCGGGAGCCGGCTCGCGGTCGGAGGATGCGGAGGCAGAGGCGGCGGGCGGCACGGAGCCGGAACAGCGGTGCGGGGCCAGAACGGCGGTGCGGGGCCGGAACGGGGCACTCGTAGCGCCCCGGGCCGGCCCCGCACGGACCGCCGGGATCAGGCCGCGGCCCCGGACTTGGCGACGTCCACCACGCTCGCCCCGCTCGCCGCCCGCTGGACGGCCTCGACGCCCTTGTGGGCGGCGTCCTTGCTCGCGTAACCCTGGCCGGTGGCGACGATCTCGCCGTTGCCCGCCTTGAGCCGGAACCGGTACTTGCCGCCGGCGTCCTCGTACACCTCGAACTTGCCCGCCATCCGGGCCACCTCCTCGTCGACGGGACGCGCCGCGCGCCCCACCTGCACGGTGCGCCCGGCCACCGCGGGCCCGCACCCGCTCGGGGTCCGGACGGGTGACCCGGGCGGGAGCGGGTGCCGGGGCGGCCCGGGGCCGGTTGAATGGACGGATGGACTGCGTCTTCTGCGCGGTGGTCGCCGGCACGGAGCCCGCGCACCGGGTGCTGGACGACGAGGTGGCGGTCGCCTTCCTGGACCGTCGGCCGCTCTTCCCCGGCCATGTGCTGGTCGTCCCCCGCGACCACCGCCGCACCCTCACGGACCTGCCCCCGTCGGCGGTGGGCCCGTTCTTCCTGCGGGTGCAGCGGGTGGCCGCGGCGGTCGAAACCGCGCTCGGGGCGGCGGGGAGCTTCGTCGCGGCGAACAACCGGGTCAGCCAGTCGGTGCCGCACCTGCACGTCCACGTGGTGCCGCGCAACCCGAAGGACGGGCTGCGCGGCTTCTTCTGGCCGCGCCGGGCGTACTCCGACGAGGCGGACGCGGCACTGGTCGCCGAACGGCTGCGGGCCGCGCTCGCCCCCTGAACCCCGGCCGGGCCACCCGGATCGCGCCCGCGCGGCGCCGGCCCGGCCCGCGGGCGGTCCGGGCTCAGCCGACCCGGACCCCGTCCACGACCCAGTACCAGTTGTTGCTGCCGGTGTACCGGAAGCGCAGCCGCAGCCGGCCGGCGCCCGCCGGGACGGCCAGGTCCAGCCGCTGACGCCCGTTGGTGTCGGCGGTGAAGCTCTTCACCTCGACCGGCGCGCCGCCGTCCCAGACCGCGAGCACCCGGGCGGTCTGGACGCCCTCCGGCCGGTAGAAGGTGTTGAAGGTGACCGGGACACTGCTCCGGCCCGCCACCGGGTACTCGGGGCTGACCAGGGTGGAGTCGTAGTTCCCCTGGAAGGTCTTGTCGGCCCACTCGTCGGAGTCGGCGACGGCGAAGACGTTGCGGGAGCGGACGTTGAGCTCGCGGTTCTGGTCCCGCTGGGCCTTGGTCCAGAACTCGTCGGTGGTGAACGACCAGCCGCGCCACTCGGTGACGCCGCCGGTGCCCATCGCCGAGTTGTCGACGGACCAGCCGGCCGGCGCGGTGCGGGTGAAGCCGAGGACGCCGGCGGCGATGCCGGTCTCGTCGACCCGGCCGGTGAGCTGCGGGCGCAGCGCGTCGAAGTCGTCCGGGACCAGGGCCGGGATCGGGGTGCCGTCGAGGCCCCAGGCGGGGTCGGTGGCGATGCCGAGGTGGGCCAGGGCGGTGGGCGCGATGTCGACCATCCGCACGTCGTGGCGGACCGAACCGGCCGGGAACGCCGAGCCGTTGGCGATCACGAAGGTCTGCCGCTCCTCCCAGGTGGAGCCGCCGTGGCCGCCGGTGGGGGTGTGGCCGTGGTCGGCGGTGATCATCACCAGCCAGTCCTCCTGGGCGTATCCGGCCCGGCCGCGGACGGCGGTGAGGATCTGGCCGACCTGGGCGTCCACGCCCCGGATCGCGTCCAGGTAGGCCTTGCTGGCGGAGCCGCTGCTGTGGCCGGCGTGGTCGACGTTGTCGAGCTGGACGAAGACCGCGTCGGGGTTGCCGTCGCGCAGCCGGGCGACGGCGCGGGCGGTGGTGCCGGTGTCGTACTCGGCGGACGGGGTGGCGACGCGGGTGTCGACCCGGCCGGAGTAGATGGTGTCGGCGATCGGCGCCCAGGACGCGACCACGTAGGTGGAGAGCGCGGGGTTCGCCGTCTCGACCCGGGTCAGGAAGTCCGGGTAGGCGGCGAAGGCGGGGGCGGTGAAGTCGTTGTCGCGGACGTTGTGCTTGTCCGGCCAGACGCCGGTGGCGATGGTGGACCAGCCGGGGCCGGAGGAGGTGCCGGCCATCGGGGCGGTGTAGAGGCTGCTCGCGGCGGTGAGGCCGCCGGCCATCAGGGCGGCGAGGTTCGGGGCGCCGGAGTCCTTGACGCGGGTGACCATGGTGCCGTCCAGGCCGATGACCAGGACCTTGGGGGTGCGGGCGGCGGCGGCGGTCGCGGGGCCGGTGGCCGTCGCGGGGGCGGTCGCGGGGGCGGCGGTGGCGGCCGTGGCCGCGCGGGCGGCGGTGGCGGCCAGCGGGCCGGCGGCGAGGGCCGCGGCGGCGCCGAGGAGCATGCCTCGGCGCGACAGGCCGGGGGCGGTGGGGCTCTGCGGGGTGGCGTGGGTCTGCTGTGCGGCGGGGATCCGGCGGTTCACGTCGTCCTCCTGATGCGTCGTCATGGCACGGAGCGGGGCGGTGACTACGGTCGGAGCAGCGGATGGCCGGAGGTCGCCGGGTTTCCGACCCGGGTGTGAACAACGCCCGAATTCGGTCCAGACCCGTTATCTTTCTGTGATCAAACCCGACCCGCGGAGGGGATCGGGGGAAGGTCAGTCCGCCTCGAGCCGGGTGGTGAAGCTGAAGCGGTCGCCCCGGTAGAGCGAGCGGACCCGCTCCACCGGCCGGTCGGCGGAGTCCCTGGTCAGACGGTGCAGCAGCAGCATCGGGAGCGCGGGCGGGGTGCCGATCAGCAGCGCCTCGCGCGGGGTCGCCAGCACCGTCTCGATCCGCTCGTCCGCGGCGCCCAGGGAGATGCCCACCTTCTCGCCGAGGTACGCGTACAGCGAGGACCCGGGGTCGAACTCCTCCTCCAGCCCCGGCACCCGCCCGACCGCCAGATAGGTGCTCTCCAGGCCCACCCGTTCACCGTCCGCGAGCAGCACGCGCTCCAGGTGCCAGACCGGATCCCCGGGGTCCATCCGCAACTGCCCGGCCAACTGGGGGTCCGCGCCGATTCGTTCGAGCCCGATCAGGGTCCGGCCGGGCACCCGGCCCTGGCGCCGCACGCCCTCGGTGTAGCTGGCCAGCGAGAGCGGCTGCTCCAGCTTGGGGCCGGCCACCACCGTGCTGCGGCCCCGCCGCCGGACCCGGCCCTGGATCAGCAGTTCGCGCAGGGCCTGCCGGAGGGTCTCCCGGGCCACCTCGAAGCGGGCGGCGAGCTCACGCTCGGTCGGCAGCACACCCCCCTCGCCGAGCTCGTCCAGCAGCGCCTCCAGCTGGCCCTTGACGGCGTAGTACTTGGGCACCCGGCCGTGTTCCGGGATGCCCGACCTGATCGGGGCGCCGGGGCCCGACCTGGCGTCGGCGTCGGGGGTCTGATCCACCCGGACATCCTCCCAGACCCGGGGACCGGGCCATGACAGGCCGCCGGGCACCGCCGGACGCCGCCGGGCACCGCCGTCGCCGGCGCCGCGGTCACGCCCCGACCGCCACGACCCGGCCGACCCGATCCGCCCCGACCGCCCACGGGCCGCCGGACCTCGCCTCCCCGGCGCACCACCGGCCGCGTTCCGGGCGATTCGCCCCGACCCCCTTGACAGGTATAGACCACTCCGCTTGAGTCTGGAACAGCCCCGCACCCGGCCCGCACCCCGGTCGGCCCGTCCCCCACGACGCGCCCCCACCGCGGGGCCCCGGCTCCCCTGCCCCGACGTCCCTTCCTCCACGACCGTGCGGCCCCCACCGCACAAGGGGTGATCAAGTGTCCACGAAACGCCTGCTCGCACTGCTCTCCGCCGTTCTCACGGCGCTCGCGGTGATCCTGTTGCTGCCCGCCGCCAACGCCAGCGCCGCCGCCTGCGCGACGCCCTGGAACTCCTCCGCCGTCTACACCGGCGGGGCCACCGTCTCGTACAACGGCCACAACTGGCTCGCCAAGTGGTGGACCCAGAACGAGCCGCCCAGCACCGGCGGTTCGGGCGTCTGGTCCGACCAGGGCGGCTGCGGCACCGGCCCGAACCCGACCGGCACGCCCACCCCCACGGGCACCGTGAACCCGGGCGGATTCCCGGTCAGCCAGGCGCAGTTCAACCAGATGTTCCCGAACCGGAACCCCTTCTACACCTACCAGGGCCTGATCGACGCCCTCTCCGCGTACCCCGCGTTCGCCGCCACCGGCACCGACACCGTCCGCAAGCAGGAAGCCGCGGCGTTCCTCGCCAACGTCAACCACGAGACCGGCGCACTGGTCTACGTGGTGGAGCAGAACACCGCCAACTACCCGCACTACTGCGACACTTCCCAGCCCTACGGCTGCCCGGCCGGACAGGCCGCCTACTACGGGCGCGGGCCGATCCAGCTGAGCTGGAACTTCAACTACAAGGCCGCCGGCGACGCCCTCGGCATCGACCTGCTGCGCAACCCCAACCTGGTGCAGACCGACCCGGCCGTGGCCTGGAAGACCGCGCTCTGGTACTGGAACACCCAGAACGGGCCCGGCACCATGACCCCCCACAACGCCATGGTCAACGGCGCGGGCTTCGGCGAGACCATCCGCAGCATCAACGGCTCGCTGGAGTGCAACGGCGGCAACCCCGCGCAGGTGCAGAGCCGGATCAACGCCTACCAGCGCTTCACCCAGCTGCTCGGCACCGTCCCCGGCAACAACCTGAGCTGCTGACGGAGCGGCGGGACGGCGGGCGTACCTCCCGCGGACGAGCGGCGGGTGCCGAAATCGTCGTCGCGGTGGACGCCACCACCGTCCCGCCCCTCCTAGGCTCGTACTCATGAACGATCTTGGCAGCCTCGTCCAGCAGACCGCCGACCGCCTCGCCGGCCAACAGGTCGGCGCGGTGGTCGCCGGTCTCGCCCGCGGCGCGGTGGAGATCCGCGGCGCCGGACGCACCGGGCCCGGGGCCGCCGGTGGTCCCCCCGGCCCCGACACGCTCTTCGAGATCGGCTCGGTGACCAAGGTCTTCACCTCGCTCGCGCTCGCCCGGCTGACGCTGGCGGGCACCGTCACCCTCGACGACCCGCTCGCCGAGGTACTCGCCGACGCCCTCCCCTCCGGCGTCACCGTCCCCGCCAAGGGCCCGGAACCGCTCGCCCTGCGCCACCTCGCCACCCACACCTCCGGCCTGCCGAGGCTGCCCTCCGGCATGCTGCTGTCCTCCCTCCTCAGCCCCAACAAGCCCGACCCGTACGCGCACTGCACCGCGCAGTCCCTGCTGACCGGCCTCGGCCGGACCAGGCTCCGGGCCGCCCCCGGCCGCAGCTTCCGCTACTCCAACCTCGGCGCCGGACTGCTCGGCCTCGCCCTCGCCCACCGGGCCGGCGTCGGCTACGGGGAGCTCGTCCGGCGGGAGATCTGCGAACCGCTCGGTCTGAAGGACACCGTCCTGGAGCCCTCCCCCGAGCAGACGGCACGCCTCGCCCCCGGCCACACCACTCGCGGACGGCCGGTCCCGGCCTGGCACCTCGCCGACCTCGCCGGCGCGGGCGGCCTCCGCTCCACGGCGGCCGACCTGGCGGTACTGCTGCGGGCCCAGCTGGCGGCGGCGCCCGAGGCGTCCGGTGCCGGGACGACGATGTCGGCGGCGCCCGAGGCGTCCGGCGAGGCGCTCGCCACGGCGGTGGCCGCGCCCGAGCGGTCCGGCGAGGCGGCGCCCAGTACGGTGCTGGCGCCCGCGATCGCGCTCACCCGGGAGGTCCGGCACCGGGTCAACCCGGTCGCCTGGATGCACCTCGGCTGGCTCGGCCACCGCCTGCACGACCGCCAGGGCGGCCACCTCCAGATCTGGCACAACGGCGGCACGGGCGGCTACCGCTCGTTCGTCGCGTTCGACCCGGAGCGCCAGGTCGGGGTGATCGTCCTCGCCAACACCCGCCGCTCCGTCGACGCCCCCGGCGTCCGCCTCCTGCGCACCCTCCAGACCACCCGCGCCACCTTCCCGGGGCGGTAGGGGTCCGGGACTGCACTTTGCAAAGTCCGGACTTTGCAAAGTGCAGCCTGCAGCCCGAGCTCCGGGCCGACAGGATCGGCCCGGAGCGCACCTGTTGCTCCGCCGATACGCGTTGGCACAAGGGCCCCAGCGGCGCCGGTGGCACCCCGGGGGCCACCGGCGCCACCTCTCCCGGGCGGTGGAGAAAAACTTTGCAAAGAGTCGGGGCCACTTTGCAAAGTGCACTTTGCAAAGTGGCCCCGGGAGAGCCGCCGGACGTCGCGCGCGGGTCTCCCGGCCGCCGCGGAAGCGGCGACCGGGGCACCGAACGGACCGCCCGCCGGCCACGGCATGGAGGCACACGGGACGCAGCGGTCGCGGGGAGCGGGCCGGGCCCGCCGGTCGCCCCGTTCGCCGGGCGCGACCGCGCCGCCGGCCGGGCGGGCGGGCGTGCCGCGCGGGGGTGGTGGGGTGCGTGGGAGGATGGCAGGGCTGGTGGAGACGATCTCCGGGCGGTGCTGGCCCATGGTGACCGAGCATGGTGAACGAGCGTCGTGAGAGTGAGGCCGGCGGGCCCGGGCGGGTGCCGTCCGGCCCTGTGCCGCGGCCGGAGCCGGCCGAGGGCCCGGACGCGCTGCTGATGGTGCCGATCGCCACGGCGCTGATCGAGGCCGACGGCCGGATCCTGCACTGGAGCAGTGATGCCGAGGCGCTGCTCGGCTACTCCGCGGCCGAGGCGATCGGTGCGCGGGCCGCGCAGTTGCTGGCCTCGGAGGAGCAGCGGCCGGGCGTGCTGGAGCTGTTCCAGAAGATCGTGGACGGCCGCGGCTGGTCCGGTGTGTTCCCGGTGCGTCACCGGGACGGGCACCACGTCAATCTGGAGTTCCGCACTCATCCGATCGCCGGTCCGGCGGGCAGCCCGCTGGTGCTCGCGGTGGCCTCGGACGTGACCACGCTGCGTCGGATCCAGGCGGACCTGGCGGTGCTGGACGGCTTCTTCTCGCAGTCCCCGGTCGGGATGGCCGTCTACGACGCGCAGCTCGCGTTCGTGCGGATCAACGAGGCGCTGGCCCGGGTCAACGGGCTGCCGGTCGCGCGGCACCTCGGGCACCGGTTGACCGAGTTGCTGCCGGGCATCAACGGTGCGGAGAGCGAGGCCGTGATGCGCCGGGTGCTGGAGACCGGCGAACCGGTGCTGGACGCCCGTTCGCACGGCCGCACCCCGGGGGATCCGACGCACGACCACGCCTGGTCCGCGTCCTACTTCCGGCTGGAGGAGCCGGGCGGGCGGGTGCTGGGCGTGAGTTCGACCATCATCGACATCACCGAGCGTTTCCGGGCCGACGCCCGGGCCGCCCGCGCGCAGGAGCGGCTGGCCCTGCTGGTCGAGGCCACCGCCTCCATCGGCACCACGCTGGACCTGCGGCAGACCGCCCGGGAGCTGGCCGACGCCATGGTGCCCAAGGTGGCCGACATCAGCGGTGTCTTCGCGCTGGAGGCGCTGGCGGCCGGCCGGAACGTCGAGCCGCTGGACCCGGCGGCGCCGCAGCACGTGCGCCGGCTGGCCCTGGCGACCTCCGATCCGCTGTACCCGGCCGAGGCGCTGCCGGTGGACACCGTGTACGAGGTGACCCCGGACACCCCGTACGCGCGGGCGCTGGCCACCGGGCGGACGGTGGTGGTGCCGTCGTGGGAGCTGCCGCCGTTGAGCGACGCGATCACCGAGAGCCGCCGGCAGGCGTTCCTGGGCGACCGTCCGCGTTCGGTGCGGATCACGCCGCTGGTGGCGCGCGGCACCACGCTCGGCATGATCGTCTACTCCCGGCGCGGCGAACGGGAGTCCTTCGCCGAGGCCGACATCACGCTCGGTGACGAGTTGGCCTCGCGGGCCGCCGTGGCGATCGACAACGCCCGGCTCTACCTGCGCCAGCACCAGATCGTGCTCGCCCGCCAGCAGGCGCTGCGCGAGGCGAAGGCCGCGCAGGAGCGTCTGGCGCTGGTCAACGTGGCGTCCGCCCGGATCGGCACCACTCTCGACCTGACCCAGACCGCCGAGGAGCTGGCCGCCGTGGCGACGCCCCGGCTGGCGGACACGGTGGTGGTCGAGGTGCTGGACGACCTGGTGCGCGGCGAGCGCGAGGCGCGGCCGTCCGGCGACGGTTCGGCGGTGCTGCGGCGGATGGCCTTCCATTCGGCGGACCGCTCCACCCTGCGGCCGATCGACCGGAGCGGCGGGGTGCACCGGTTCCCGGCCTCCTCCCCGTACGCGTGGGCGCTCCGCCACCGCCGTCCGGTGCTGGTGCCGCGGATGGACGAGGCCGGGATGGCCTGGTTCCGGGACGATCCGGTGCGCGCCGCGGCGGTGCACGAGCAGCAGGTCCGCGCGTTCATGGTGGTGCCGCTGATCGCGCGCGGTTCGCCGGTCGGCGTCGCGGCGTTCTACCGGACGGTGGTGGAGCGCCCGTACGAGGACGACGACCTCGCGCTGGCCGGGGAGTTGGCGGTGCGGGCGGCCGTGTCGATCGACAACGCGCTGCTCTTCACCCGGGAGCGGGACGCGGCGGCGGCGCGGCAGCGCGCGCTGGACGAGGCGTGGGCCGCGCAGCAGCGGTTGTCGTTGCTCAACGAGGCGTCCAACCGGATCGGCACCACCCTCGATCTCTACCGCACCGCCCACGAGTTGATCGAGGTGGTGATTCCGCGGTTCGCCGACTTCGTGACCGTCGACCTGCGCGAGGCGGTGCTCGGCGGTGAGGACCCGGCGCCCGTGCCGCCGGACGGCTCGGTGCTGATGCGGGCGGTGGCGGTCGGCGAGCTGGACGCCGACGGGCTGATGTCGGACGCGGCGGACGCGGTCGGCGAGACCTCGCAGTCGGCCCAGGTGTACGCGGAGAGCCTGCGCAGCGGGCGGTCCATCCTGGTGTCGGAGGTCGACGAGGCCGCGCTGCGGCGGATCGTCGCGTCCGAGGACCGGGTGCAGCCGGGCCTGGACGCGGGTGTGCACTCGTACCTGATGGTGCCGTTGCTGGCGCGCGGACTGGTGCTGGGCGGCGCAGAGTTCATCCGTACCCGCAATCCGCTGTCGTTCGGTCCGGCGGACCGGGCGCTGGCCGAGGAGCTGGTCGGCCGCACCGCGCTGGCGATCGACAACGGCCGGCTCTACCGGCGGGAGCGGGAGACGGCGCTGACCCTCCAGCGCAGCCTGCTGCCGCAGGAGATCCACCGCACGCTGGGGTTGGAGATCGCCTACCGCTATCTGCCGAGCAGTGTGGTGAGCGAGGTCGGCGGGGACTGGTTCGACGTCGTGCCGCTCTCCTCGGGCCGGGTCGCGCTGGTGGTCGGCGACGTCATGGGGCACGGCATCAGGGCGGCCGCGACCATGGGGCAGCTCCGTACGGTGGCACGGACGTTGATCACCCTGGAGCTGGCGCCGGACCGGGTGATGCAGCGGCTGGACGAGGCCACCACGGCGATCGGCGAGGGCCAGTTCGCCACGTGTGTCTGTGTCGTGTACGACCCCGTCGACCGGAGCTGCACCGCCGCCTGTGCGGGCCACCTGCCGCCGGTGGTGGCCGACACGGACGGGAACGCCCGGTTGGTCGAGCTGCCGCCCGGCGCGCCGCTCGGGGTCGGCGGAGTCCCGTTCGAGAGTGTCGGGTTCACCCTCCCGGAGGACGGTCTGCTGGCGCTGTACACCGACGGTCTGGTCGAACGGCGCGGCCGCGACCTGGACGAGGGGCTGCAGTTGCTGTGCCGCACCATCGCGGACCGGCGCGGCTCGCTGGAGCAGACCTGCGACGCGGTGCTCTCCGAACTCACCGGCCGCAGCAGCGAGGACGACATCGCGGTCATCATGGCGCAGGCCCGGCCGGCCGGTTCGGACCGGATCGCCACCCTCGCGCTCGACGACGACCACGCGATGGTGGCCCACTCGCGCCGGTTCACCCGGGAGACGCTGACGGGCTGGGGGCTGGCGCCGCTGGCCGACTGGGCCGAGCTGCTGACCAGCGAGCTGATCACCAACGCGCTGGTGCACGCGGGTTCGCCGACCCGGCTGCGGCTGCTGTGCAACCGCACGCTGACCGTGGAGGTGGCCGACCGGGACGCCGGCTCGCCCCGGATGCGGCGCGCGGCCGAGGAGGACGAGGGCGGGCGCGGCATCCACCTGGTGAACGAACTCGCCCACCGGTGGGGCACCCGGCAGACGCCGGACGGCAAGGTGGTGTGGTTCGAACTGGAGCTGCCGCCGGGGCTGTCGGAGCGGTGAGTACCCGGCGGGACGGGCCCGGGGACCGTCCCGCCGAGGGGTGGTCAGTTGAGGACGACGGTGTACGACGGCACGTAGTGGCCGCAGTTGGACGCCTTCTCGAAGCTGTCGACCAGCCAGGGGTGGTACTTGACGCGTTCCAGCACGGCCTGGCCGGTGGCCTTGCCGAAGACGCCGTCGACCACGAGCGGGGCGGCGGCCCAATCGGTGCTTGCCAGCTTCTGGATCCGCCGGATCCCGAGATCGGTCTCGGGCCCGAACCGGCCGTCCTCCAGGATGTGCACGTCGGTGAGCTGGTTCACGTAGTACTGGATGCAGCGGACGGTGTGGGACCAGTTCGGGTACCCGTAGCCGGTGTTGGGGAGACCGGGGTCGGCGTGGGCGGTGACCGCGCCGGAGCCCAGCAGGGCAGTGGCGGCCAGGACGGTCGCGCCGCGCCGGAGGAGACGGGTGAGTCGCATGGGACCTCTTTCCGGATGATCATCCGATCGGACGGTGGATCATATCCGGGCGATGCGAGGGCCAGGGATCGAGGTCAGGCGTCCTCGGCCGCCAGCAGGTGTTCCAGCACCGGCAGGGCCGCGAGCAGCAGCCCCTGCTCCTCCGGGGTGAGCGCCTCCGCCCGGCGGGCGAGGTGTTCGGAGCGCTGTCGGCGGATGCCCGCGAGCAGTTCGGCGCCGGCCGGGGCGACGGCGACCAGGAAGGACCGTCCGTCGGTGGGGTCGGGGAGCCGTTCGACCACGCCGGAGGTCACCAGCGGGCCGACGGTGCGGGTCATGGAGGGTGCGGACACCCCTTCCAGGGCGGCGAGTTCGCCGAGCCGCAGTGGTCCGTGCTGCTCGATCCTGGCGATCGCGGACTGCTGGGCGAAGGTGAACTCCTGACCGGCGGAGGACTGCGCGAGCCGGCGGTGCAGCCGGGCGATCACCAGCCGCAGCCGGGCGACGGCCGCCGCGTCCAGCGGGCCCGGTCGCGCTCCCCCGGCCTCCGGCCCGGGCGCCGGTCCGGCCTGCTCCGGGGCGGTCACGAGCCCGCCCCCCGGGTCGCCGCCCTGGCCTTGCCGGCACCGTCAGCACCGTTGCCGGCACCACCGTCACCGCCGTCGTCGCCGCTACCGTCGCCCGTCCCCGCCGCGGCGGCCGCCCGTCCGGCGCGCCCGCGCAGCAGCGAGGCGACGGCGGCGACGAGCGACATCGCGATGGCGAGCGAGAACACCACCACCAGGCCGTCGTGGAACGGCCCGGAGATCAGGTGGGGGAAGAACTCCCGGCCGGTGAGCGTCCCGGCGTCGGCGGCGGGCACCTGGGCGAGGACCTGCGGGCCGAGCAGTTCGCGGATCGGGTTGTAGCCCAGGAACGCCGCGAACAGCGTGCCGACCGGTGGCAGTTGGGCGACGGTGTGGGCGTCCGCGGCGGGCACGCCCTGGGCGGTGAGCCCGTCGGAGAGGGTCTGCGGCAGCGAACCGGCCAGGCCGGCGACCATGAGCGAGAAGAACACGCCGATGGAGAGCACCATGCCGGCGTTCTGGAAGGTGGCCCGCATGCCGGAGGCGGCACCCCGGTCGGCGGCGGGCACGCTGGACATCACCAGGGCGGTGTTGGGCGCGGCGAACAGGCCGCCGCCGAGGCCGTTGAGGAAGACCAGCAGCGCGAACACCGGGTACCCGAAGTCGGTGGGCAGGGCGAGCAGGCCGGCGAAGGAGACGGCCATCACCAGCAGGCCGCCCGCGGCGAAGAGCCTGGCCCCGAACCGGTCGGACAGGTACCCGGCGACCGGCCCGGCGGCGAGGAAGCCCACGGTGAGCGGGACGAGGTAGATGCCCGCCCAGAGCGGGGTGTCGGCGTAGTCGTACCCGTGCAGCGGCAGCCAGATGCCCTGGAGCCAGACGATCAGCATGAACTGGAGCCCGCCCCGGGCGACCGAACCCAGCAGGGTGGCGAGGTTGCCGCCGGTGAACACCGGGTCGCGGAAGAGCCGCAGCGGGAACATGGGTTCGGCGACCCGGCTCTCGACCAGGCCGAACACTCCGAGCACGGCGGCGCCGCCGAGCAGCCCGGCCAGCACCCACGGGTTCGTCCAGCCCATGGTGTGCCCGCCGTAGGGCTGGATACCGTACGTGATCGCGGCGAGCAGGGCGGTCAGGCCGACGGCGAAGGTGATGTTGCCCCACCAGTCGATGCGGCCCGGGCGGCGGACCCCGGTCTCGCGCAGCGAGCGGTAGGCCCAGACGGTGCCGATCACGCCGATCGGCACGTTCACCCAGAAGATGGACCGCCAGTTCCACTCGGCGAGCAGTCCGCCGAGGACGAGCCCGACGAAGGACCCGGCGATCGCGGCGACCATGTTGACGCCCAGGGCCATGCCGCGCTGCCGGGCGGGGAAGGCGTCGGTGATGATCGCGGCGGAGTTCGCCATCAGCATCGCGCCGCCGACCGCCTGCACCACGCGCCAGCCGATCAGCCAGAGCGCGCCGCCCCCGCCCTGGAGCGGGTCGAGGGAGAGGACGACCGAGGTGAGGGTGAAGATCAGGAAGCCGGCGTTGTAGATCCGCACCCGGCCCCAGATGTCGCCGAGCCGGCCGAGGGTGACCACGAGCACGGCCGTGACCAGCATGTAGCCCATCAGCATCCACAGCAGGTAGCCGACGTTGCCGGGCCGGAGCGGGTCCAGGCGGATGCCGTTGAAGATCGCGGGCAGCGAGATCAGCACGATCGACGAGTTGATCGTCGCGATCAGCATGCCGAGTGTGGTGTTGGAGAGTGCCACCCATTTGTAGCGCGGGTGGTCCGTGTCCACGTCCATCGCCCCGTCCTCCCCCGGATGGGCCGGGCCCGGCCGGGCCCGGGAATATTTAGCTGAGGTCAACTAAATTACTCCGTCCGTGGCCGCGGGAGAAGACCCCCACGGGCACGGCTACCAGGACTCCGGGTCCGACCAGGCCGCCAGGGTCCGGCGGCTCTCGAAGCGGCACGGACGGCCGGTCAGCGGATCGGTGAACTCCATCGCGGCGGAGAGCAGTTGCAGCGGCCGGCGGAAGTCGTCCGGGGCCGGCTCCGGCAGCACCACCGGGTACACCGGGTCGCCCAGGATCGGAAGGCCCAGCCCGCTCATGTGCAGCCGCAGCTGGTGCGTGCGGCCGGTGGACGGTCGCAGCAGGTAGTGGCCGAGCCCGCCGCGCCGCTCCAGCAGCGCGATCCGGCTCTCGCTGTTCGGCGGCGCGTCCAGCTCCCGGGCGGCGATCACCCCGCGCTCCTTCACGATGTGGCTGCGCACGGTGCGCGGCAGCTGCACCGCCGGGTCGAACGCCGCCACCGCCCGGTACTCCTTGCGGACCAGCCGGTCCCGGAACAGCGACTGGTAGGCGCCCCGGTCCTGCGGCCGCACCACGAACATCGCCAGCCCCGCCGTCAACCGGTCCAGCCGGTGCGCCGGGCTGAGCGCGGGCAGGGCCAGCGTGTGCCGCAGCCGGCTCAGCGCCGTCTCCACGACGTGCCGCCCGCGCGGGGTGGTGGCCAGGAAGTGCGGCTTGTCGACCACCACCAGGTGCTCGTCCCGGTGCAGCACCTCCAGCTCGAACGGGACCGGCACCTCGGCCGGCAGCTCCCGGTAGAACCACAGGTGGGCTCCCGGCCGGAACGGGTCGGCCGGACCGACGGACCTGCCGTCCTCGCCGACCACCTCCCCAGCCCGCAGCAGACCGTCCACCCGCTCCGCCGCGACCGCCGGCAACCGCTCGCCCAGGTACTCCCGCACGGTCTCCCACGGGCCGCCGGTGACCGGCAGCCGCAGATGCACCGGATCGACCCCCTGCCGCTGGGGCAGGGGGGAGGTCGGGGCCGCGCTCCTTCGTCTCATCGCGTCCGTCAGCCTAGTTCGTCCCGGACGGCGGACGGACGGCCCACCGGCTGCGGACGGCGGGCGGGCTGCGGACGGCCCACCGGCGGGGGACGGCGGGCGGGCGCGGGACGGCGCACGGGCGGGGGACGGCGCACGGACCCCGCTCGACCGCCGGGATGCCGGTGCGGCGGTCGGCGGTGGAGAGTGGACGAAGGGGGCGGAGTCGACGAAAGGGGACGGAGTGGACGGCGGGGGCGGCATCCCGGCGGGTGCCGCCCCCGGGCGGAGTGGTCCGGCCGTCGAGCGGTCGGACCCGTCGAGCGGCCTGGAGGCGGGTGCGTGAGCGCGAGCGGCGAGGACCCCGAGGGTGCCGCGGCACCGTCCGCCGTGCCGCCGCCCCGGCTGCCGCGGCGGACCAGGCTGCTGCTCGGCGGCGCCTTCCTGCTGCTGGTCGCGGCCGTGGTGACGGACCTGCTGACCGGCCCGGGCAGCACCCTCTCCCCCGTGCTCGCCGCCGCGCCCGTCCTGGTCGGGGCCACCACCCGCCGGGCCCGGGTACCGCTCGCCACCGGCGCGGCCGCCGTGGTCGTGGCCGGCCTGCTGGAGGACCTCAACTCCCAGCTGCCCGCCTCCGTCCACCTCGTCTCGCTGGTCACCATCACCGCCACCACCCTCGCCAGTACCGCCAACGTCGTGCTGATCGCCGCCCGCGAGCGCGAACTGTTCGAGGTGCGGACCGTCGCCGAGGCGGCCCAGCGGGCACTGCTGCGCCCACCGCCCGAACGGATCGGGCCGCTGCGGATCGCCGTCCGGTACGTGGCCGCGGCCGCCGAGGCGAGGATCGGCGGGGACCTGTACGACGTGGTGGACACGCCGTTCGGGATCCGGATCCTGCTCGGGGACGTCCAGGGCCACGGCCTGCCCGCCGTCGAGACCGCGGCGGACGTCCTCGGCGCCTTCCGCACCGCCGCGCGCACCGAACCGGACCTCGCCAGGCTCGCCGAGCACCTGGACGCCGCGCTGGCCGGGCGCCCCGCCGACGGGCGGTTCGTGACCGCCGTGCTGCTCGGCGTGGACCGGGGGGACAACGCGGCCCTGCTGGTCAACTGCGGCCACCCGCACCCGCTGCTGCGCCGTGCCGACCGGGTCACCGAGCTCGTCCCCTCCCGGCACACCCCGCCGCTGGGCCTGCTCGGCCTGCTCGGCGACGGCCGCTACACCGCCGAGCCGGTCGACCCGTGGCCCGGCGACCTGCTGCTGCTGTACACCGACGGGGTCTCCGAGGCCCGCGACGCGGCGGGCGAGTTCTACCCCCTCCCCGACCGCTTCGCCGCACTCCCGGCCGGGACGCCGGAGGACCTGATGGACGCCCTGCTGCCCGACCTCGCCTCCTGGGTCGCCCCGGGCGGCCTCGCCGACGACGCGGCCGCGCTCGCCGTCCGCTGGGACCGGTGAGCGGCGCGCACGGTGACCGGCACACGGTCACCGGCGACCGGCGAGCAGCGACCGGCCCGCAGCCGACCGCCCGCCGTTCCGGGGCGGTTGTCAGTGGGGCGTGCGAGGGTGGTCCCGCGGTCGGTACCGACCGGGCGCACGGGCTTTCGTCGAGGGGACGGTGCGATGGGCGGCAGGGCGAGCGGGGCCTTCGAGGTGACGGCGTTCGAGCCGGAGGAGACGGACGCGCAGCCGGGCGCGACGCTCGGCCGGGTCCGGATCACCAAGGAGTTCACGGGCGGGCTGACCGGGGCGGGCGTGGTGCGGATGCTGTCGGTCCTGGACGGCGCGGGCGGCCCGGCCGCCTATGTGGCGGTGGAGCGGTTCACGGGCGCGCTGGACGGGCGGCAGGGGTCGTTCGTGCTGCAGCACTCGGCGCCGGGGAGCCACGGCGAGCGGTTGGCGATCCGGGTGGTCGCGGGCACCGGCACGGGCGAGCTGGCGGGAATCACCGGGGTGTTCGAGCTGGAGGTGGACGAGGAGGGCCGGCACACGTACGTCCTGGAGTACGAACTGGGCTGAGGCGCGGCGCCTGTGCGGCTCCTCCGACTCCTGTCACGATGATGCGATCAATACACGATCGACGTCGGAGGGTGACGGATGGCCGGGGTGCCCACAGGGATCACGGACGGGGCGCGGGGGATCGACGGCGTCGTCCGGCGGCTGCGTGCGATCGCGGCCGAACTCCCGCCCACCGACGGGGTGGCGGTGTTCAACCGGATGTACCTGACGGTCACCGAGGGCGTCGGGGCCGGGCTGGACGGGTTCGCCGACCCGACCGCTGTCGCCGAGCTGGACGTGCTCTTCGCCGGGCGCTACCTGCTGGCGGTGGACGCGGTCGCGGCGGGGCGGCGGCCACCGGCCTGCTGGCGGCCGCTGTTCGAGCTGCGCGCCGACCCCGAGGTGCACCCGCTGCAGTTCGCACTGGCCGGGATGAACGCCCACATCCAGCACGACCTGCCGCTCGCCGTCGTCGACACCTGCCGTCGGCTCGGCCGGGAGCCGGAGCAGCTGGAGGACGACTACCACCGGATCAACGGTCTGCTGGCGGGGGTCGAGACGGCCGTGCGCGAGCAGCTGATGCCCGGACCGGACGTACTGGAGCGGCTGGAGCCGATGACGCACCGGATCGGGGCGTGGTCGGTCGACACCGCGCGGGAGGCCGCCTGGGGCTCGGTGCGGCTGCTCTGGGGGCTGCGCGGGCGCCCGTCGGCGGCGCGGGCCTGCGCGACGGCGCTGGACGGGGCGGTCGGGCTGCTCGGCCGTGCACTGCTCCTGCCGCTGGGCCTGCGCGACCCGGCGGCCGACGTACCGGCACCGGACGCACTGGAATCCGACGTACCGGCGCTCGACGCGCAGGCGCCCGGCACGCCGGTGGCCGGCCTGCTCCCCGTGGCGAGGAGCGGACCGGCCACCGGCGGACGGGCGCCGGGCGGTGATCAGGCCCAGCTGGAGTGCAGCGGCTTGCCCTCGGCGTAGCCGGCCGCGCTCTGGATGCCGACCACGGCCTTCTCGTGGAACTCCTCCAGGCTGGCCGCGCCCGCGTAGGTGCAGGAGCTGCGCACGCCCGCGACGATGGAGTCGATGAGGTCCTCGACGCCCGGGCGGGCCGGGTCGAGGAACATCCGGGAGTGCGAGATGCCCTCCTCGAACAGCGCCTTGCGGGCACGGTCGTACGAGGAGTCCTGGGCGGTGCGGTTGCTCACGGCCCGCTTGGAGGCCATGCCGAAGGACTCCTTGTACTGGCGGCCGTCGGCGGTGGTCTGGAGGTCGCCGGGCGACTCGTAGGTGCCGGCGAACCAGGAGCCGACCATCACGTTGGAGGCGCCGGCGGCCAGCGCCATGGCGACGTCGCGCGGGTGGCGCACCCCGCCGTCGGCCCAGACGTGCTTGCCCAGGCGGCGGGCCTCGGCGGCGCACTCCAGCACGGCGGAGAACTGCGGGCGGCCGACACCGGTCATCATCCGGGTGGTGCACATGGCGCCCGGTCCGACGCCGACCTTCAGGATGTCCGCGCCGGCCTCGACCAGGTCGCGCACACCGGCCGCCGAGACGACGTTGCCCGCGACGACCGGGACCTGCGGGTCCAGCCCGCGCACGGCGCGCAGCGCGCTGATCATCGACTCCTGGTGGCCGTGCGCGGTGTCCACGACGAGCGTGTCGGCACCGGCCTCCAGCAGGGCCTTGGCCTTGCCGGCGACGTCGCCGTTGATGCCGACGGTGGCGGCGATCCGCAGCTTGCCGGCGGCGTCGACGGCCGGGGTGTAGAGGGTGGCGCGCAGCGCGTTCTTGCGGGTGAGCAGGCCGACCAGGCGGCCGTCGCGGTCGACGACGGGGGCGAGCTTGCGGTGCGCCTCGCTGAGGCGGTCGAAGGCGTCGCGCGGGTCGATGTCCTCGTCGAGCAGCAGCAGGTCGCGGGACATCACCTCGGCGAGCGAGGTGAAGCGGTCGACGCCCTGGCAGTCGGAGTCGGTGACGACGCCGACCGGGCGGCCGTCCTCGACCACGACCAGCGCGCCGTGGGCGCGCTTGGGCAGCAGCGAGAGCGCCTCGGCGACGGTGGCGCCGGGGTCGAGGGTGATGGCGGTGTCGTGCACCAGGTGGCGCTGCTTGACCCAGCCGACGACCTCGGCGATGACCTCGGTCGGGATGTCCTGCGGGATGGCGACCAGGCCGCCGCGGCGGGCGACGGTCTCGGCCATCCGGCGGCCCGCGATGGCGGTCATGTTGGCGACGACCAGCGGGACGGTGGTGCCGGTGCCGTCGTTGGAGGAGAGGTCGACAGCCTGGCGGGAGCCCACGGCGGATCGGCTGGGGACCATGAAGACGTCGTCGTACGTGAGGTCGTACGAGGGCATGAGGTCGTTCAGGAAGCGCATGAAACGGGGCTCTCTGGCTGGGAGAAATTACACCTCGGGTGCGGGTGCGGCACGGCCGCAGGGCGCACTCGGGCGCCCCTGCACCCAACGTTCGATTCTCCGGTACCGGTAGGACAAACGCCAGCTGGCCGCTGTTTGCTGGGTCTGCGTACAAGCCATGATCAAAGCTCCGCGCGTAGATATGGAGGATCCTCCAAATCCCGGACTTTCGCCCCGGCCGGGGCCGCTCCCGTAGCATTCACGCGGTAGACGCGGCGAACGCCGTGATCGGCGAGGCGAGCGGGAACGGCAGAGGCATGGCGGCGGGACTGACGGCAGCAGCGGGCGTGGACAGCGGGCAGCGGCGGGGCGAGGCGGACACCGAGGAGATCGACTACGGCCCCGGCCTCGATCCCGAGCGGCTCCGGCTCTGCCTGGAGGTGCTGGCCGAGCTGGACGAGCTGCACGTCGACCACCCGGACGCGATCACCGTCCGCCAGGCCGTCGGCGGCATATTCCGCACCCTCAAGCAGCGCCGCCGCCAGGAGACCCGGGCCCGCAAGACCGCCAACGACCGCGACGTCACCGCGCGCACCGCGACCGGGGCCCCGAGCCGGATCGACGACGAGACGGCCGGCGCCTTCGGCCTGACCACCGTCACCACCACGGAGATCGCCGGGATCCTGGAGCGCCCCCGCTCCTGCTACATCTGCAAGCAGCGCTACGTCGAGGTCGACGCGTTCTACCACAACCTCTGCCAGGGCTGCGCGGCCAAGAACCGGGCCCGGCGCGACGCCCGCGCCGACCTGACCGGCAAGCGCGCGCTGCTGACCGGCGGCCGCGCCAAGATCGGTATGTACATCGCGCTGATGCTGCTGCGCGACGGCGCGCACACCACCATCACCACCCGCTTCCCCAATGACGCGATCCGCCGCTTCACCGCGATGCCGGACAGCGCCGAGTGGCTGCACCGGCTGAAGATCGTCGGCATCGACCTGCGCGACCCGGCCCAGGTGATGGCGCTGGCCGACGAGGTCGCGGCGGACGGCCCGCTGGACATCCTGATCAACAACGCCGCGCAGACCGTGCGCCGCCCGCCCGAGTCCTACCGGGAGCTGGTCGCCGCCGAGTCGGCGCCGCTGCCGGCCGGCGAGCTGCCGCAGTCGACCACCATCGGCCGGTTCAACAGCGGCAGCGTCGACCTGCCCGCGCTGCCGCACCAGGCCTCGGACGGCGCCGAGCGGATCTCCGCCGAGGACGTCACCTCGCTCGCGCTGGTCACCGGTTCGGCGACGCCGGACCGGATCCGGGCCGGGACGGCGATCGACGCCGGCGGCCTGGTCCCGGACCTCGCGGACACCAACAGCTGGGTGCAGACCGTCAGCGAGGTCGGCCCGGTGGAGCTGCTGGAGGTGCAGCTCTGCAACTCCACCGCGCCGTTCATCCTGATCAGCCGGCTCCGCCCGGCGATGGCCGCCTCGGCGTCCCGCCGCAAGTACGTGGTCAACGTGTCCGCCATGGAGGGCGTCTTCACCCGCGGCTACAAGGGCGCCGGACACCCGCACACCAACATGGCCAAGGCCGCGCTCAACATGCTCACCCGCACCAGCGCGATGGAGATGTTCCAGACCGACGGCATCCTGATGACCGCCGTCGACACCGGCTGGATCACCGACGAGCGCCCGCACCCGGACAAGATGCGCCTCGCCGACGAGGGCTTCCACGCCCCGCTCGACCTGGTCGACGGCGCGGCCCGGGTCTACGACCCGATCGTGCGCGGCGAGCAGGGCGAGGACCTCTACGGGTGCTTCCTCAAGGACTTCGACCGCGCCGCCTGGTAGCCGCCCGGCGGGACGGCGCGGCACCGCGCCGTCCCGCCACCCCCCGGCGCCGTCCCGCCGTCCCCTGCCGCACCGTCACCCCGTCACCCCCCGTTCGGAGGAACCGACGTGACCCACGCACCGCTGCTCGGCGCCGGAGTGATCGTGCCCACCGGGGACGGCCGGGTGCTGATCGGCCGTCGCACCACGGCCGGCGAGCCGCCGACCTGGAGCCTGCCCGGCGGCAAGGTCGATCCCGGCGAGTCCTTCGAGCGGACGGCCGCGCGCGAGCTAGCCGAGGAGACCGGGATCGTGCTGCCCGCCGATGAGCTGCGGGTGCTCGCGGTGCTGCTCGACCACGAGCTCGGCCGACCCCGGCTCACCGCCGCGGTGCTCGCCCCGCCGAGCCTGGCGCCCGCGGTGGTCATGGAGCCGCACTCCTGCGGCGGCTGGGAGCGGCTGCCGCTGGACGCGCTGCCGGAGCCGATGTTCTACCCGTCCGGGCTGGTGCTGGGCACCTGGCGGGCGGAGCTGGGCTTCGCGCCCCGGCCGGGGACGCACGCGTACCCGGTCCTGCGCTGACGACCCGCCGGTCCGCACACGCGTGAACCCCGCTCCCCCTGGGCGGTTTCCAGGGGGCGGGGTCCGCACGTCCGGCCGAGCCCGGGGTCAGCCGTTGCGGGCCGCCTCCGGACCGGTGATCCGCTTCAGCAGCGGCAGCGTCGAGGCGATGATCCCGAGCGAGGCGACCAGCCCGAACAGCACCAGCCCGAAGTACACCCAACCGGGCGACACCAGGTCGTAGTCCATCTGCGACTTGAGGAACATCGCGGCCGCGCCGAAGCCCGTCCCGATCGCGACGGCCGACACCAGGAGCAGCGGCAGGGCGCTCTCCAGGCCGATCACCGCCCGCAGCATCCGCAGCGGCGCCCCGGTGAGCCGGAGCATCGCGAACGGCCGCCGCCGGTCGGACAGGCCCGCGACCACGCTCACCGCCAGGCTGCAGCCGGCGATCGGCAGGGTGGTGAGCAGCACCACGTCGGCGAGCTGGCGCCAGCCGGCGAGCGTCTTCTGCTGGGCGGAGCCGAAGTCCTGCACCATCCGGGCGTGCTGCTCCGGGAAGGTCCGGGTCAGCAGGGTGCGGACCCGCTCCTTGGCGGCGGTGCTCCCGTCGGTGGTCACGTAGAGCGAAAGCACCGGCAGCCGGTCGGCCTCCGCCGCACTGATCGGCGCGGTCGGCCATTCCCGCGCGGCCTGGGAGGTGAGGCTCAGGAAGCCGAACGGCTCGACCGCGGCGACCTCGGCGCCGGGGGCGCAGTGGCCGACCACCGGGGTCCGGGCGAGGTCGGCGCAGGACACCAGGGACGCCTCGGGCCAGTCGGGCGGCGCGGTGGGGTCGTGCGCCAGACCGTCCGGGTTGGCGTGGGCGACGGCGACCCCCCGGTAGCCGGGGACGGCCCGCAGCTCGGCGAGGAACGGGGCCGGGAGGGCGTCGGCCATCACGGGGTCGCCGGGCAGGGCGCCGTGTTCCACCGCCACCCGGGTCTCCGGGTCGCCGCCGAGCGTGCCGCGATTGGTGTCGATGGTGCCGATGACGGCGACGGTCGCGGTGGTGACGAACAGGGCCAGGATCAGACCGGCCACCGAGCGGAACCCGGCCCTCGGGTCGTCGGCGAGCCGCCGGACGGCGATCAGGGTGGCGGGCCGGCTGGTCCGGGCCGCGACCAGGCGGGCGACGGACATGGTGAGCCAGGGACCGGCGACCACCAGGCCGACCATGACCACCAGGAAGCCGGTCAGATAGGCGGCGGTCTGCCCGTCGGTGGTCTGCGGGCGGCGGCCGACGAACCAGGCGAGTTCGGCCAGCCCGGCGAGCAGCGGGGCCACCCGCCACCCGGACGGCGGCTTCGGGGTGGTCCGGCGGCTGACGCCGAGCGGGGAGACGGTGACCCGGCGCAGGGCGAGCCGGGCGGCGACGGCCGCCGCCACCGGGACGCCGACCAGCACGGCCAGCGCCTGCGGCAGGGTGAGGGCGAGGTCGTCCACGAAGAAGCGGTCGCCGGTGAACGGCACGGTCGCGACCAGCGGGCGCAGCAGCAGGTGGACCCCGAAGCCGAGGACGGTGCCGGCCACGGCGGCCACGGTGGACTCGGCGGCCGCGATCAGGGTGATCTGCCGGGGTGTCGCGCCGACCAGGCGCATCGCGGCGTAGCGCTGCTCCCGGGTGGCGGCGGACAGGCGGGTGGCCGTGCCGATGAAGATCACCACGGGGAAGAGCAGCGCGCCGGCGACCACCGAGAGGATGAGGGTCATGGCGTCGCCGCGGACGCCGCTGCCCGGGCAGTCGCCGTCGCAGGCCGGAGGCAGGGCGGTGGCGATGGAGGTGACCTGGCGGGCGCCGGGGCGGGCGGCGAGGGCCGCCGGGTCCTGGCCGCTCACCAGGACCAGGGAGTCCGGGGAGGCGAGGGCGGCCTTGCCGATCTCTCCGGCGAGGTGGCCGGGGAAGCGGTCGGCGAGCTGGTCCGCGGGGCGTTCGCGGAGCAGCTTCGCCAGGGCGGGCGAGGCGTAGTACTCGCCTGCGGCGGGAAGCTTCGACAGGCCCGGGGGGACCGGCGAGGCCGGTCCGGTGGCGGCGACCTCGACCAGGAGGAGTTCGTGGCCGTCGTAGTACTCGGGGGTGCGGTCGCGCCACCAGAGCGGGTCGGCGGCCGCGGTCCCGGTGCCGCTCCCGGTGCCGCTCCCGGTGCCGCTCTCGGTGCGGCTCTTGGCGCCGCTGTTGGCCCAGAGCACCCGGTCGTTGGCGGCGCCGACGGCGTTGACGGCGGCGAGCGTGGAGAGCAGCAGGCCGACGCCGATGGCGGTCGCGGCGGTGATGGTGAGCAGTCGGGCGACGGCCTGGCGGCCGCCGCTGACGGCGAGGCGCAGCGCGAAGGGGATCACGGGGCGACCCGCTCCGCGGCGGCGGCCGGCGTGTACGGGTTGGTGAGCACCCGGGCCCGGCCGTCCCGCACCAGGGCCTCGCGGTCGGCGTAGGCGGCGACCCGCGGTTCGTGGGTGACCAGGACGACGGTGGTGCCCTGTTCGCGGGCGGCGCCGACCATCAGTTCCATGACCTGTTCGCCGGTGAGCGAGTCCAGGGCGCCGGTCGGCTCGTCGGCGAACAGCACCCGGGGGCGGGTGACCAGGCCGCGGGCGAGCGCGATCCGCTGGGCCTGGCCGCCGGAGAGTTCGCCGGAGCGGCGGCCGCCGAGGCCGTCGAGGCCGAGCCGGGCGAACCAGGGGCGGGCCTCGGCGAGGGCGGCGCTCCGGCGGACGCCGCCGAGCAGCAGCGGCAGGGCGATGTTCTCCTCGGCCGTCAGTTCCGGGACGAGCTGGCCGAACTGGAACACGAAGCCGAAGGCGTCGCGCCGCAGGGCGCTGCGCCGGTTCTCGTCGAGGCGGTCGATCCGCTGTCCGTCGAAGTGGACCTCGCCCGCGTCGGGAACGAGGATGCCGGCCAGGCAGTGCAGCAGGGTGGACTTGCCGGAGCCGCTGGCTCCCATCACGGCGAGCACCTCCCCGGCGTCGGCGGCCAGGCTGGCGCCGCGCAGGGCCGGGGTCTCGCCGAAGGCGAGTTCGATGTCGCGGGCTTCTATCAGGGGGCTCATGCGCGTACCTCCGCGGCGAGGGCGTCCAGGCGGGCAGTGGTGAGGTCGATCCAGCGGAGGTCCGCTTCCAGGTGGAAGAGGCCGTGGTCGGCGAGCAGGGCGTCGACCAGCGGGCCGGTGCGGCGCAGTTCGGTGAGTTCGCGCATCCGGCGCAGGTGGGCGGCGCGCTGGGTGTCGAGGTACGCCTCGGCGTCGCGGCCGAGCAGCAGGGCGAGCACGACCTTGGTGAACAGCACCGACTGGAGGGTGGGTTCGGGGGCGACGGGCTCGGCGAGCCAGTGCTCGAACTCGGTCACCCCGGCCTCGGTGATGACGTAGCGCTTGCGTTCGGGCCCGTCGCCGGGCTCGGCCTCGCCGGCGACGACCTTGCCGTCCCGGGCCAGGCGGCCGAGCGTGGAGTAGACCTGACCGTACGGCAGGGGCTTGCCGCGCCCGAAGAGGGCGTCGTAGTCGCGTTTGAGGTCGTAGCCGTGGCTCGGCTCGCGCTCCAGTAGCCCGAGAAGGGTGAGGGGAACACTCATGGGAGGAACATACACCAGAGATATACACCGAGTGTATAGCTCGCGAGAATACGGCTCTGAGCTGCAAGAACGTCGTGTCGCGCGACTGAAGACCGGTCAGAGAACGCCGCGAGCGGGGGACGGCCCCAAACCCCGTCCCCCGCCCTGCACGGCGGCCCGGCGAGCCCCCACAGCGGGCCGGACCACCGCGCCCCCGGCACGGGGACGCGGCCGGTGCCAGCCTGCCGCCCCCACCCCCGTCCCGCCGAGGGCCGAACGTCCCGGTCCCGGAGCCCGGCCGGGGCCGGGAGTCCCGCCGGAGCGCCGGAGGGGGCCGGGAGTCCCGCACCCCGGCCGCCCGCGGAGGCCGGGAGTCCCGCACCGGACCGCCCGACCGACTCTTGTGCCCGGGGCAGGTGCCGGGGGAAATTGGAGTCCGACGGGGCCCACGCACGCCAACCGCCGTGAGGAGCACGCATCGTGTCCAGGACACCCCGCCCGGCCCGCACCGTGCCGCCGCCCCGGCGGGCCGGCCGCGCGCTGCGCCGCGCCGTCGGCCGCCGACGCACCGTCGGGGCCCGCGAACCCCTCGCCCGCCCGGTCGACCGCGCCCGCGGCCGCGCCTGGCTCGCCGCCGGCCTCGCCCTGCTCCTCGGCCTGGCCGGGATCACCGCCGCCGCCGTCCTCGGCCACCGCGCCGCCGGACGCACCGCGGAGGCCGAACGCGGCCGGCTGCACCGCACCGAGGCACTCGTCCTCGGCCGGCTCCGCGCCGAGGACCCCGGCGCCGGCCGGTGGAGCGGCGGCTACGAGAAGCGGGTCGACACCTCGCTCTCCTGGACCGCCCCCGACGGCCTGGCCCGCACCGGCACCGTCGAGGTCCCGCGCAGCGCCGCCACCGGATCCACCGTCACCCTCTGGGTCGACGACGACGGGCGGCCCGCCACTCCCCCGGCCACCGCGATCGGCCTGGCCGTCGGGGTGGCCTGTACCGGCCTGGCCGGCGCCGCCACCCTGGCCGCCCTGATCGGCTGCCTGCTCACCCTGCGGCTGCGCGCCCTCGACCGGCGGGCCGACCGCGACTGGGAACGCTCCTGGGCCCACTGGGAACCCCGCTGGTCCGGCCGCGCCAGCCAGCCCCAGGACGACTGAACGGCACCGCGCGCCCTCGAACACCCGGACACCCGATGGAGACCCCCTTGTCCTCGTTCAGCACCGAACGGCTGACCGCCCGCCTCTGGGCCCACGCCGACGCCGACCGGGCGTACGACACCTACTCCCGCTGGGAGGTCGCCCGCTGGCTGGGCGCGACCCCGCGGGTCCTGGAGTCGCCCTCCGAGGTGCCCGCCGTGATCGACCGCTGGCGGCAGCGCTCGGCCGACCCCCGCTACGGGATCTGGGCCCTGGAGCGCAGGGACACCGGCGTGGTGGTCGGTTCGGTGATCCTGATCCCGCTGCCGGACGAGGACGGCAGCGGCGACGGCGAGATCGAGGTCGGCTGGCACCTGCACCCCGACTCCTGGGGCCACGGCTTCGCCACCGAGGCCGCCGGCGCCGCCCTCGCCAAGGGCTTCGCCGACGGCCTCACCGAGATCCACGCCGTGGTCCGCCCCGGCAACGACCGCTCCGCCGCCGTCTGCCGCCGCCTCGGCATGACCGCACAGGGCCGCACCACCCGCTGGTACGGCGCCGAGTTCGACGCCTTCCTCGCCACCCGGCCCTGAGGCCGGCGGCGCGGGAAGGGCGGCGCGGGAAGGGCCGCGCAGGAAGGGCTGCGCAGGAACGGCGGCCCTCCCGGGCCCGCGCCGGGCCCCTTACGATGGGGCAGCCGACCGGGCACGCACCGGAAGGGGACCGGCACGGGGGCGGCCGGCACGACGGGGGGCGGGGAATGACGGGTCCGGAGCACTCCTCCGAGGTGACGAACACGATCCACGGCTCGACGTTCCACGGGCCGGTGATCCAGGCCGGGCAGGCCACCGTGACCCTGCTACCGCCCGGGCCGCCCGGGCGCCGGTTCCTGCTGGAACAGGCCGACCCTCCCGTCCACACCGTCCTCCCCCGTGCCGCGCGCGCCAACGAGATTCCGGCGGAGGCCGCCGGCTGCTCGGGCAGCCGGACCTGGGCACACCGGCAGGGCGGCATGGACTACGGCACCTCAAGGCTGGCCGTCACCGCAGTCGGCGGCGTGGGACGTTCCGTCGTCATCGACAGCGTCCGGGCCGAGATCGTCGGAGCACCGCGCGACCCCGAGCCCGGCACCGTGCTCGCCTGCCGGGGCCAGGGCGAGGGCGACTGGACCGAACTCGGCATCGACCTCGACTCACCCGATCCCGCCGCTCTGATCGCCGGCTCCGACGGGGTCTCCTACGCTCCGTACTTCCGCAACAAGTACCTCTACCTGGAGTCCCTGAAGCCCGAGCTCATCGGCCTCACCGTGCTCGCGACCGACCACAGCTACGACTACGTGCTGGTCGTCGAGGGTTCGGTCGACGGGAAGCGGCACAGCTGGCGGCTCCAGGACGACGGCCGACCGTTCCGGATCTCCGGCGTCCGCAAAGAACGCGCGAACACCCTGCACAGCATGGTGCTCGGCTGGGCCACCTCCTACGACACCGACTTCGGCGCGGGTGAGCGGTGCAATCCCTGCCACGAGGCGGGCGAGGTCCTTCCCGGGACCGAGGTCAAGGGTGCTCCGAAACCCGCGACAGGCTGGCCCCGGACTCCCCCACCGCCTCCGCCGGCCGGTACGGCACCGGTCCTCGTGGTGGACCGCAGGGACCCCGAGTCGGTCGCGACCGCCTGGGCCGTGACCCGGAGCTCGTTCGATCAGGCGCTCGGCGACCCCGGCCCGGACGGCGGGATCGCTAGGGCCGTGCCGTACCTCGTCCCCGCGCTGGCGGCTTCCCCGGCCTCCGCCCGCCCGGGGCGGGCGGAGGCAGCCACCGGGGCCGAGGACGTACAGAGCCATCGCGCGCGGTCGGTCGTAGCATCGGCCTTCGTCTATCCCGACCGTCCTGACCCCCACCCGACCGGTCAGCTGGACGAGCCCGTGGTCAGGCTCACCGCTTCGGTATGGGGCGCCTACTACGCCGAGGACGGCTGGACCGCGCCGCTTGCCGCAGGTGCGAGCGGAAGCATCGTCTGGAATCTCGTCCTCAGCAGGCAGTCGGACGGGAGTTACCTGATCTCGGCAATCACCTGATCCCCGGTCGGCCGGACCGCCGTCAGCGCGCGCCGTCCGGGTCGGTCCAGGGGGCGGCCGGGTGGCCGGAGGCGCGGTGGGTGAGGGCGGCGACGGCGAGCAGCAGGGCCAGGGCGGCGGTGAGGGCGGCCGGGACGGTGGCGTGCAGGACGAGCACCGCGCCGAGCAGGGCGCCCGCGAACATCCAGGCGGCCGAGGCGAGACGACGCGGGCCCGCCCGCTCGGCGGCCAGCGCGGTGAGGGTCATCGTCAGCACGGTGGTGGTCAGGTCCGGCACCTTGAGCGCGCGCACCACCGCGTTCTGCAGGCCCATCGCGCCGCCCAGCACGCCGATCAGGGTGTAGCGGACCGGTTCGGCGGTGTGGCCGAGGAACGCGGTGAGGACGGCGCAGCCGGCGAACAGCGCCGCCTGGAGCGCCACGGCGAGCACCAGCAGCCGGCCCCGGTGGCCGGGGCGGCGGCGGGCGAGGTGCCCGCCCGCGAGCGAGCCGGCCAGGAAGGCGGCGAGGGCGGCGAGCGAGGCGCGCGCGGAGAGGCCGGGCGCGCCGGCCAGGGCGAAGCCCAGGAAGATCACATTGCCGGTCATGTTGGCGACGAAGACGTGCCCGAGGGCGAGGTAGCTCACGGCGTCGACCAGTCCGGTGACCACGGTGAGCACCAGCAGCATCGCCACCAGCGGCCCGTGCCGGGGGTCGCGCATCCTCGCCCTCCTGCCGCTGCGCCGGTCCTCGCCTCACGGCAGCCTAAGCCCCGGCGGGCCCGCCCCCGCGGGGCCGGGCCCCCGGGGGGGCGGCCGACCGCGCGCGCCCGGCGGGGGGGGGGCCCCCCCAGGGGGCGGGACACGACCCCCGGGCCCCGGGGGGGGGGGTCCCCCCCCCCCCCCCCCGGCGCGCGGGCCCGGCCCGCCCCCCCGCGCCCCCCCCCCCCGGGGCCCCCCGCCCCGGGCGGCCGGCCCCCCCGGAGGGGCCGTCAGACGGCGAGCGCCGGGCGGTGGTGGTCCAGCCAGAGGGCGAGGTCCACGACCCGCTCCAGCCTGAGCCGGTGGCCCCACTCCAGCTGGTCGGCCGGCGTGTCCAGGCTGGCCTTGATCACCGTCTCGTCGGCGATGTCGCGCACGTGCGGCGCGTCCAGCGCCTCGCGGGCGAGCCGCTGCAGTCCGCCGTTGTAGTCGGCGTGGTGGGTCGCCGGGTAGTGGTTCTTGGGCCGCCACAGCACCGAGTCCGGGGCGATGCCCTGGCCGGCCGCGCGCAGCAGGCTCTTCTCCCGGCCGTCGTAGCTCTTCATCGCCCAGGGGGTGTTGAAGGCGTACTCGACCAGCCGGTGGTCGCAGTACGGGACCCGCACCTCCAGGCCCTGGGCCATCGAGAGGCGGTCCTTGCGGTGCAGCAGCTGGCGCAGCCAGCGGGTCATGGACAGGTGCTGCATCTCGCGCTGGCGGTGCTCCTCGGGGCTCTCGCCGTCCGCGTGCGGGACGGCGGCCAGCGCGCTGCGGTAGGTGTCGTCGCGGAACTCGGCGATCCGCAGGTGGGCGGCGAGGTCCGGGTTGATCGGCATGGCCGCCTCGTCGCCGGTGACGAGCAGCCAGGGGAAGGTCTGCGCGGCGAGCGCCTTGGGGTTGTGGAACCACGGGTAGCCGCCGAACACCTCGTCGGCCGCCTCGCCGGAGAGCGCGACCGTGGAGTGCTTGCGGATCTCGCCGAACAGCAGGTAGAGCGAGGTGTCCATGTCGCCGACGCCGATCGGCGAGTCCCGGGAGACGACGACGGCGCGGCGGTGCTCCAGGTCCAGCAGGGTGCGCGGGTCGAGCACCACGGTGGAGTGGTCGCTGCCGATGAACGCGCCGGCCTCGGCGGCGTACGGGGTGTCGTGGCCGGTGCGCAGCACGTCGCCGGTGAACTGCTCGGCCTGGTCGCTGTAGTCGACGGCGTAGGAGCGCAGCTTGGCGTCCGGGCCCTCCTGGAGCCGCAGTTCGTCGGCGACCAGGGCGGTGACGACGGTGGAGTCGAGGCCGCCGGAGAGCAGGCTGCAGAGCGGGACGTCGGCCTCCAGCTGGGCGCGGGCGGCGCGGTTGACGAGCTCGCCGATCCGCTCCTTGGTGGCGTCCAGGCCGTCGGTGTGGGGGCGGGCGGTGAGCTCCCAGTAGCGGGTCTCGCGGATGCCGCTGCGGTCGAGGACGAGCAGGGCGCCGGGGTGGACCTCGCGGACGCCGGCCCAGACCGTGGGGCCGGTGTTGAAGAGCAGGCTGTAGGCCTCGCGCAGGCCGTCGGCGTCCACCGTGGGGGTGATCTCCGGGTGGGCGAAGAGCGCCTTGGGCTCGGAGCCGAAGGCGAGGCCGCCGTCGATCTCGGCCCAGAACAGCGGCTTGACGCCGAGCCGGTCGCGGACCAGCAGCAGGCGCTGCTCGCGCTCGTCCCAGACGGCGAAGGCGTACATGCCCTCCAGCCGCTCGACGAGGGCGTCGCCCCACTCCTGGTAGGCGCGCAGCACCACCTCGGTGTCGCTCCGGGTCTCGAAGCGGTGGCCCTTGGCGCGGAGTTCGGCGCGCAGCTGGTGGTGGTTGTAGACCTCGCCGCTGTAGGTGAGGACGACGCCGGGCTCGTCCCGGCGGTCGGGCATCGGCTGGGCGCCGCCGTCGATGTCGATGACGGCGAGGCGGCGGTGGCCGAGGGCGGCGTGGCGGCCGAGCCAGACGCCGCCGGCGTCGGGGCCGCGCAGGGTCATGGTGGCGGTCATCGCCTCGATGACGGGGGCGCTTTGGCGGACGTCCTGGTGGAAGGACACCCAGCCGGTGATTCCGCACATGCGCGAGCACTCCTTGAACGAGCTTGAACGAGCTAGGGCGAGCTAGGGCGAGCAGACGATCGGATCCGGACCACCAGTCGGGTGAACGCCGCCGGTGGTTCCACGGATTCGGACACATTTCCGGCCATGTCCTGGCGACACCGGCATTTTGAACACGTTCAGGTCGACCGCTAGGGTGCGCACGACCAATCGTTTCGAGGGGGGATCTCGATGAGGATCGTCATACCCGGTGGGACCGGCCAGATCGGGCGCGTCCTGGACCGCGCGCTCACCGCCGACGGCCACGAGGTGGTGCTGCTCACCCGCCGGCCCCGGCGCGACCAGGAGATCTTCTGGGACGGCCGCTCGCTGGGCCGCTGGACCGCCGCGGTCGACGGCGCCGACGCCGTGATCAACCTCGCCGGGCGCAGCGTCGACTGCCGCTACACCGAGCAGAACCTGCGCGACATGATGGACTCCCGGGTGCACTCCACCCGGGCCGTCGGCCGCGCGATCGCGGGCGCCCGGCGCCCGCCCCGGGTGTGGCTGCAGATGAGCACCGCCACCATCTACTCCCACACCTACGGCGCCCCGCACGACGAGGACACCGGCGTCATCGGCGGCGAGGAGCCCGGCGTCCCCGCGTACTGGGAGCGGAGCGTGCGGATCGCCCGCGCCTGGGAGCGCGAGCAGACCGACGCGGCCACCCCGGACACCCGGCGGGTCGCGCTGCGCTGCGCCATGGTGATGAGCCCGGAGGCGGGCGGCGCCTTCCACCAGCTGGTGCGGCTGGCCAGGACCGGCCTGGGCGGTCCGGTCGACGGCGGCGGGCAGTACCTGTCGTGGATCCACGACCGGGACCTGGTCCGCTCGGTGCGCTTCCTGCTCGACCGGGAGGACATCGCCGGACCGGTCAACCTCGCCGCGCCGACGCCGCTGCCGCAGCGGGTGTTCATGCAGGCGATCCGGCGGGCCAAGGGCATCCCGGTGGGGCTCCCGGCCACCCGGTGGATGGCCGAACTGGGCGCGTTCGCACTCCGCTCGGACACCGAACTGCTGCTGAAGAGCCGGGCGGTGGCGCCGGGGCGGCTGCTCGCGGCCGGGTTCGGCTTCGAGCACCCGCACTGGCCCGCGGCCGCCACCGACCTGCTCCGGCGGATGCGCAGCTGAGCGCGGGCCCGGCGCCCGGCCTCCGCGGCCGGACCCGGCCGTACGATGGGCGGGCACCGGGCACAGGGACAGGAGACCCGGGGGCGGGACGGCTGAGGAGCGGACGGGTGCTGCGCGGACTGGGTGATCTGGAGGCCGAGATCATGGACCGGCTCTGGTCCTGGGGCCGCCCGGCCACCGTGCGCGAGGTCGTCGACGATCTGCGGCGGCAGCGCCCGGTCGCGTACACCACCGTCAACACCGTCGCCGACATCCTGCACACCAAGGAGTGGCTGCGGCGGACCAAGGTCGGCCGGGCCTGGGTCTACGAACCGACCTGCACCCGGGAGTCGTACACCGCGCAGCTGATGCACCAGGCCCTGGAGGGCAGTCCGGACCGCGCCGGGGCCCTGCTGCACTTCGTCGACCGGATCAGCGGCGACGAGGCGACGGCCCTGCTCGCCGCACTGGAGCAGGTCAAGGCGCGGGACGACGAGCGGTGACCCTGGCCCTGCTGGCACTGCACCTGCTCCTGGTCGGCGTCCTGCTCCCGCGCCGGCTGGCCGGCTCGGCGCGGCTGCGGGCCCGGCTCCAGGCGCGACCCGCCCTCGGTGCGGCGCTCTGGCTCGCGCTGATGGCCTCCTTCGGCACCGGACTGCTGCTGGCGGCGCACCACCTGGTGGCGCCGCTCGGACACGAACCGGCCGGCCTCGTCGGACTGTTCCCGCACCTGGAACCGGCCGTCGCACCGCACGTCCACGACCGGTGGGTCCCGGTCGCGGCCGGCGGCGCGGTGGCGGCGGTCACCGCCGTGCTCGCCGCCCGGGCCGCCGGAGCCCGGCGACGGCACCGCCGGACGCTCGACCTGGTGGCCACCCGGGAACCGGGACTCCGGCTGCTCGACCTGGTGGCCATCCGGGAACCGGGGCTCCGGCTGCTCGTCCTGGAGGACCCGCGGCCCGCCGTCTACTGCCTGCCCGGCCGCCGGGCCCGGGTCGTGGCGACCCGGGGCGCCGTCGACCTGCTGGACGAGCGCGGGCTCGCCGCGGCCGTCGCCCACGAGTACGGGCACCTGCGCGGACGCCACCACCTGGTCCTGCTGGCCGCCGACACCTTCGCGCTCCTCCTCGGCCGCCTCCCGCTCGCCCGGCTCGGGCGGGCCGAGGTGGCGCTGCTGCTGGAGATGGCGGCCGACGACGCCGCGCTCGCCCGGGTGACCCGCGCCGAACTCGCGGGCGCGCTCTGCGCCCTGGCCACCACCGGGCCCGGACCGGCCCCGGCCGCCCTCGCCGCCGCGTCCACCGGCGTGCTCGCCCGGGTCCAGCGCCTCGCCCGGCCCCCCGCGGCCCCGGCGCCCGCCTACCGCCTGGCCGCCCTCGCCGCCCCGCTCCTCCCCTACCTGCTGGCCTGCGCCCCGCACCCGTGACCCGGGGGCAGTCCGGAGCGACCGACTAGGGTGACGGCATGGACCTCACCGGTTTCCCCTTCACCGCCACCGACTGGACCCGGGTCGCCGAGGAGCGCAAGCCCGGCGAGCGCGGCGAAGTCACCAGCCGTGTCCAGCGGTTCGGGGACGTCCGGGTCCGGCGGGTCGACTACAGCCCGGGCTACGTCGCGGACCACTGGTGCCGCAAGGGGCACGTCCTGTTCGTCCTGGAGGGCGAGCTCGTCACCACGCTCGACGACGGCCGGGTCGTGGTGACCGGCCGGGGCGGCAGCTACCAGGTGGCCGACGACGCGGAGGCGCACCGCTCGAGCGCGCCGAACGGTGCCAGCCTGCTGATCGTCGACTGAGCACGACCGCGCGCCCGCGGGGTCCGGGGCCCGTCAGGGGCGGACCGCGCCGACGTAGGGCATGGCGTCGATCGGGAGGATCTCGACGTTCTTCCCCGTGCGCGGGGCGTGGATCATCTTCCCGTCGCCGATGTAGAGGCCGACGTGGTGCAGGTCGCCGTAGAAGAAGACCAGGTCGCCCGGCTGGAGGTCGGCGCGGGCGACGCGGGCGCCGGCGTTCCACTGGGCCTGGGAGACGCGCGGGAGCTTGACGTCGGCCGCGCGGTAGGCGGCGCCGGTGAGGCCGGAGCAGTCGAAGCCGGACGGGCCGGTGGCGCCCCAGACGTACGGCTTGCCGAGCTGCGCGTAGGCGAAGCGGATCGCGGCGGCCGCGCGGCCGGAGGCGGGCACGGCGGGGTCGGGCCGCTCGGCGGCGGAGCGGGAGGCCCGGGTGGCGGCCGCCTCCTGGGCGTTGATCCTGGCCCGGTCGGCGGCGCTGAGCCTGTTGAGCAGCGCCTGGGCCTTGGCCAGCTTGTCCTGGACCGCCTTCTTCTCGCCCGCGAGCGCGGCGGCCGCCTGGTCGAGCTGACCGAGGGTGGCGGTGGCCTCGGCCCGGTCCTGGTCGAGCCGGCGCTGCTCGGCCAGGGCCTGGCGCAGCAGGGCCGCCTGCGAGTCGACGACCTGGTTCTGGGCGGCGGCCCGGGCGAGATAGACGCCGGGGTCGGAGTCGAGCATCAACTGGACGGACGGGTCGATGCCGCCGTTGCGGTACTGGTCGGCCGCGACGCCGCCGAGCTGGGTGCGCAGCTCGTTCATCGCGTCCTGGCCCCGGGCCACTTTCTCCTGGATCCGGCTCGCCTCGCCCTGGAGCTTCTGCTGCTTCTCCTGGAAGCCGTTGTAGCGCTCGATCGACTGCTCGGCCTCCTCGTTGAGCCGGTCGACCTCCTCCTTCACGCTGGCGAGGCCCGGCGCGGGCTCGGCCTGGGCGGGACCGGCGGTGAGGACGACGCCGCCGGCCATCGCGGTCGTGAGGACCGCCAGGCGGGCCCGGCTCGGGGGGCTGGGCTTGCGGCGCTTTCCCATGGTGGCGGTCTCCTGGCGACGAGTAGGGACGAGCAGGGGTGACGGTCGAGCCGGAGGGCGTGAACACGGGCGCGTGAACGGGCAGGCCGGCGTACGGCGAGGGGTACGGCGCCCTCCGCGGCGCCCTCCGTCCGCGCTCTACTAAGTAACTTAATAGATGACCACCGAGGTTCCGCAAGCCACCCGCCTCCGAAACCGCGCCCCGGACCGCGAGCACCCCCTTCCGGACCCCTGCTCAACCCCTGTCCCACCCATGCTCGACCCCTGCCCGACCCCTGCCCGACCCCCTGTTCGCGCCCCCTGTGGCACCGGTAGTGCAATAGAGTGCACAGCGAGGGCAAGGTCACACCCTTCGCCTCTCCTGCGCCCCCGCGAACGGGCGCTAACCTGCGGGGCATGACGGTCCCGCCCGAAGGGCTTCCCCTGGCCGCCGAGTTCCCGGCCGCCCACCGCGAGCAGTGGCAGACCCTCGTCGAGGGTGTGCTCCGCAAGGCGGGGGCGCAGCCCGAGGACGGCGCCGCGGCCGAGCACGCGCTCGGTACCGCGCTCCAGGACGGGCTGCGCGCCCGCCCGCTGTACACCGCCGAGGACGCCCCGGCCGACCCCGGCCTCCCCGGCTTCCCGCCGTTCGTGCGCGGCGCCCGGCCGCAGGGCGCCTCGGTCTCGGGCTGGGACGTCCGCCAGCGGCACAGCGACCCCGATCCGCGGCGCACCAACCAGGCCGCGCTGGCCGACCTGGAGCACGGCGGCGGTTCGCTCTGGCTGGAGCTCGGCGGGGCCGGGCTCCCGGTCACCGCGCTGGGCGAGGCGCTCACCGGCGTCTACCTCGACCTGGCCGCCGTGGTCCTCGACGCCGGCGCCGAGTTCCCCGCAGCCGCCGAGCAGCTGTTCGCGCTGTACCGGGAGCGCGAGGTCTCCCCCGGCTCCGCCGTCGCCACCCTGGGCGCCGACCCGCTCGGCCTGCAGGCCCGCACCGGCGACGCCGCGCGCACCGACGCCCTGCTCGCCGAGGCCGCCGCGCTCGCCGCCCGCTGCGCCGAGGGCTTCCCCGGCGTGCGCGCGCTGGCCGTCGACGCCCTGCCGTACCACGGGGCCGGCGCCTCGCCCGCCCAGGAGCTGGGCGCCTCGGTGGCCACCGGCGTCGCCTATCTGCGCACCCTCACCGCCGCCGGGCTCTCCGTGGACGCCGCGCTCGGCCAGCTGGAGTTCCGCTACGCGGCGGACGCCGACCAGTTCCTGACGATCGCCAAGCTCCGCGCCGCGCGCCGGCTCTGGGCCCGGGTGGCCGAGGCCTCCGGCGCCACCCCGGCCGCCTCGGCACAGCGCCAGCACGCCGTCACCTCCGACGTCATGATGACCGCCCGCGACCCGTGGGTGAACATGCTGCGCACCACCATCGCCTGCCTGGCCGCCGGTGTCGGCGGGGCCGACGCGGTGACCGTGCTGCCGTTCGACTCGGCGGTCGGCCTGCCGGACGCCTTCGCCCGCCGGATCGCCCGCAACACCCAGGCGATCCTGCTCGAGGAGTCGCACCTGGCCCGGGTCGTCGACCCGGCCGGCGGCTCCTGGTACGTCGAGCGGCTGACCGACGAACTCGCCCACGCCGCCTGGGCCTGGTTCCAGGAGATCGAGCGGGCCGGCGGCCAGCGCGCGGCGCTGGAGTCCGGCCTGGTCGAGGAGCGGATCGCCGCCACCTGGGCCGAGCGCTCGGTCCGGCTCGCCAAGCGGCGCGAACCGGTCACCGGTGTCAGCGAGTTCCCCAACCTCGGCGAGCAGGCACTGGTCCGCGAACCGGCCCCGGCCGGCCCCGGCGGCGGGCTGCCGACGGTGCGGCGCGCCGAGGCGTACGAGGCGCTGCGCGACCGCTCGGACGCGCACCTCGCGGCCACCGGCGGGCGGCCGGCGCTGTTCCTGGCGTCGATCGGCAGCGCGTCCGCGCACACCGCGCGCACCACCTTCGCCGCCAACCTGTTCCAGGCCGGCGGCATCGCCACCAGCGCGCACGAGGGCACCGACCCGGCGGCCTTCGCCGAGGCGTTCGCCGCGAGCGGCGCCGCGGTGGCCTGCCTCTGCTCCAGCGACGCCCTGTACGGCGAGCACGCCGGGGCGGTGGCCGGCGCGCTCAGGGCCGCCGGCGCGCGCCGCGTCCTGCTGGCCGGCCGGCCGGGCGAGAACCCGCCCGCGGACGTGGACGGCTTCGTCTTCGCCGGCGGCGACGCCGTCGCCGTCCTGACCTCCCTGCTCGACGAGATCGGAGTGGCCCGATGATCCCCGACTTCACCGCGATCGGGCTGGACCCGGACGCCGACGGCGCCCCCGCGGACCAGGACACCGGGACCACCCGCCCGGACGCCGGAGCCGACCGCCCGGACGCCGGGACCGGCCGCCCGGAGGCCACCGAGGCCCAGTGGCGCGCCGCCTGGCGGCAGGCCACCGGCAAGGACGTCGACGAGCAGCTCTGGGACACCCCCGAGGGCATCGGCGTCAAGCCGCTGTACACCGCCGAGGACCTCGCCGGCCTGGACTTCCTGGGCACCTACCCGGGCATCGCCCCGTACCTGCGCGGCCCGTACCCGACGATGTACGTCAACCAGCCGTGGACGGTCCGGCAGTACGCGGGCTTCTCCACCGCCGAGGAGTCCAACGCCTTCTACCGCCGCAACCTGGCGGCCGGCCAGAAGGGCCTGTCGGTCGCCTTCGACCTGCCGACCCACCGCGGCTACGACAGCGACCACCCGCGGGTCACCGGCGACGTCGGCATGGCGGGCGTCGCGATCGACTCGATCTACGACATGCGCCAGCTGTTCGACGGCATCCCGCTGGACCGGATGTCCGTCTCGATGACCATGAACGGCGCGGTGCTGCCCGTCCTGGCGCTGTACATCGTCGCGGCCGAGGAGCAGGGGGTGCCGCCGGAGAAGCTGGCCGGGACCATCCAGAACGACATCCTCAAGGAGTTCATGGTCCGCAACACGTACATCTACCCGCCGCAGCCCTCGATGCGGATCATCTCCGACATCTTCGCGTACACCTCGCAGAAGATGCCCCGGTACAACTCGATCTCCATCTCGGGCTACCACATCCAGGAGGCCGGGGCCACCGCCGACCTGGAGCTGGCCTACACCCTGGCCGACGGCGTCGAGTACCTGCGGGCCGGACTGGACGTCGGCCTGGACGTGGACGCGTTCGCGCCCCGGCTGTCGTTCTTCTGGGCGATCGGCATGAACTTCTTCATGGAGGTCGCCAAGCTGCGCGCGGCCCGGCTGCTCTGGGCCAAGCTGGTCAAGCAGTTCGACCCGAAGAACGCCAAGTCGCTGTCGCTGCGCACCCACTCGCAGACCTCCGGCTGGTCGCTCACCGCCCAGGACGTCTTCAACAACGTCGCCCGCACCTGCGTGGAGGCGATGGCCGCCACCCAGGGCCACACCCAGTCGCTGCACACCAACGCGCTGGACGAGGCGCTCGCGCTGCCGACCGACTTCTCCGCCCGGATCGCCCGCAACACCCAGCTGCTGCTGCAGCAGGAGTCCGGCACCTGCCGGGTCATCGACCCGTGGGGCGGCTCGGCCTACGTCGAGAAGCTCACCCACGACCTGGCGAACCGCGCCTGGCAGCACATCCAGGAGGTCGAGGCGGCCGGCGGCATGGCCAAGGCCATCGACGCCGGCATCCCCAAGCTGCGGGTCGAGGAGGCGGCCGCCCGCACCCAGGCGCGGATCGACTCCGGCCGCCAGCCGGTGATCGGCGTCAACAAGTACCGGGTCGAGAGCGACGAGCAGATCGACGTGCTCAAGGTCGACAACTCCGCGGTGCGCGCCGCCCAGCTCGAGAAGCTGCGCCGGCTGCGCGCGGAGCGCGACGAGGCCGCCACCCGCGCCGCCCTGGACGCGCTCACCCGGGCCGCCGAGGCCGGTCCCTCGCGCGGCGGCTCGCTCGACGGCAACCTGCTGCACCTGGCCGTGAACGCCGCCCGTGCCAAGGCCACCGTCGGCGAGATCTCCGACGCCCTGGAGAAGGTGTACGGCCGCCACTCGGGCCAGATCCGTACCATCTCCGGTGTGTACCGAGACGAAGCGGGCCCCTCCGCCCCCCTGCAGCGCACCCGGGACCTGGTCGAGCGGTTCGAGCGGGCCGAGGGCCGCCGGCCGCGCATCCTGGTCGCCAAGATGGGCCAGGACGGCCACGACCGCGGCCAGAAGGTGATCGCCACCGCCTTCGCCGACCTCGGTTTCACCGTCGACGTCGGCCCGCTGTTCCAGACCCCGGCCGAGGTCGCCCGGCAGGCCGTCGAGGCGGACGTGCACATCGTCGGCGTCTCCTCGCTCGCCGCCGGCCACCTCACCCTGGTGCCCGCGCTGCGCGCCGAACTCGCCGCCGCCGGACGCAAGGACATCACCATCGTGGTCGGCGGGGTGATCCCCCCGCAGGACTTCGACGCCCTCTACGAGGCGGGCGCCGCGGCGGTCTTCCCGCCCGGCACGGTGATCCCGGAGGCCGCCTACGACCTCCTGAAGTCGCTCGCGGCCGACCTCGGCCACGAGCTCTGAGGCGGCGGGTCGGATGCCGCCCCGGACGATCGACCTCGACAGCTACGCGACCGGTGTACGGGAGGGCTCGCGCGCGTACATCGCGCGGGCCATCACCCTCGTCGAGTCCACCCGGCCCGACCACCGCGCGCTGGCGCAGCAGCTGCTGACGATGCTGCTGCCGCACGCCGGCGGGGCGGTCCGGGTGGGCATCACCGGGGTGCCCGGCGTCGGCAAGTCGACCTTCATCGACGCCTTCGGCACCATGCTCACCGGGCAGGGCCACAAGGTCGCGGTGCTGGCCGTCGACCCGACCTCCAGCCGCACCGGCGGCTCGATCCTGGGTGACAAGACCCGGATGGAGCGCCTGGCGGTGGACCCGGCCGCCTTCGTCCGGCCGTCGCCGACCTCGGGCACGCTCGGCGGGGTGGCCAAGGCCACCCGGGAGTCGATGCTCGTGATGGAGGCCGCCGGCTACGACGTGGTGCTGATCGAGACGGTCGGCGTCGGCCAGTCGGAGACCACGGTGGCGGGCATGGTCGACTCCTTCCTGCTGCTGTCGCTGGCCCGCACCGGCGACCAGCTGCAGGGCATCAAGAAGGGCGTACTGGAGCTGGCCGACGTCATCGCGGTCAACAAGGCGGACGGCCCGCACGAACTCGACGCCAAGGCGGCCGCCCGCGAACTCGCGGGCGCCCTGCGGCTGTTGCAGGCCCCCGACGCGCCGTGGACGCCGCCGGTGCTGACCTGTTCGGGGCAGGACGGCAGCGGCCTGGACGTGCTCTGGGAACGGCTGCAGCAGCACCGCAAGGTGCTCGACGCGACCGGCGCACTGGCGGCCAAGCGGCGCGACCAGCAGGTGGAGTGGACCTGGGCGATGGTGCACGACCAGCTCCTCACCCGGCTGCACTCCCACCCCGAGGTGACCCGTCTGGTCCCCGAACTGGAACGCCGGGTCCGGGAGGGCACCCTCACGGCCACCCTGGCGGCGGACAGCATCCTGGACGCCTTCGGCCTGCCACCGGTGCCCTGAAGCTGCGCGCTACGCCGCGAGAACACCGAGCGCCGTGCCCCACCCGTGTGTGGGGCACGGCGCTTCGTGCTGCTCGGGGAACTCGAACCACACCACCTTGCCGGGGCTTTCGGGGTGCCACCCCCAGCCTTGAGCCAACGCCGCCACCAGCACCAGCCTCCGCCCGCCCGTCTCGTCGGCCCCGCGCTCCCGCCCCGGGAGCGCGGGGCACCGGTCGGCCACCTCCACGCAGAGCAACCCCGGCCGCCGCAGTACCGTGACAAGGCAGCGGTCCCCGGTGTGCAGCATCGCGTTGGCGATCACTTCACTGGCACACAGCTCCAGATCCTGGAGCGCCTCGACCGAGAGCGGCACACCCCACTCCCGCACGATCGCCGCCACCAACCACCGCGCCCCCGGCACCGCCTCCGGCCCCGGCGGCATCCCCCATTCCAGCGGAACCGGGAACCGGGCACTGCTGAGCGGGCTGACCACCATGAACGCCTCCACGTCGACGGGGCAGAAGAGCTGCCGAGGACCGAACGAACGATCACCAACAGTCAACAAGCCGTGACAGCTGTGGGACGATCGACGATGCGGCACCCGCATACGCGTATGCGGGTGCCGCATCGAAGCCGCGTCACCGGCCCCACGTGGGCCCGTAGCTTTGGGTGGGCTGGTGAACTGGAACGCGGCGGTGGTCCGGGAGGCGTCCCGGACCGGAAACTACGGCAAGGTCGTCGCACTGGCACGGATCCAAAAGCGGCTGACCCAGCTGCAGTTGGGTGCGGCGTGCGGGTTGTCGCAGTCGGCCGTCTCACGGCTGGAGAAGCGCGGCAGCGGTCCCTATGCCATGGATGTCCTGCTGCGGATATCACGCCACCTGGACATCCCACCGGCCGTGCTCGGCCTGGCCGGAGCGCCGAACCGGACAACGAAGGGAGGCGACAGCGTGCAGAGGCGTCAGTTCCTGGGCGCGGCGGCGGCGATCGCCGTCGCCGCGCCCGTTGTCGCCGCCCTCGGTCCCTCCTCGGACGAGAGCGAATCGCAGGCGGCCGCGCTCCGGCTCGCCACGACCTCGTACCGAACGCTGGACGGATCGACACCCTCCCGCGAACTCGGCGAGGCCGTTCACTCACACCTGCGGCTGATTCGAGGAATCATCAGCACGGCACCGACCGAGGACCGGCGGATCGCACTCGCCGGGGTCGCGAGCGAGGCAGCGAGCCCGGCGGCTTGGCTCGCCTGGGACATGGGCGACCACGGGTCGGCACGTTCCTTCTACGGGGCCGCGATCCAGGCGGCCCGGTCGAGCCACAACCCACTGCTCACCGCCTACCAGGTGGGAAGCCTCGCCCAGTTCGAAGCGCACACCGGCAACGCCGTCCAGTAGGAAGGGGCACGATGCGGATCGGAATCACGGGGCACCGGGGGCTGGATGCCGAACTGGAGGAACAGGTCCGGCGGCTGCTCGCGGAGGCCGTGGCCGGGGAGGACACGGCCGAGCTCACGGTCGTGTCCTGTATCGCGGACGGGCCGGACGCATGGATCGCCGAGCTCGCGCTCGACCGGGGTGCCCGGCTCGAAGTGGTCGTCCCCGCCCAGCGGTACCGCGAGAGCCTGCCGGAGTGGCACCACCCGGTCTACGACCGCCTCCTCCGGGACGCCTCCGAGGAGCACCACACCGGCCGGGTGGAGTCCGACGAGGCCGCCCACATGGCCGGGAGCGAGCTGCTGGTCGGGCAGGTCGACCGGCTGATCGCCGTCTGGGACGGCCTGCCCGCCCGGGGCTACGGCGGGACGGCGGACGTCGTCGCGTACGCGCGGCGACTGGGTGTTCACGTCCAGGTGCTCTGGCCCGCCGGTGCCCGGCGCTGACGGAAGGGCCCCCGGCCGGTTCGCACCGGTCGGGGGCCCTTCGTTACCTGCCCTGCCCTGGGTCAGGTGTGTGCGGGCGCTTCACCCCTGTGAGGGGTCAGGCGCTCTTGGCCGCCGAGAAGCGGGTCGAGACGTCCTGCCAGTTGACGACGTCCCAGAGCTTGGTGACGTAGTCGGGGCGGACGTTGCGGTACTGCAGGTAGTAGGCGTGCTCCCAGGCGTCGAAGGCCAGCAGCGGGGTGGTGCCCTGGCCGACGTTGCCGTGGTGGTCGTAGACCTGCTCGACGATCAGGCGCTTGCCGAGCGGCTCCCAGGAGAGGATGCCCCAGCCGGAGCCCTGGACGCCGGTGGTGGCGGTGGTCAGCTGCTTCTTGAACGCCTCGAAGCTGCCGAAGTGCTCGGTGATCGCGTCGGCCAGCTCGCCGTCGGGGCGGTCGCCGCCCTCCGGGGAGAGGTTCTCCCAGAACAGCGAGTGCAGCACGTGGCCGGACAGGTGGAAGGCGAAGGTCTTCTGGAGGCCGACCAGACCGCCGAACTGCTCCTTGTCCCGCGCCTCGGCGAGCTGCTCAAGGGTGTCGTTGGCGCCCTTGACGTACGCGGCGTGGTGCTTGGAGTGGTGCAGCTCCAGGATCTCCGCGGACATCGCGCGCTCCAGCGCGGAGTAGTCGTACGGCAGGTCGGGAAGCGAGTAGGTGCTCATCAGGAGACGGGCCCTTTCGGCGAGTTCAACGGTGACGATCGTGCCGGGTCAACACTATTGCGTATCGGTTGCAGAAACTAAGCATCGGCTCCTGCGTATTCCTCCCACCCCGGAGAACTTCGCCACCATCCTTGTTGCACAATAGTTGCAGGTAAGAACTACGAGCAATAAGGGTGAGCAGCGTGGCCGGATCACCGGTGGTCCTGGGGATCGAGTCGTCCTGCGACGAGACCGGCGCGGGGCTGGTGCGCGACGGCGTGCTGCTCGGCCAGGCGGTGGCGTCCTCGATGGACGAGCACGCCCGCTACGGCGGCGTGGTCCCCGAGATCGCCGCCCGCGCGCACCTGCACGCGATGGCGCCGGTGGTCGACGAGGCGCTGCGGCGGGCCGGGCTCACCCTGGCCGACGTCGGCGCGGTGGCGGTGACGACCGGTCCGGGCCTGGCCGGGGCGCTGCAGATCGGGGTGGCGGCCGCCAAGGCGTACTCCTTCTCGCTCGGCGTCCCGCTGTACGGGGTGCACCACCTGGCCGGGCACGTGGCCGCCGCGACGCTCGACGGCGGGCCGCTGCCGGACCCGTGCGTCGTGCTGATCGTCTCCGGCGGGCACACCTCGCTGCTGCTGGTGCGCGATCTGGCGCGCGATCCGATCGTCCATCTCGGGGACACCCTGGACGACGCGGCCGGCGAGTGCTTCGACAAGGTCGCCCGGATCCTGCGCCTGCCCTACCCGGGCGGGCCCGCCATCGACCGGGCCGCCCGCGACGGCGACCCCAGGGCCGTCCGGCTCCCGCGCCCCCTGAGCGGGCCGAACGACCCGCCGTACGCCTTCTCCTTCTCCGGCCTCAAGACCGCCGCCGCGCGCTGGGTGGAGGGGCAGCGGGCCGCCGGCACCGAGCCGAACGTCCCGGACGCGGCCGCCGCGCTCCAGGAGGCGATCGCCGACGTGTTGACCCGCAAGGCCGTCAGGGCCTGCCGGGACCACGGGATCGACACGCTGGTGGTGGTCGGCGGGGTGGCCGCCAACTCACGGGTGCGGGAGCTTGCCGAGCGGCGCTGCGCCTCGGCCGGCATCACCCTGCGGGTGCCGCCGCTGCGGCTGTGCACCGACAACGGGGCGATGGTGGCGGCGATCGGCGACCTGCTGGTGCGGTCCGGGGCGGAGCCGGCCCCGGCGGACCTCTCGGTCGACCCCTCGGCGCCGCTGGAGGCCGCGGCGCTCACCCCGCGGGCCGTCGCGGCTCGTCCGGTAGCACCCGCCTCCTGAGCCCCAACCGGGACAAAGGCCCCAGCTCGGGGCTCCCTGACAACGTTTCGGTTGCGGCGAACGATAATTCGGCCCCGGATCTTCCCGACGACCGGAGGTGTGTGCCATTTTACATGTCACACATCGAGAGGCCGCGCCCCCCATGCCGCGGCCCCTAACGGCCCCGGAGGCCCCCACAGATGCGTCCCTCCCGGATATCCACGGCCAACGCGCGCAAGCTCCCTGCGCTCGGCGCGGCCTTCTTCATCGCCCTCGGACTGTTCGCCCCGCAGGCCCAGGCCGCCCCGACCGGCGTCACCACCCCGGCCGGCGCCAGCACCACCACCACCGCCACGCCGCGGTCGATCCCGGTCCCCAAGTCGCCCGATGCCAAGAGCACCAGCGCCTACAAGATCTCCGCCCAGGACAACGACGAGGTGCACGCCCCGCCGGCCGCCCCGGTCACCGCGCCGGTCAAGGCCGCCAAGGGCTTCTCGGCCGCCGCGGCGGACCCCTGCCCCGACCTGTCCGGCGTGATCAACGCCACCGGCAGCTCGCTGGTCCAGCAGCTCAAGGCCCTGCCGCGGGTCGACTGCACGTACGGCCTCTTCAACCTCGACTCCGCCGCCGCGGGCACCGCCTTCCGCGAGGCCAACATGGTGACCGTCGCCAACGCGCTGCGCGACGCCTCCCCGGCCTACCCCGGTGACAACAGCACGGCCGTCGGCCAGCTGGTGCTCTTCCTGCGGGCCGGCTACTACCTGCACGAGACCAACCCGAACGCCGTCGGCAGCTACGGCCCGACGCTGGCCGCCGCCCTCAAGGGCGCGCTGGACGCGTTCTTCGCGAACAACCACAGCAAGGACGCCACCACCGCCAACGGCGAGCTGCTGGTCGAGGTCGTCAAGGTGATCGGCCAGACCGACACCCTCGGCCGCTACGCCGGCTTCTTCAAGTGGCTGCTGAACAACTACACCGGCACCTGGCCGGAGCGGATGGCGGCGACCGTCAGCGAGTTCGAGTGGGTCCTCAAGGACGGCTTCGCGGCCAAGGACGACAGCAAGGGCTGGAAGGCCGCGCTCAAGGCCGACCCCAGCATCCTCACCTCCTGGTCCGGCTTCATCACCCGTAACGACTCCCTGCTGAACCGCTTCGACATCGTCAGCAACATGGGCCGCTACCTCGGCTACGCGCTGCAGGTCCCGGAGCTGAAGACCCAGCTGCGGCCGATCATGAAGGACCTGATCAACCGCTACCCGAACACCGGCCCGACCGCCCCGATCACCATGAACCTGGCGTGGTCCACCCGTGAGTTCGACAAGGGCCACTGCGCCGACTTCGGCATCTGCGACCTGAGCACCCGCCTCATGCCGGTCATCCTGCCGATCCAGAAGGTCTGCAACGACGGTCTGAAGATCAAGGCCCAGGACATGTCCCCCGGGCAGCTTGCGACCACCTGCACCAGCCTGATCAACCAGGATGCCTACTTCCACAAGATCATCGGTGACAAGGGCGCCATCCCCGGCGACGTGAACACCAACCTCGAGGTCGTCGCCTTCGACGACTACGACCAGTACTCGCTGTACGCCTGGGCCTTCTACGACATCGACGTCGACAACGGCGGCATGTACGAGGAGGGCAACCCGGCCGTGCCCGGCAACCAGGCCCGCTTCATCGCCCACGAGGCCTCCTGGATCCGTCCGGAGTTCCAGATCTGGAACCTCAACCACGAGTACACCCACTACCTCGACGGCCGGTACAACATGTACGGCGACTTCGAGGCCGGCATGGTGACCCCGACCATCTGGTGGGTCGAGGGCATCGCCGAGAACATCTCCTACGGTTACCGCAACGTGCGCAACGCCGACGCGATCGCCGAGGCCGCCAAGAAGACCTACAAGCTCAGCGAGCTGTTCGACACCGTCTACGACCAGACCGCCGACGCCGACGAGAACTCCAACCGGGTCTACCGCTGGGGCTGGCTGGCCAGCCGCTACATGCTGCAGCAGCACCGCGCCGACATGGACGCCGTGCTCGCCAAGTACCGCACCGGTGACTGGAACGGCGCCCGCACCATCCTGAAGACCACCATCGGCACCCGCTACGACGCCGACTTCAGCAACTGGCTCGGCGCCTGCGCCACCAACGACTGCGGCCCGCTGCCGGAGGCCCCGACCGGCCCGGTCACCCCGACCGTCCCGCTGTGCACCATCGCGGACACCCGCCAGTTCGACAACAACTGCCGCCGCGACAACCTGGCCGCCGCCACCGGCAACTACAGCTACCACTTCATCAACCTGCCGGCCGGCGTCAAGACGCTGACCATCACCAGCAGCGGCGGCACCGGCAACGCCGACCTCCTCTACGGCGGCTCCAACTGGGCCACCACCGGCAACACCCTCGCCAAGTCCGCCAACCCGGGCAACGCCGAGACCCTCACCGTCACCAACCCCCCAGCCGGCTGGGTCTACTTCAGCCTCGCCGCCCAGCAGGACTTCGCGGGCGCGACCCTGTCCGTGCAGTACCAGTAGGCAGTACCGGCAGGAGCCCGCACCACCGGGTGAACCGCTGAACACGCGAAGGCCCCGCCGGTACCACCGGCGGGGCCTTCGTCATGCTTCTCGGCGGGTCAGAGCAGGGCGTCCGGGGGGAGGCGGTGGACGCCGGGGAGGTGGGAGTCGAGCTCGCCCGGTTCGAAGCGGCACATGCCGACGGCGTGCCAGAACTCGCCCGCGACGTCGCCCTCGCACTTGTAGGCGCCGGAGGGCAGCAGGGCGGCCCAGCCGTCGGGGGTGCCGAGCAGGGTCGCGAGCGCGGTGGGGCGGCCCTCCTCGGGGACGTGCCAGAGCCGGATCGTGCCGTCCTCGCCGCCGCTGGCCAGCAGGGAGCCGTCCGGGCTGAACGTGACGGCGAGGATCCGGCCGGTGTGGCCGCGCAGGCCCGCCACCTCGGTGCCGGAGAGCGGGTCCCAGAGCCGGACCACCCGGTCGTCGCCGGCGGTGGCGAGCAGCGGGCGGTGCGGGTGGGCGGCCGCGGTCCACAGCCGGCCGACGTGGCCGGTCAGCCGGTGCCGGACCGCGCGGTCCACCCAGATCACCGCGGTGCCGTCCCAGGAGGCGCTGGCCAGCCAGGTGCTGTCGGCCGCCGGCGAGACGGCGTACACCCGGTCGGTGTGGCCGTCGAGTTCGGCCACCACCCGGCCGGCGTCGACGTCGGAGATCCGCACCCGGCTGTCGTCGCAGCCGGTCAGCAGCTGCCGCCCGTCCGGGCTGAACGCGATCGAGCGGACCCGGCCGCGGTGCTCGCGGAGCGTGGTGAGGTGGGCGCCGGTGCGCCGGTACCAGATCCGGACGGTGTCGTCGTCGTTGGCGGTGGCCACCAGGACGCCGTCGGCGCTGAACGCCTCCGCCCAGACGTGCTCGGTCTCGACGTCCATCTCGCGCAGGTACTCGCCGGTGCGGGCGTTCCACAGGCACAGGTCGCCGTCGTTGGTGGCGGTGGCCAGCACCGCGTCCTCCGGGCTGAACACGGCCGAGACCAGCCGGCTGCTGCGGCCCGAGAGTTCGCGCAGCCGGCGGCCGGTGGACGGCTCCCAGAGCCGGACCCGGCCGTCGTTGCCGCCGGCCGCCAGCAGGGTGCCGTCACCGCTGAAGGTGAGCGAGCCGATCCGCCGGCCGTGGCCGCGCAGCAGCTGGCGGCTGCGCCCCGAGGACGGGTCCCAGAGCCGGACCCGGCCGTCGTTGGCGCCGGTGACCAGCAGCGGGTCGCTCTCCGCGCCGCCCCGGCCGGAACCGGGCCGGAACCGGCAGGCCCAGACCGAGCCCCGGTGCTCGGGCGGCTGCCGGCGCAGCGGCGTCACCTCCCGGGCCCCACCGGTGCCGTCGGCGGGACCGACCCGCCAGACCCGGACGCCGCCGTCGCTGTCGCTGGCCGCGAACCGGGTGCCGGCCTCGTCGAAGGTGACCTGGTAGATCTTGCCGGTGGAGTCCTCCGGGCGGCCGACCGCGGTGCCGTCGAGCGGGTTCCAGAGCCGGATCTGCCCCTCGGTGTCGCCGCTGGCGAGCAGGTCGCCGTCGGGGTGGAAGGCGAGGGTGTAGATCCGTCCGGCGTGGCCGGGCATGCTGTGGCGCAGCCGGCGGGAGGCGACCTCCCAGATCCGGACGGTGCCGCCGGTGCCGTCGTCGGGGCCGCCGTCGGCGGTGGCGACCAGGGTGCCGTCCGGGCTGAACGCGGAGCGGTAGAGGGTGCCGCGGTGACCCGGGAGTTCGGCGAGCCGGCGGCCGTTCGCGGTGGACCACAGCCGGCCGCCGCCACGCTGGTCGCCGGTGACGATCAGGGTGCCGTCGGGGCTGAACACGGCCGTGTAGACGGGCGCGGCGTGGCCGGGCAGGCGGTGCCGGGGCTCGCCGGTGGCGGTGTCCCAGAGGGTGACCACCCCGTTCAGGTCTCCGGTGGCGACCAGCCGTCCGTCCCGGGCGAGCGAGAGCGGCCAGACGCCGCCGGGGTGCACGTCCAGGCGGTGGCGGCACTCGCCGGAGACCGGGTCCCAGAGCCGGACGGTGCCGTCGGCACTGCCGGTGGCGAGGACGTCGTCGGCGAACTTGACCGAGTAGACCCGCCCGATGTGGTCCTTGAGCGTGCGCAGGGCGATGCCGGTCACGGCGTCGCAGATCAGCACGCTGCCGTCCTCGGAGCCGACGGCGAGCAGGTGGCCGTCGCGGCTGAAGGCGACCGGCTCGGGCAGCCGGGTGGAGCGCACGTCGAAGCCGTAGGGGACGCCGACCTCGGAGGGGCTGAAGCCGGCCTCGACCGGGAGTCCGGGGGCGATCGCGGCGGCGCGCAGTTCGGGGGCGGCGAGCACCTCCTCGTCGGTGACGGCGGAGATCAGCGCGGACCGCTGCCAGTGGCTGCCGCGCAGCCGGGCGCCGCGCAGGTCGGTGCGGACCAGCCGGGCGCCGCGCAGATCGGCGAAGCGCAGGTCCGCGCCGGTGAGGTCGGCGGAGTCGAGGCGGGCGCCGGCCAGCCGGGCGCCGCGCAGGTCCGCGCCGGAGAGGTTGGCGCCGAGCAGCCGGGCGCCGCGCAGGTCCGCGCCGAACAGGTCGACGCCGGACAGGTCGCGGTGCGACAGGTCCTCGCCGGCCAGGGTGGCGCCGCGCAGGTCGGTGTGGGCGGGGACGCGCAGCCGGTCGAGCACCTTGACGGCGTTGAGCCGGGCCGCCTCGGTGGCGGTCTCGGGGGTGTCCAGGACGGAGCGGGCCCACCGCTGGCAGGCCTGGTGGTCGGCCAGGTCGCAGAGGAACTCGACCGCGAGCCGGCTGAGCGGGCCGCGGGCGAGCAGGGTGGTGTCCTCGCGGGCCAGCGCCTCGGCGGCGGCGCGGGCGACCAGCCACTCCCCCACCGAGCCGTGGATGAAGTGGAACATGCCCTCGTCGGAGCGGACCAGCAGGCTGCCGGAGCCGACGGCGTGGGCGACCTGGGGGGTGGGCATCCGGTTCTCGGCGAGGCCGCTGAGCACGCCGGCGATGTCGACGATCTCGTCCAGCGGGATGGAGCTGCGGCCGCTCTCCCACAGCCGCAGCGCGAGCAGGGTGACGGCCTGCCAGAGCTGCTCGAGCGCGAGTCCGGGCGCGGCGCCGGGGCCGCCGTGGCCGCGGCGTTCCTCGAACCGCAGCCAGGAGGTGAACACCTCCTCGTACAGGCCGGCGGCGCTGAGCGCCCGTCCGGCGCCGGCGACGGCGCGCAGCCGGTCGTGGTCGAGGTCGGCGACGAAGCTCAGCAGGCGGGGGTTGCGGCAGAGCGCGAGCAGGTCGGGGACGCCCTCCAGCAGCCGCATCCGGCGGGCGGCGGTCTCCTCGTCGCCGTAGCGGTTGCCGAGGTAGCCGCGGATCTGGTGCGGGGTGAAGTCCTGGACGGCGATCAGCCGGCGCTGCGGGAGCAGGCCGACCCGTTCGCCGAGGGCGGTGAGCACCTGCTCGTGGGAGCTGAAGTGCTGGGTGCGGCTGGTGACGACGATCTTGGCGTTGTCGACGGCCGCGTCCAGCAGCACCTGGAGGTGGTCGGCGGCGCGTTCGTAGCTGACCCGGTTGACCAGTTCGTCGAAGCCGTCGAACAGCAGCACCACCCGCCCCTGCCGGAGCATGTAGCGGAAGGCCCGCAGGTCGAGGGTGTCGATGCCGTGCTCGGTGAGGTGGGCGGCGACCAGGCCGTCCAGCGAGTGCGCCTTGTCGAGGGCGCTGAGTTCGATGAACAGGGGTGCCAGGTGCGGGAGTTCGGCGGGCAGGCGGCGGGCCAGCTCGCGCAGGGCGAAGGTCTTGCCGCGGCCGAAGTCGCCGAGCAGCAGCACGAAGCGGCCGTGGTCGGAGTCCAGCAGCCGGAGCAGTTCGTCGACCAGTCCCTCGCGCTCGTCGGCGCCGGGGCGTTCGGCGTCGCGGTAGCGCTGGGGGAGGTAGAGGTCGGGGTGGTACTGGCTGTCGGTGGAGAGGCGTTCGGTCTGGGCGCCGACGTAGCCGCGCAGGTCGAGCAGTCCCTGGAACTCCAGGAAGCTGCGCAGGCGCACGCCGCGGCGGCGGGCCCGGTCGCGCAGCTCGCGGGAGGGCGGCGGGCCGTCGTGCACGAGTTCGGCGTCGAGGCCGGCGCCGTCGGCGTGCACGGCGTCGACGAACTCCTCGACCTCCTGCTCGGTGGGGGTGCCGACGCAGGCGGCCACCCGCTGCTGGCGGACCAGCCCGGACTCGGCCCAGGTGACGAAGAGCTGGGTGGTGGTGCCGGCCACCGGGCGGATCTGGGCGCCGGGGTGGCGGGTGCGGCAGACCTCGGCGACCCGGGCCAGCAGGGCCTCCTGGGGGGAGGCGAGGGCGCGGGTCTCGTGGTCGGTGTCGGCGGGTGCGCCGGGCTCCTCCAGCTGCGGGGGCCCGGAGCGGGGGGTCGGCGCGGGGGCCGGGAAGGCGCGCTCGGCCCGGCGCCAGGGGACGGTGAGGCGGAGCGGGGCGGACGCGGTGCCGGTGGCGGAGGCGGTGCCGGGCACGGGAGCGGTGCCGGGGACGGGTGCGGAGGCCGGCCAGCGGGTCAGGCCGTCGCGGGTGAGCCGGAGCAGCTGGTGGGCGCCGGGGGCGAGGGCGCCGAACACGGGCAGTTCGCCGGCGGAGGTGGCGAGCAGGTGCGGCGGGAGCGGACGCGCGGCGGGCCCGCGGGCGGGACCGTCGGCGTCGGTGGCGGGGCCGTGCAGCAGCAGGTGCAGTCGGGGAGCGGTGAGCCGGGTGAAGCGGTCGGCGTCGCGCAGCGGTTCGACGCCCTCGGCGGGCGGCCCCCCGACGGCGGGGCCGCCGGTCCGGGCACCGGCCGGGGCCGCGACCGGGTGCCTGACCGCGCCGATCCGCAGCCAGCCGTCGTTCTCGTACGGGCGCAGCGCCTGGGCGAACCAGGCCGCCTGCTCGGGTCCGAGCCAGCCGTAGCGGTCCTCCGGCCGGTGGGTCCAGGCCATCGAGGAGTTGAGCCCGGCGACGACGGTGCCGAGTTCGGGCACCGGGAAGAGCGTCCACGGCTGGGCGCTGTCGAAGACCACGTCCAGGCCCTGGTAGAACTCCTGGAACAGCCGGGAGTAGTGCCGCCACTTGGGCCAGTACGGCGCGGCGGGCCGCAGTTCGTCGGCCTCGCAGGTGGCGAAGTAGGCGCGGGAGGCGGCCTGGCTGACGTCCCGGCCGCCGGGCAGGACGGCCACCCGGTGCGGTTCGAGCCCGAGCAGGGAGCGGATCCCGGTGAGGAAGGTCAGCGCCTGCTCGCACTCGCGGGGGCTGCCGGTGGCGGTGAGGTCGCCGGTGACGACGACGAGTTCGGGCGCGGGGGCGCCGGCGTCGGCGAGTTCGACGAGGTCGCCCCAGAGGGCCGACTGGAGGTCCACCGGGTCGGCGCCCCGGCCGAAGGCGGGGCCGGCCAGGTGGAGGACGGAGACCGCCTCGCGTCCGGCGGCGCGGCCGGCGGCCTGCGGGTACTCGGGCCGGGCGGAGGGGCGGCGGCGGCCGGCCCGGCCGGCGTCGCCGCCCGGCCGGGGAGCGGGGACGAGGTCCTCGGCGGTGCCGGCACCCGTGCCCGTCGCCGGGCCGTTCCCGTCGCCCGGGTAGCCGGGGGACAGCTCGGGGCGGGCCCGGCCGTCCATCGCCTGGGCGACCCGGGTGAGCAGCAGCCCGCGGGCGCGGTCCGGCTCGGTGACGCCGACCAGGTCGATGTAGGTGAGGGTGGCGAGCAGGCCGTCGACCGGGATGTCCTCGATCCGGACGGTCACCAGCCGCCGTTCCGGCTCGTCCGGGTCGGCGCGCAGCGCGGCCTGCCACTCCATCCGGCCGTAGCGGGAGCGCTCGTAGTTGCGCGAGAGCAGCGCGATCACCGCGGCGGACTCGGTGATGCCCCGGTCCATGAAGTCGACGAAGTTGGTCCCGGGCACGAAGTCCCAGGCCTGGAGGAAGGCCCGGTAGCCCGCCTCCTCCAAGGTCCAGGCGATCCAGGCCGCCCAGCGCTCGTCGGCCGGGGAGTAGCTGATGAAGAAGTCGATCGGCCCGGGGCCACCCGGGATCGCGTCAAGAGCCCCCATGGGAGGAGCTTATGACCGATCAGGAGGGACTCAACCCTGTTTCACCGCAACGGATCCGGGTGGTTTTTCCGGCGCACCGCACGAACACCCGGTCGACCGGTGGCCGGATGTTCGCACGGCGGCCTCGACCCGAAACCCCTCGTGTGCGACCCTGACGTCCGTGTTCGCGTACCGGCCCGCCGTCAAACGGCTTCATCCCCTGGACCTGCTGGCGGCGGGGCTGCTCGCCTGCGGCCTGCTCTTCCTCGCCACCGGGCTCCTCCCGACGGACGCCGCCGGGTCGGCCTTCCAGCGGATCGTGCCGCTGCTTGCCTTCCTCGGCTCGGTGATCGTGCTCGCGGAGCTGACCAGTGCCGCCGAGGTGTTCGACGTGGTCGCGGCCTGGGTGGCACGGGCCGGGCGGGGCAGCTATCCCGCGCTGTTCCTGCTCTGTGTCGGCTTCGCGGCGCTGACCACCACGGTGCTCAACCTCGACACCACGGCCGTGCTGCTGACGCCCGTCATGCTCGCGCTCGCCACCCGGGTCGGCATCGCCCCGCTGCCGCTGGCCATGACCACGGTCTGGCTGGCCAACACGGCGAGCCTGCTGCTGCCGGTCTCCAACCTCACCAACCTGCTGGCCGCCGACCGGGTCGCGCTCTCCCCGGCCGGCCTGGCCCGGGCCATGTGGGCGCCGCAACTGGCCGCGCTGCTGGCCACCATGGCCTGCCTGTGGGCGTTCTACTGGCGGCGCGGACGGCGCGGCGCGGACGACTACCGGCCACCGGCGGCCCACCGGCCCGGGGACCGGGTGCTGTTCCGGATCTGCGCGCTGGCCTGCGCGGGCTTCCTGGTGGCCAGCCTGGCGGCGGTCGTCCCGCTCTGGGTGGCCTCGGGCGCGGCGGCGGCCGTCGTGGTGGCGGCCTTCGCCCTGCGACGGCCGGAGGCGCTGCGGGCCTCGTTGATCCCGTGGCGGCTGCTGGTGATGGTGCCCGGCATGTTCCTGGTGGTGCAGACCGTGGACGCGCACGGGCTGCACCGGCTGCTCGCCGACGCGATCGGTACCGACGGCGGCACCCTCGGCCTGTTCCGGGCCTCGGCGGTCGGCGCGGGCCTGTCCAACCTGCTGAACAACCTCCCGGTCTACCTGGCCGGGGAGGCCGCGGTGCCGGCGGGCAACCACACCCAGCTGCTGGCGCTGCTGATCGGCACCAACGTCGGCCCGCTGGTGGCCCCCTGGGCCTCGCTGGCCACCCTGCTCTGGTACGAGCGCTGCCGGTCGGCCGGCCTGCGGGTGCCGCTGCGGGGGGTGGCCGGGGCGAGCGCGGTGCTGGCGGTCGGCGGCGTCGCGCTGGCGACGGCGGCGCTGGCGCTGACGGCGTGAGAACCCGACCGAGCGCCGTTCGTCAGCCGGCTCCGGCAACCGGACCTCCGGCAACCAGACCGAGCAGGTACGGCAGCAGCTCCGGACGGCCCGCGACATAACTGCGGGCCGTCTCCGGCTGCCCGGTGCGGGGGCTGAACGGCCCGCCGTCCAGCCCCCGCACCGCCACCCCGGCCTCGGTGGCCAGCAGACAGCCGGCCGGCAGGTCGATCTCCTCCGCCCGGTAGCCGACGAAGCCGTCGATCAGTCCGTCGGCCAGCAGGGCCCAGGTGAGCAGCGGCGCCCAGAGCTGGAGCACCCGGCGGGAGCCGTCCTCCAGCGCGGCCTTGAGCGTCCGCGCCACCGGGTCACCGCCCACCCCGTGCCCCTGCGTCCAGCCGAGCACCGGGCGTCCGGCGGCGGGCGGCCGGGCCGGTACGCGCAGACGCCCGCCGGGACCGTGGGCCCCCGCGCCGCGCACGGCCCGCCAGGTGCGGCCCACCACCGGGTCGTGCACCACCCCGAGCACCGGCTCGTCGTCCACGCACAACGCGATGCCGACCACGTACGCGGGCAGGCCGACGACCACGTTGTTGCTGCCGTCCAGCGGGTCGACCAGCCAGGTCCGGCGGGAACCGGGCGGGCCGGCGCGCTCACCGCCCTCCTCGGCCCGGATCCGGTCGGCGGGGAAGCTCCCGGCCAGCCGGCCGACGACCAGCTCCTCGGCGAGCAGGTCGAGTTCGGTGACCACATCGCCGTCCGTGCCCTTGGTGTCCACCCGGAAGGCGCCCCGCGGGGCGCCCGGGGCGCCCGGGAAGCGCGACCTCAGCAGCGCGCCCGCCGCCTCGGCGGCCTCCACCGCCACCCGGCACTCCTCGGCGAACCCGCCCGCCCCGTCACCCGGGGCCGCCGTCGTCCCGTCCACCGATCCTCCTCGCCGCCTCCCCGGCGATCCGGGCCGTCCGGTCCACGTCGCACAAACGCCGCACCACCCGTCGGGCTCCCCCGTCCACCGGCCCCAGCACCACGTCCAACGGGCCCGGCACGGTACGGCCCAGCACCACCGTGGCGGCGGGCTCGTCGTCCGGCAGCGCCGTGACGTGGAACTCACCCGCCCCCAGGGTGTACGTCTCGCCCCGCGCGCTGACCTCCTCGCCCAGCGGCTCCCAGCGGACCAGCCGCGGTGTCGGCCGGACCTCGTCCACCCCGGCGGCCGCGTCGCTGTACACCTCGAAGGCCCGGTGGCTCGGCCGGTCGGACTCGTCGTGCACGCCGACCCGTTGGTTGCCGATCCGCCCGTACAGCACGCTGCTCTTCAGCTCCCAGCTGTGGCAGTGGATCTCGCGCCGCCCGGCGGCCCTGACCGGGTCGAAGACGTGCACGCACACCCCGAGCACACCCTCGCGCAGCACCGGCAGGCAGTAGAACCCCAGCGGATGGTCCACCGCCCGCAGCACCCGTCTGCCGTCCGCCACCTCCGCCAGCAGCCCGCCCACCAGACCGTCCAGCCCCGGTCCGGCGGCGGTGCGCCCGGCGGCCCGGTCGAGCGTCGTGAAGAGTTCGTTCATCACTCCCCCAAGTGCTCCCCCTCGACATGCTAGGCGTGACCACGAGTTGAGGGCCATAACGCGGACACGCCCGACCGCGTGCAACGGGAGCACGGTCGGCGCGCGAACGGCCCGGGCCCCGGGAAAACGCCCGCGGGCCCGCGACGCGGAGTGCGTCGCGGGCCCGGGGGCGTATCGGCGTTACGGTCAGGCGGTGTTCGGGGTCAGCGTCCAGCGCTGGTTGGCGTTGCCGTAGCACTGCCAGATGCCCACCGCGGTGCCGTTGGCGTCGTTCCAGCCCGGCAGTTCCAGGCAGCTGTCGGAGGCAGGGTTGTAGATCGAGCCGTCCTCGCGGAAGGTCCAGATCTGGCCGCCGGCGGTCCGGCAGTCCGTGATCACGACCGGTGCGCCCCAGTCGGTCCGGTCGTCCTCGACGCCGACGCAGCGGCCGCCGGTGCGCAGGGTGCCGTCGGAGGCGAACCAGAAGTCCTGGCTGGCGCCGTTCCAGCAGTCGTACAGCCGGAGCGCGCTGTTGTTCGACGCACCGTAGTTGTCGAGGCAGCGGCCCTGGGCGTGGATGGAACCGATGTTGTAACCGGCGGGCTGGGCCGAGAGCGCCCGCGGCTCACCGAAGCGCGGCTGGTCGCCCTCCGGGGCGAGGCCCGGGTAGCGCACCTTGCGGCCGTCGGCGAAGGCGACAACGAGGTCGGCGTGACCGTCCGCGTCGAAGTCACCGGGCGAGTCCACCAGCGGGGCGGCACCGGCGGCGAGCCCGAGCGGCAGCACGGTGTGGGTGGCGGGGGCCGTCCACCGGTCGCTCGCCGTGTCCTGGCAGTCGCCGATCACCAGGTGGGTGCCGGGTCCGGCAGTACCGGGCGCGTCGAGGCACTTGGCGGCGTTCGGGTTCATCAGCGTGCCCGGGTGGGGACCGGCGACCCACTTCTGGGCCGGGGTGTTGTTGCAGTCCCACAGGTTGACCGGCGAACCGCTCTCGGTGAGCGCGTCCGTGACGTCCAGGCACTTGCCGAGGACGTGCACCGAACCGTCGGTGCCGAGGGTGAACGCCTGGCTGGACGCCGCACCCTGGTCCGAGCAGGCCGCCAGCACGGCGGCGGTGCCGTTGCCGGTGCGGCCGTGGTCGATGTCGGCGCACAGGCTCGTGCCGCCGTCGCCCGGGAGTGCGGAGACCAGGGGCTTGTGGGCGGGCAGCGGCAGCGGCGTGAAGCCGCTCAGGACCTTGCCGTTGGGGTCGAACGGCAGGACCAGGCTCGCGACGGCGCCGGTCACGGTGTCACGCACCCAGAGGGTGGGGACCCCGCCGATGTCGCCCGGGTACATCAGGGTGAAGCCGCTCCAGTCGTCGCCGGGGGCGCCGAGTTCGACACCGGCGTCGAAACACCGGCTGTCGTTGCTGCGCATGCTGTAGTAGTACCGCAGGTGACCCTGCTCAACGGTGATCAGGCCGGTCCCCCCGGTACCCCGCCGTACAGCGGTCATCCGGGTGATGTGGTCCCAGGTGCCGTCGATGCCCTTGGTGCGGCAGTAGGTCTGGCCGCCCACTGGACCGACGTCGCGGGTGAAGCGACCGAACACCGGGTTCGGCGTCGCGTTCCCGTCGTTGGCGTAGACGAGAAGCTGCTTGGTTTCCTTGTGATAGACGAAGAGCGAGTCGCCCTGCCCGACGACGGCCCCGCGGTGGGCCAGCAGGTAGTTGTTCCAGTTGTCGTGCATGGGGCTGCTCGCGGCCGGGGACACCGTCTCCGGCTCGGACGCGCCGCCGCTGCCACCCCGGAACAGCACCAGCGAACCGTCGGCCGCCGGAGCCAGGAAGTCGGGCACGCCGTCGACGTCGACGTCGCCGGCCACGTCCGGGCGGTCCCTCCACGGGGCGTAGTAGTTGTAACTGGAGATCCGCGGATCGGAGTTGCCGGCTCCGTCGACAGCGCTGACCACCAACTGGTGCGAGCCCCAGTCGTCGGCCCCCACACTGATCGGGACATCGGCGTACGCGGTACCGTCTGCGGCGAAGGAGGCGGGGACGGTGCCGGTGACGCCGGGCCAACCGACGTTGATGGTGTACCGGAACTCACGGACGCCACTGGCGAGGCAGCCGCCGGCGCAACCGCTCGGCACCGGGTCCTTGCTGGTGACTCGGACGGTGATGCCGGGGTCACCGGCGCGGCCGGTGGACGTGGCCCCGCTGCCCGTCGGCGGAAACACCGTCGAGGGCGCGATGGACGCGGGCGTCGGTGCGGAGAGGTCGACCTTGAAAGCGCAGTCCGCCGTCACCGGGCTGTTGACTCCGCCGCCGGTGGTCCAGGCGTTCCAGCCGTACTGGTGACCGTCCGCGAGCGCGCGGCCGACGGTGGCCTCGCCCCAGCCTCCGGTGCCGACGACGGTCTGGCTGGTCCGCGTGACGCCACCGGTGTCGCCGGACTCGCCGGCCGTGATGTCCCACACCCGGAAGCCGACGGTGACGGTGCCGACGCCGGGCTGCGCGGTGCCGCTCCAGGCGGACAGGGTGACGTCGGACGTGCCGTCGGCCAGGGGAACGGTCCGACCGATCCAGCCGGGCGCGCCGGCTCCGCAGCCGTCGTCGGCCTGGCCCACGGGCTGCGGCTTGACGGACAGCTTGCTGGGGGCGGAGGGGCCGGGCCCGTCCGCGGCCTGGGCCGGGGCCGGAGCCTGGGCCTGGGCCTGGGCGGCCGTCGGTGCGGCCGTCGGTGCGGCCTCCTGAGCCGTCGGAGCAACGGCCGGAGCCCCGGTCGGGGTACTGGTCGGGGTGCTGGTCGGCACACCGGTCGGCACACCCGTGGGCGCGCCGGTCGGAGTTCCGGCCGCAGTGTCGGTCGGCGCCGGGGTCGCGCCCGGGTCCGCGAACGCGGCGCCCGGGGCCGCCAGCACGAGGCCGATCGCGAGCAACGGCGCCAGGTGCCGAGCCGACCGGCCGCGCGGCGGCGCGGATGAGCGGGTTTCTCGCATGAGGTGTCAGTTCGCCTTCGCAGCAGGGACCCCTCGGTCCGCGGCCGATCGCCGACTGTCCGCCGGCACCGACGTGAACGAGGGGATTTGTCCGAGTGTGGTGCGCGTTCCGATCACGCGTCAGATGACGTGGGCGCGCTTCGACGATCGGTGCGCGGTCGAACGTTAGTGCGTGGCGATCCCGGCTGGCAATCCCGTTTTCGCGGACGCCGGACGTGTCCCGTTCTGTGCATCGGCGCAGGTCACGGGAGGGTCCGGAGACGCCGCCGCCCGCCCCCGGTCGACGGGGGTGGGCGGCGGCGAACGACGGGGCGGGCGGTGGTGGGTGGGGTCGTCAGCGGAGGTCGAAGACCAGGCGGGCGGGGGTCCTGCCGGAGAGGACCTCGTCGAAGCAGGTGTTGACGTCGGCGAGGTGGCGGGTCTCGCGGATGACGCGGGTGCGGCCGAGGGCGTGGAGGCGGAAGACCTCGGCGAGGTCCTGGCGGGTGCCGACGATGGAGCCGATCACCCGGGTGCCGTTCAGGACGGTGTCGAAGACCGGGAGTTCGAGCCGGCCCTCGGCGGGCAGGGCGACCAGGACGAGGGTGCCGCCGCGGCGCAGCGAGGCGTAGGCGGCCTGGAACGAGGCGTTGCTGACGGCGAGGGCGATCGCGGCGTGGGCGCCGCCGAGCTTCCGGACCTCGGCGGCGACGTCCTGGACCCGGGCGTCGAGGACGTGGTCGGCGCCGAGTTCGCGGGCCAGGGCGAGCTTGTCGTCGGTGACGTCGACGGCGATGGTCTCGGCGCCCGACAGTCGGGCGTACTGGAGGGCGAGGTGGCCGAGGCCGCCGATGCCGGAGACCAGGACGCGGGTGCCGGGGCCGGCCCCGGAGACCTTGAGGGCCTTGTAGGTGGTGACGCCGGCGCAGGAGAGCGGGGCCGCGTCCAGCGGGTCGATGCCGTCGGGGACGGGAACGACGTAGTCGCCGTGGGCGAGGGCCTGCTCGGCGTAGGCGCCGTCGACGGAGTAGCCGCTGTTGTGCTGGTGGACGCAGAGGGTCTCCCAGCCGGAGACGCAGTGGTCGCAGCGGCCGCAGGCGTCGGCGAGCCACGGGATCGCCACCCGCTCGCCGACCCGGACGTGCCGGACCTCGGCGCCCGCCGCCTCGACGATGCCGACGCCCTCGTGGCCTGGCACAAACGGCGGGGTGGGCCGGACCGGCCAGTCTCCGTGCGCGGCGTGGATGTCGGTGTGGCACAGGCCGGATGCCTCGAGCCGCACCCGCACCTGGTGCGGGCCCGGCTCCGGGACCGGACGGTCCTCGATCACGAGCGGCTGGGTGAAGTCGTGGACGACGGCGGCCTTCATGTTCGTGCTCCTGCCCTTCGTGCCGCCGGAGCCGCTTCCCGACCCCCCGGGCCCCGGTCACACCTCCATCCCACTCCTCGGGCCGGGCGGACCGCCAGGGCCGGACGGGTGGATCCGGGCGGGCCGATGGTCCCGCGCCCGCCGGGCCGGTGGGCTCCGGCCGGACCGTGGAATTCGGTCGAGCCGGGTCGGGCGGTCCGAGTAGCGTCACCCCCATGGTGAATGAGGAGCGGTACGCCGTGTACCGGGAGGAAGCGAAGGTACTGGCCGCGATCGGCGAGCACGTCCACGCCCAGGTCGGCCGGGTGACGGTACGACTGCCCCGGGCCGTGGCGCAGGCAGCGGTGGACGCCTGGGAGCGCGACGACCCGGACGACGGGCTGCGGGGCGAGACGATCGAGCAGTACGAGGCGCGGGGCCGGGCGGGCGACGTGGCGCTGATCGGCCTCGTCATCTCGGAGCACGGCCGCTGGGAGGACGAGGAGGTCGTCGTCGACCTGGAGGTCTCCTACGCGGGGTCGGCGCTGCTGGCGCACATCGAGGCCGCGGGGACCGACTACCGGCCGAAGGAGCGCCCGTCGAAAACCGCCTGACCCCGCCAGTGGTACCGGCGGCACTGGCGCCGTGACCGGTCCCGCGCTGCCGCATCCGCTCCGACCGCATCCACTGCGCCCGCATCCGCTTCGACCGCGTGCCCTGAGGCCCGGGGACCTCGTGGTGATCGCCTCGCTGTCCGGCTCTCTTCCCGCGGAGTACGAACCCGACGTCCAGCACACGGTGGCCGTGCTCGAACGGACGGGATTCCGTGTGCGCCGGGCTCCGCTCCTCCGGGCGGGACAGCAGCACTGGTGGAGCGCGGCGGCTCCGGCGGAGATCGCCGGGGAGCTCAACGGCCTGCTGCGCGACCCCGAGGTGCGCGCGATCGTCGCCAGTGACGGCGCGCAGACGGCGCTCGGCTACCTCGACCTGATCGACATCGAGGCGGTCAGGGCCGACCCGAAGCCGATCCTCGGCTACAGCGACATCTCACTGCTGCACCTGGTGCTCCACGCGCGCACGGGGCTGGTCGGGTTCCACGCCGACATGGCCGGCGCCGGCTTCGACGGCAGCCGGCAGTCCCTGCCGGCGACGCGCAGAGCGGAACTCGATTCGCTCTACGGCAAGTTGCTCACCAGCACCGAGGCGATCGGCACGCTGCCCACCGGCCCGTGCTGGGAGTGATGGCGTCCCGGCCGGGTCGAGGGCCCGCTGATCGGCGGGGTGATCAACCGCATCGTGCTGGCGCAGGCGACGCCGTTCGCGCTGTCGTTCGAGCGGTTCGACGGCGCGGTGCTCTTCCGGTAGGAGACGGGCGGCCTGGCCTCGTACGTGTGGAGCTACCTCCAGGTGATGCGGCACAGCGGCATTCTCGACCGGATCGCCGGCATGGTCGTGGGCGTTCCGCGCGAGATCGGGGGACTCGGACCCGGCGCCTCCCCGGCCCTGTCCGGGCTGGTCCTCGATGTCCTCGGCGACCGTGACATCCCGGTCCTGGGCCAGGTGGACTTCGGGCGTGCCGGGCCGAACCTGCCGATGCCGGTGGGCATCCGCGTCGGCCTGGACGCACGGCGGCGGACGCTGTCGTTGCTCGAACCGGCGGTCGCACCGCACCCGGTGACCGCGATCAGCCTGCCGAGTGGGCATCGGCCCGGTGCGTCGGCCGGGTGGTGACGTGGCGCAGCAGCACCGTCGGTGACGGCATGACGGCGGACCAGGTGTTCGCGCATCTCTCCGCGGCTTCGGCCGGGGCCCAGGCGGCCACCACCGGGAGTTCGCAGTGGTCGCCCGGCTGCAGCGGGGGAAGCGTCCAGGACATGCCGTGGTGGTTGCCGAAGTCCACTCCCCAGGTGGTGAACGAGCGGGCGTACACCTCGTCGGCCAGCGCCGTCCAGCGCCGGGGCGCCTCGCCCACGAGGGCCGCGCCGCAGATCGCCTCCTCGTCGTTGCCGCCGACGGTGAGCCGGGTGTGATCGTCCTCCACCGTGATCGCGGCCAGCGCCTGCCCGCCGTTCCAGTCCGCGACGGCACCCTCCGGGAGCCGCGCCGGCAGCTCCGCCGAGAACCGCACCCGGCCGATCGGCGCCAGGACGTCGATCCGCCAGACCGCCGCACGACAGTCGGTCAGCGGCTCCCAGTACTCGGGGTCGAGGTCGGGGTCGTACGGGGTCAGCAGCAGCTCGACGCGGGCCGCAGGACGGACCCAGCGGGCCACCGTGCAACCGCTCGGCAGCTCGAAGAGCTCCTCGGGCAAAGGGGGGAGGACGGTGTTCCCGAGGGTCGTGCCGAAGGTCAGCGGGCCGAAGGGGGTGCCGACGGCCGGCCGGTCGGCGGGACGCAGGCGGGTGCGCGGAACGCTCGGGAGCAGCATCGCTCCAGCGTAGAGGGCCCGTCGCACCGGGGTCGTCGGGTCGGGGCACCTGCCGCGCAGCGGCTCGACGACGGCTCCACGACGGCTCCACGACGGCTCGACGACGGGGCCGGACCCCGCGCGGCCCGGTGACCCGGTGGCCCATTGGCACCGGAGCCGGCCGAGTTCCGTCAGGATCCGCCGGACGGCGCCCGGCCGGGCCGGACGACACGGTCCGCCTCCCAGGAGATGAGCATCCGCAGGGCGTCCTCGGAAGGACTCCCCGGGTCTGCGGTGTAGGTGACCAGGGCCTGGTCGGGGTCGTCGGCGGAGCGGAGGGTGTCGTAGACCAGCTCCATCCGGCCGACCAGCGGGTGGTGGAACACCTTGTGGCCGGAGGTCTTGTCGCGGACCGGGTGCTCCGCCCACCAGTGGCGGAACTCCTGGCTGCGCACGGAGAGTTCGCCGATCAGTTCGGCGAGCCGGGGGTCGTCGGGGCGGCGGCCGGCCTCCAGGTGGAGGAAGGCGACGTTCTCGCGCGCGCAGGCCACCCAGTCGTCGTAGAGGGTGCGCGAGGCCGGGTCGAGGAAGGTGATCCGGGCGATGTTCCGTTCGGTGGGGGCGAGCGTCCCGTAGTCGCCGAAGAGGGCGACGGCGGCGCTGTTCCAGGCCAGGATGTCCATCCGGCGGCCCATGACCACGGCCGGGACGTCGGGCATCGCGTCGAGCAGCCGGGCCATCGACGGCCGGACCTGCTGCGGGGCGGCGGGACCCCTGCCGCGACCGGGGCGGGCGCGGTCCTGGCGGGTGCGGGCGAGGCGGTGCAGGTGGCCGGCCTCCTCGGGGTCGAGGCGCAGCGCGCGGGCGACCGCGTCGAGCACGGCGTCGGACGGGTTGCCGACCCGACCCTGTTCGAGCCGGGTGTAGTAGTCGACGCTGACACCGGCGAGTTGGGCGAGTTCCTCGCGGCGCAGGCCCGCCACCCGGCGGCGGCCGCCGAAGTCGGGGAGGTCCACGTCCTCGGGCCGGAGCCGGGAGCGGCGGGTGCGCAGGAACTCGGCGAGGCCGCTCGGGGTGCCGGTGACAGCACCTGCGGCGGCGCCGGAGGTGGGGGCGGGGCGGCTCGTTCGGTTCGCGCTCATGCGGTCATTCTGTCCGTTCGGCGCCCGGTCTGCCTGGTCCTGGCAGGACCAGGCAGACCGGGCCGGGCCGGGGGACGGCCGGGGGGACGGCCGGGGGGACGGCCGGGGGCCTCGTGTCCAGGCGTCGGGACGCCGGGACGTCGGGACGTCGGGGCGTCGGGGCTTCCTGGCGTCACCAGGAGTTCGCGACCGCCACCACGCCGCCGTCCACCACGATGTCCTGGCCGGTGATGTACGCGGCCCGGGGCGAGAGCAGGAAGGCGACGGTCTCGGCGACGTCCGCCGCCTCGCCCAGACGCCCGATCGGCACCTGCGCCCGCACGGCTTCCTGCTGCTCCGGTTCGGTGATCACCTCGTGGAACATCTCGGTGACGATGTAGCCCGGGCTGACCGAGTTGATCCGGATGCCGCGCCCGGCGAAGTCGCTGCCGAGGGTGCGGGCCAGGTTGTGCACGGCGGCCTTGGTCGCCGCGTACACCGGGGCGTTGGGCAGGCCCCGGTGCAGGGTCCAGGAGGCGTTGAGGACGATCGCGGCGCCGCCGCCCGGGGCCTGCTCCAGCAGCGGAAGGGCGTGCTGGACGGTGAAGAACACGCCCTTGAAGTTGACGTCCACGGTGCGGTCGAAGCTCTCCTCGGTCACCTCGGCCGGGGCCTCGAAGACGCCGACCCCGGCATTGGCGAACACACCGTGGAGGTGGCCGTACCGCTCCCCCACCCGCTCGGTCAGCCGGGCCAGGTCGGACGGGCGGGCGGAGTCGGCGCGCACCGCGAACACCCGCTCACCGGCGGCGAGTCCGGCCTCGGCGCGGGCGAGGCGGGCGTCGTCGCGGCCGGTGATCACCACGTTGGCACCGCGGTCCAGCAGCACCCGCGCGGTGGCGAGTCCCATGCCGCTCGTGCCTCCGGTGACGAGCACGGTCCGGCCGTCGAAGTCCTGGTCCTGGGTGGTGCGGTCGCTCTCGCCGGCGATGGCGGCGGGTGTGTTCCGGTGGGTATTGGTCATGGGACCAGCCTCGCCGCCGGAAGGAGGGGCGGACCAGGCCCGTTCCGACCCTGGGTCCGGCGGGACCACCCTGGCGGGAGGGCGGAGCCGCCCGGGCGTGCGTCCGCCCCCGCCGGGGGTCGGCGGGGGCGTGGCCAGGTCGCGCGGCCGCGGCGGGGGGGTGTCGGGGGGCTCGGCGCGGGGCGCGGGTCAGGACTCCCGGCGGGCGCCTGCCGAGGACACGGCCCGGTAGACGTGCGGCTCGGCCCAACCCTCCGCCAGGAAAGCCTCGGTGACCGCCTTGGCCACCGCGTCCGCGTCGGCCGTCCGGGCCAGGGCGATCACCGAGCCGCCGAAGCCGCCGCCGGTCATCCGCGCGCCGAGCGCCCCGGCCGCGACGGCGACGGAGACCGCGAGGTCCGTCTCCGGGCAGGACGTCCGGTAGTCGTCGCGCAGGGAGGCGTGCCCGGCGGTGAGGATCGGTCCGAGGGCCGCCGGACCGTGCTGCTCCAGCTCCCGCATCGTCTGCTCGACCCGGCCGTTCTCGGTCACCACGTGCCGGACCAGCGGGACAAGTTCGGCCGGCAGTCGGTCCAGGGCGGCGGGGAGGTCGGCGGCGGCGAGGTCGCGCAGCGCCGGCAGCCCCAGGAGCGCGGCGGCGCGTTCGCAACCGGCACGAAGAGCGGCGTAGGCGCCGTCGGCGAGGTCGTGCTGCACCCGGGTGTCGAGCACCAGGAGGGTGAGGCCCGAACCCGCGAGGTCGAGCGGGACGTACCGGGCGGAGAGGTCGCGCGTGTCCAGGTGGAGGGCGGTCCCGGCACGGCAGGCCATCGAGGCCATCTGGTCCATGATCCCGCACGGGACACCGACGAAGTCGTTCTCGGCCCGCTGCGCGATCAGGGCCAGCTCGGCTGCTTCCAGGCCGAGTTCGTACAGGTCGTTGTAGGTGGTCGCGACCGCGCACTCCAGTGCGGCGGAGGAGGAGAGGCCGGCGCCGCCGGGCACGTCGCTGTCGAGCAGGACGTCGGCGCCGCCGATCGCGTGGCCCGCCTCGCGCAGCGTCCAGACGACCGCGGCGGGGTACGCGGCCCACCCGGACACGCCGCCCGGGGCCAGACCGTCGACGGACAGTTCGACGACCTCGCCGGGGACCCGGGTCGAGGCGAGGCGCAGCACGCCGTCGGCGCGGCGGCGGGCGTAGGCGCGGACGGCCTGCGGGAGGGCGATCGGGAGGACGAACCCGTCGTTGTAGTCGGTGTGTTCGCCGATCAGGTTGACCCGGCCGGGGGCCGCCCAGACGCCCTCGGGGGCGTGGCCGTAGAGCTCCTCGAAGGCGGCGGACGGGGAGGTGGGGGGCGTGGGGGTCATCGCTGCGGTTCCTCGTCGGTCGTCTTGGTGGCCGGAGCGGCCGGGGTGGCCGGGGTGGTCGGGGCGGTCGGGGTGACCGGGGCGGCCTCAGCGACCGGGGTGGTGGAGCCGACCTCGCGAAGCCGCCGGGCCGCGGACTCCGGGGCGACGTCGTTCATGAACGCCTCCATGCCGGACTCGGTACCCGCCAGGTACTTGAGCTTGTCCGCCGTCCGCCGGACGGTGAACAGCTCCAGGTGGAGGGCGAGTTCGTCCTCGTGACCGTTCGGGGCCTGGTGCCAGGCCGCGATGTAGGGAGCGCGGACCTTCCGGTTCTCGTCGCTGAAGAGCCGGTCGAAGCGGCGCAGCAGGTCGAGGTAGATCCGGGGGAACTCGGCGCGCTCGTCCTCGTTCAGCCCGGTGAAGTCGGGCACCCGGCGGTTGGGGAAGAGGTGGACCTCGTAGGGCCAGCGGGCGGCGAACGGCACGAAGGCCGTCCAGTACTCCCCCGCCAGCACGACCCGACTGCCGTCGGGGTGCTCGGGGCGCTCGGCGGACGGTTGCCCGGCGGATGCTCTTTCGGCAGCGACGAGGTCGTCGAAGAGGTTGCGGCCGGTGGCGGCGCGGTACCGGGCGGCCTGGTCGATCATCTTGGCGGTGCGCGGGGGGACGAACGGCAACGCGTAGATCTGGCCGTGCGGGTGGGCGAGGGTGACGCCGATCTCGGTGCCCCGGTTCTCGAAGCAGTAGACCTGCCGGACACCGGGCAGGGCGGAGAGTTCGGCGGTGCGGTCGGTCCAGGCGTCCAGCACCAGGCGGGCGCGGTCCTCGTCGAGATCGGCGAAGGAGGCCTCGTGGTCGGCGGTGAAGCACACCACCTCGCACCGGCCGACACCCGGCCCGCGACTGTGCAGCGGGTCGTCGAGGGCCTGCGGCACGGGGTGGGTGCCGGGGTCGCCCGCGAGGGAGGGGAAGCGGTTCTCGAAAACGGCCACCTGGTAGTCGCCGGCCGGGATCTCGCTCAACCGGCCCTCGCGGCTGGGGCAGAGCGGGCACTCGTCGGCCGGCGGGTGGTAGGTGCGCGCCTGGCGGTGGGCGGCGACGGTCACCCAGGCGCCGGTCATCGGATCCTGCCGGACCTCGGAGGAGGGCGCGGCGGCGTCCAGCGGACGCAGGTCGGCAACGGCCCGGCCGGTGGGCGGCGTGCCCCGGTCGTAGTAGATCAGTTCGCGGCCGTCGGCCAGTTCGGTGACCGTCCTGGTCGTCGCACCGGCCTGCCCGCTCGAAGCGGCCTGAGCACTCCTACCGGCCTGAGCGCTTGCGTCGGCCTGAACACCTGCGTCGGGCTGCGCGTTCGGGCGGGACGATGCGGCGGCGCCGTTCGTCCCGTTCGCAGCTGCCGACCCGCTCGCGTCGGCCTGGCCGGCCGCGTCGGTCACCGTTGGGGCCATGACGTGCTCCCTCTCCTGGGGCTTCCCTTCAACCACATGAACAAACAATATCGAACATGAATCAACATGCGAGCCCTGGGTCCACCCCGATTCCGAAATCGGCCGCCGGTCGGGTATCAAGGCGCATCCTCCCTGGTCGGCACAGCGGACCGTACGAGGCGACCCGGCCGCCGGGCCTGCCGAGTCTTCCACCCGCCACGGATGCTCACAGGCCGACCCGAGAACTGGCGCGCACCACCCCGCCCCGCGCGGCCGCCCGGCCGGAACCTCCACCCGGAATCCCCGCTCGGAGCGACGATTTCGACGACCGGACGTCACCCGGACCATGGGGTGCGCACACAGGCCGGACGCGGGTCCGACTGCGGGTCCGGACATGGCCGGGCGCGGCCGGGCGCGGCCGGACGTCTAGCGCCCCCGGGAGCGAAGGCTTCCGGGGGCGCAGTGGGCGGTCCTTGTCAGTGGGCCGCAGGGTGACGGTGGTGGTGATGCCGGACCAGGGCCCGGCCGGACGGGGCGTGCAGGGGGAGCCGGTGGACGGGTCGACGTCCCTGGCGGCGGTGAGGGCGAACCGTCACGGTGATCGCCACCGGGCCGGCGACAGGACCGGCAGCAGGGCCGGCGACAGGGCTGGCGACGGTGGCCCCGGTGCGCCAGGCCCGGGTTGCGAGGCCCGCCGACACCAGGGCGAGGACGGCGAGCGCGACCGTGGCCGCGGGGAGCCCGGCGGTGGCACCGAGCCAGCCGGCCAGCGGGTACGCGAGCAGCCAGCAGACGTGAGTGAGCGAGAACTGCGCGGCGAAGGCCGCCGGAAGGTCGGCCGGTGGAACGGCGGACCGCAGCAGGCGTCCGCCCGGCGTCAGGATCAGTGAACCCGCCGCACCGAGTCCGGCCCACAGGGCGAGCAGCGCGGGCCAGCGCCACGCCCCGCCGCCCGCGGTGGTGACGGCCGCCAGGACGGCGAGCAGGCCCGCGACGGCGAAGGCGGCCGGCAGCATCACCGTTCGGTCGGCGACCCGGTCCAGCACCCGGGGCAGCAGCAGCGCGACCAGCATCGAGCCTCCGCCGTACGCGCCGAGAGCGAGCGGGACGTCGCCTGCCGAGCGGCCCAGTTCCTCGCGGACGTAGACGACCGTGTTGACGATCACCATGGCGCCACCGGCCGCCACCGCGAGGTCCAGGGCGAGCAGCGCCCGCAGCCGCGGCACGGAGAGGAAGAGCCGGATCCCGGCCAGGGAGCGTGCGGCGACCGAACGGGCGCCGACTCCCCGGGCGTCGTCGGCATCGACCGGGTCGCGGTTGCTCCGCGCCGCCAGGACCGCACCGGGCAGCACCACCGAGACGACGAGGACCGCCGAGGCGAGGAAGCCGACCACCGTCCCCCAGAACAGCCACCGGTACCCGACCAGCGCCAGCAACGCGGCTGCCAGCACCGGACTGACCAGGGTCTCCGTGTCGTAGGCGAGCCGGGACAGCGACAGCGCCCGGGTGTAGTCGCGCTCCTCGGGCAGCACGTCGGGGATCACCGATTGGAAGGCCGGGGTGAAGGTGGCCGAGGCCGCCTGGAGAACGAAGATCAGCAGGTAGACCTGCCACACCGAGCCGACGAACGGCAGCGCGAGCGCCACGCCCGCACGGGCCAGGTCGGCGGCGACCAGCAGCCGGCGGCGCGGGATCCGGTGCGCGAGCGCGGCCACGACCGGGGCGATACCGACGTAGGCGACCATCTTGATCGCCAACGCCGTACCGAGCACCGACCCGGCCTCGGCCCCGGCGAGATCGTAGGCGAGCAGACCCAGTGCCACGGTGGCCAGGCCCGTCCCGGCGAGGGCGACGACCTGGGCGACGAACAGGTGCCGGTAGGTGCGATTACGGAGGACGGACAGCATCGGGGACTCCGTTCGTGCGGAGCGCGCCGGGGCGGCGCGGGCCGGTGGGGTCCCTTCCAGGATAGGACAACATGTGCGTACGCGTGCACCCATTGGGCACGAAAGGCCTCCCAAGAGGCCTCAGGAGGCGGCGCAGCGGGGCTCAGTCGTGCGGCGGCAGTCCGCTGATCTGGTGGCCGGCCGCACTGAGCGCCTCCTGGACCAGCCGCCGCAGGTGCCCGTGACGCAGCGCGTACACGACCCGGCGCCCGTCCTTGCGCGTGGACACCAGCCCGGCCAGCCTCAGCTTTCCGAGGTGCTGGCTCACCGACGGACGCGCCGCACCGGCCGCCTCGGTCAGGGTCGTCACATCGGCCTCCCCCTCGCTCAACCGCTGCAGCAGCGCGAGCCGGGTCCGGTCGGCCAACAGGGCAAGGATCCCGGCAGCGACATCCAGCCGTTCGTCCCCCTCGGCCAACTGCGAGGCATGTGCACCTGATACCTGGAGGCTCCCGCTCATGTCCTCATCGTAGACATCCCACGGGGCCGGCACGTCAAGCCGAGGAGGGCGGTCCGCCGTTGACGATGCGGCCGAGTTCAGCGGTGGGTGCGGCGGACGCGGGCACGCAGGGCGTCCTGGGACTCGACGTACTTCACCATCAGGCGGGCGAACTCCAGCCGCTCACCGTCGGGCCAGTCGGCGGTGATCTGCTCGAAGGCCGAACGCTGGTACTGCCGGAAGCGCTCCATCAAGTCCTCGCCCTCCGGGCTGAGGAGCAGGACGGTCCGGCGGCCGTCCTGCTGGGAGGCGGCGCGGACCAGATATCCGGCGGAGATGCAGTCCGACACCATGCGACTGCCCACCGAGGGATCGACGCCCAGGTGCTCGGCGACGGCTCCGACGGTCACCTCGTGGCCGTCCTGACCAGTGACATCCTGGACGATCCGCAGGACCAGCGTCCGACTGAGGTCCTTCTGGGAGATCGGGTCCTCGACATCGAGCAGCGAGGAGCGCCGCAGCCGCCCGAAGGCCGGCCCCACGGCGTTCAGGAGGTCCTCACCCTCGCCCGACCCGGGCTTCGTCGTCATGCGGCCAGCCTATCCGCATGCGTGAACCGGCGAAGATATATGTTGACGCGAAAACATGTGCAAGACATCATGCATATGTAGCTGGACACCCATTCTGGCGGGGTGCGCTCACTCGGCCCCCGTCGGCCTCACCACTCGACGAAAACGAACGGACTCCTCCTCATGACCACCACCCTTGTCACCGGCGCCCGCGGCAAGGTCGGCCGGGGCGTCATCGCCCGCCTCCACGCCGCCGGGCACTCCGTCCGTGCCGCCAGCGCCCGCCCCGCCGAGCTGACCGTCCCCGCCGGCATCGAGCGCGCCGACCTCGCCCTCGACCGGCCCGAGGCCTTCGGCGCCGCACTGCGTGGCGTCCAGCAGGTCTTCCTCTATCCCCAGCCCGCCGGCATCCACGCGTTCGCCGAGGCCGCCGAGGCGGCCGGCGTCGAACACGTCGTCCTCCTCTCCTCGTCCTCCGTCCTCGCACCCGACGCCGAGAACGACCCGCTGGCGAGCCACAGCCTCCTGGTCGAGCGCGCCCTCGCGGACTCCGACCTCCATTGCACCTTCCTGCGCCCGGACGCCTTCGCCAGCAACTCCCTGGGCTGGGCGCACTTCATCGGCCAGGGCCTGCCGATCCAACTCGCCCACCCGGATGCTCACATCGCACCCATCCACCCCAAGGACCTCGCCGACATCGCCGCCGAGGCCCTGACCGGCGACTCCCTCACCGGCAGCTCCCTCGCCGGCTCCGCGCCCACCCTGACCGGCCCCGAGTCGCTCACCTTCCGCGATCAACTCGCCGTCCTCGCCGAGGTCCTCGGCCGCGAGATCCCGGTCGAGCGGATCAGCCGCTCCGAGGCCGAGGCGCAGATGGGACGTCACATGCCCGCTCCCGTCGTCACCTCCCTGCTCAATCTCTGGGAAGCCGCGACCCACGGGCCCGCTCCCGTTCACGACACCACCCTGACCCTCCTCGGCCGCCCCGCGCGGACCTTCCGCCAGTGGGCCGGCGAGAACACCGCCGCGTTCGTCCGGCCCTGAACCGGCACCGCCCTCGATGTCGCGACCGACTCAGGAGGACGACGTGGAACCCATCGGCTACTGGCTCAACCGCACCGACCTGGCCCTCACCACCACCATGAACACCGTGCTCGCCGAGTCCGGCCTCACCCGACTGACCTGGCAGGTGCTCAATGTCGTCGAGACCCACCCGCGGACGACCGACACCACCGTCCTCACCACTCTGACCGCCAACGCCTCACCCGCCGAGCTGACCGACGCCATCACCACCGTCCTCGCCGACGGCTGGGCCGTCCGACCGGCAACGGAGCACCTCGCCCTGACCGAGGACGGCCGCGCCCGCCTCGCCCGGGTCGGTAAGCACGTCGCCGCCTTCCGTGCGGCCTCCGTCGCCGGCATCTCGCCCGAGGAGTACCGGACCGCGGTCGGCGTCCTGAAGCGGATGACGCTCAACCTGGAGTCCGACCAGGGGCACTGAGCCGTGACCCGGACTGATCCGCTGCCGCCCGGCGGACCTCGTCCCTCGGCTCACTCCCCTCCCGTCCGTTCACCCCTCCTCTCCGCTCGCCCCTCCGTCCCCCCGAAGGTCCTCGATCCGACGGATCTTGCCGACCGAACGCTCCAAGGTGTACGGGTCCACCACCTCGACGTCCACGCTCACCCCAACGCCGTCCTTCACCCCCCGCACGATCGCCCCGACGGCCTCCTCGCGCTCGCCGGACCCGGTTTCCGGCCGCGCCTCGACCCGCACCGTCATGTGGTCCAGCCGACCCCGGCGAGTCAGCCGCAACTGGAAGTGGGGTGCGACGGCGGGCACCCGCAGCAGGATCTCCTCGATCTGGGTAGGGAAGACGTTGACCCCGCGCAGGATGATCATGTCGTCACTGCGGCCCGTCACCTTGGCCATCCGGCGGAACGCGGGCCGCGCGGTGCCGGGCAGCAGCCGGGTGAGGTCGCGGGTGCGGTAACGGATCACCGGCAACGCCTCCTTGGTGAGTGAGGTGAAGACGAGTTCGCCGCTCTCGCCGCCCGGCAGCACTTCGTCGGTCAGCGGGTCGACGACCTCCGGGTAGAAGTGGTCCTCCCAGATGTGCAGACCGTCCTTGGTCTCCACGCACTCCTGCGCGACACCCGGCCCCATTACCTCGGAGAGTCCGTAGATGTCCACGGCGTGGAGGTCCATCCGCCGCTCGATCTCCGCGCGCATCTCCTCCGTCCAGGGTTCGGCGCCGAAGATTCCGATCCGCAGCGAGGTGCCGCGCGGGTCGACCCCCTGTCGCTCGAACTCGTCCAGCAGGGTGAGCAGGTAGGACGGGGTGACCATGATGACCTCGGGCCGGAGGTCCTGGATGAGCCGGACCTGGCGGGCCGTCATACCGCCGGAGGCCGGGACCACGGTGCAGCCGGCACGCTCGGCACCCGCGTGCGCGCCCAGTCCACCGGTGAACAGGCCGTAGCCGTACGCGATGTGGACCGTCTGGCCGGGCCGCCCGCCCGCCGCGCGGATCGAGCGGGCCACCACGTCCGCCCAGACGTCCAGGTCGTGCTCGGTGTAGCCGACCACGGTCGGCAGGCCGGTCGTCCCGCTCGAGGCGTGGATCCGGCGGACCTTCTCCTTCGGGACGGCGAACATGCCGAACGGGTACGTGTCGCGCAGGTCGGCCTTGGTGGTGAAGGGGAAGCGGGCGAGGTCGGCGAGGGCACGGCAGTCCTCGGGCGTGACGCCGGCCGCGTCGAACTTCCGCCGGTACAGTTCGACGTTGTCGTAGGCGTGGCGCAGCGTGGCCCGCAGGTGCTTGAGCTGGTGCGCCCGCAGCTCGTCGGCGGTCATCCGCTCACCGGCGTCCAGGAGTTCCGCCGACGGCGCCTCGCCGAGACGCGCCGGCGCCCGCACCGCTCCTCCCTGACCCGAGGGCGTACCCGGATCCGTCGCTCCGCCGCTCATCGTGCCTCCTTCAGAACTCACTACCGACCATTCGGTCGGCCCTGGCCGGAGCCAAGTAACCCAGTGCCCGAACCACCTGTCAAGGCTCGGCACGCCGGCGCCCCGGCAGGTCGGCGTCCATCGCCTCGCTCAGAACTTTGCCCCCGCCCCTGGGCGCCAACCTGTGCCGATCGGCAGGTTCTCGCTCCGGAAAAAGGCACCGGATCCCTGCCGATCGGCAGATGGCAGGGATCGGCCGAGCGGGAAAGCTGGTCGTCGTCACCACCCCCACCCCCACCCACGACCAGGTGAGCGGAGCAGGAGCACATGAACCGATCCGATGTCACACACCGCCTCGAACCGACCGGCGCCGGGCCGCGGCGCGGAGCCGTCCGTCGCCCCGCCGGCCGGACCTGTCTCCGCACCCCGCACGCACCACCGGCCCTGCTCCCGCCTCGGTTCCACTACCGCCGGCCACTGCCCGGCAAGACGCGGCCCCAGCTCGCCGACGGCTCGCGCCGGTGGTGGCTCGCGGCGGCCGCCCTCGTCCTGGTCCGCCTCGCCGTGCCGCCGGACCTCGGCGTCGGCGCGGTGCCGCCCGCCGCCCGGGTCTGGCCGATGCTGGTCACCGCCTTGGTCGGTGCGGGTGTGCTCGTCCGTCCCGCCGCGGCCCGCGACAGAGCCGTCGTGCGCTCCGCGACCGCCCTGAGGGCGAGTGCCGTCCCGGACCGAGTCGGTTGCCGTTCATCGGACACAGGAGCCCCGCCGTCCAGCGACCGGACACTGGAACGGGCACCGCCGATGCAAATCTCCGCCCGACGTGCGCGGGCCCCGGCCCGGGCGGCAGATGGTCGGACGCAGGAAGGCGTGGAGCCACCGACCGGTGATGCGGAGCGAGCATCCAGCCGTCCACGCACGCGTGATCAGCTGGCAGTACGGGTGAAACGCATCGAGCAGCGACGGTAGGCCCCGTCGTCGCTGAAGGCCCGCTCCGTCAGGCACCAGCCCGCCGCCTCGATCCGCCGAACATAGAGCGCAAGGTTCCGTTCGGGGTGGACCGGGTGGAGGCGAATGCTCCGATGATGCTCTGCGTCTCCCCGTTCCCGGCACCGAACGGCATGGCCGTCCAAGGGGCTGAGACCGCCGGACTCATGGTGGCTCAGGCTCATGCCGACGATCGTAGGGAGCACCGGAAGCTCACGCACCTGACTTTGTGCAGGCTCCGCTCGCAGCCACCACAACACGAGGAAGGCTGGGGCTCTGTGCGCTCCACCGTCACGGCCACACCACCAAGCGGCCGCGCCCGGATGTTGGACGGGAGGTATCAGGATCTCCGCTACCGCAAGCCCTTTCGACCGGGCCGCAGCGATCGGGGCCGCTTCGCAACCCCGTGGACGGCGCCGGAACCGACTTGCTGAAATGGGACACGACCACTACCGCAGTCGTACGAGTCACCGGGAGGCGGCGATGGCCGGGATCGAGTTGCACCTGTCAGTACGCGACCTCACCGACGCGGACCTTCCGTCCTGCAGTTGGGCCGGCTCCCCCAAGCACGTGCGCGAGTTGGTCCACCAGATCCGCCGTGCCGAAGCGGGCGAGGTCGACTACCTGGCTGTCTGCACGCCGGTCGGGATCCCGGTGGCGGTCGGCGGCATCGACTACACGGTCAGGCCCGGCGCCGGCACGCTCCGGCAGCTCGGCGTCCATCCGGCGCTCCAGTCCTGCGGGATCGGCACGCTGCTGGTCCACTCCGCCGAGCAGCGGATCAGCACCAGGGGCCTGACCCGCGCCGAGCTCGGCGTCGAGGAGAGCAACCCGCGCGCCCGCGCGCTCTACGAACGGCTGGGCTACCGCGCCTTCGGCCGCGAGCTCGACTCGTGGGACGTGGAGGCCGAGGACGGCTCACTCCGACGGTACGAAACGATGTGCACGCTGATGGGCAAGAACCTTACCTAGCAGTCGATTTCGCGCCGCATCACACGGTCCGCCAGCTCGAGCGCGACAGCTGAGGCAGAGCAACGCGCCCTACGACTCTCCTTCCGGGAGCCGCAGGAGGTCGCCCGATCCTGTGCGCGGCGATCGGGCCACGCCGAAAAGCCGCGGTTCGGCCGGTCGGCCATGTTCGTCCCGCTGCCCCGTCCGAACCAGAGCCTCCGTCCGCGCCTTCCGCGCGAGCTCCCGGCCACCGTTGAGCACGGTCGCTCGCAACGGACCGGACGAACCGACCTTGGTGTCCGACCAGGCCTGGACCACCACCGTCCCGCTCGGTGCGGTCGGCACCGAGTACGCGGGTACCGGCCCGAGCGACATGCGAAACGGCCGACCCTCCCGTCGACCGGGCCGCCTGCGCACCGACACAACATGCCGGCCCACCCCGCTCTCCCGCCCGCGCCGGAGCACCCCAGGGGGGTGTCCAGGCACTGGCACCATTCGACGATGGTGCTACTCTCACTAGCACCATGTTGCTGAAGCTGGAGACCGGGGACTCCCGGCCGTTGCACGAGCAGGTCGCGGGAGCGATCCGGCGGGCCGTCGGTGAGGGCGAGTGCGCACCCGGGGAGCGGTTGCCGCCGGCGCGCGATCTGGCGCGGGCGCTCGGGGTGAACGCGAACACGGTCCTGCGGGCGCTGCGCGCATTGCGGGACGAAGGAGTGCTGGAGTTCCGCCGGGGGCGCGGCATCACCGTCGCCCTCGGCGCCGACCGCCGTGCCGAACTGCTGGACGCGGCGCGTCGGCTGGTCGCGGACGCGGCGCACGCAGGCTTCAGCCGGGAGGAGCTCATCGAGATGATCAGGGGGCTGGAGTGACCGAGGTTTCGCAGGAGAAGGGGCCCGACGCCCGCAGGGACGCGGTGGCGCGGGCGATCGGATTGCTCGCGTCGGGGGCGCTCGTCCTCGGGGTGCTGGCACTGCTGCTCGGACTGCCGTGGATGGCGCACGGCCGGTTGCCGGAACCCGTGGCCACCCACTGGAACGGGACGCGTCCGGACGGTTCGATGTCGCTGGCGGCGGCGGCGGGCTTCCCGGCCGCGGTGTGGGTGGCCTCGGTCGCGGCGGCCGCCGTCGCGACGTGGCGCGGCGGGGAGCAGGCGAGGGGCTGGTCCGCGGCCGGCCTCGGCTTCGGGGGCGCGCTGCTGACGGGCGCGCAGGCCGCGATCGTCTCGGCCAACCTGGACCGCCCGACCTGGCAGGAGGCCCGTCCGCTGGGCGCCGAGGTGCTGCTGGTCCTGGTGGCAGCGGCCGCGGCCGGCGCACTGGCATGGTGGCTCGCCCGGCCGCAGGGGCCGGGGCCGCTCTCCGCGACCGTCCCCGACGGCCCGCGCCTGGACCTGCCGGACGGCCAGCGCGCCGTCTGGCTGTCCCGGGCGGTCAATCCCTGGCTGGGACTGCTGGCCGCGGTGACCGGGCTGGGCGCGGCCGGCGCGGCCCTGGCCGGGTTCGCCGGGCTGGGCGGGGTGGCCTGGGCCACGGCCGCGCCGCTGGCGGTCGCCGCGCTGGCGGGGCTCGGCTGTTCGTCGGTGCAGGCCCGGGTGACCGAGCGCGGCCTGGATGTGGCGTTCGGCCCGCTCGGCCGGCCGTCCCGACACTGGGATCCGGAGGAGATCGCCGCCGCCCGGGCCGAGACCCGCACCCCGGCCCAGGTGGGCGGCTGGGGCTACCGGCTGAACGGCCTGGGCACCACGGTCATGCTGCGCCGCGGCGAGTGCCTGGTGATCCGGCCCCGACAGGGCGCGGAGTTCGCGGTGAGCGTGGACGACGCCGAGCGGGGCGCCGCCCTGCTGAACACCCTGGCCGCGCGCCGGGGCGCGTGACCGGCCGAGGGGCACCCGGCCCAGGGCACAGATCCGGCCGAGGGCTCACGGCGCAGGGGCACACGGCCGGCCGGGTCACCAGCCCGGCACGGCCTGCGGAGGAACGTCAGCCGCGCCGCTTCGGGCGGCCGCGCCGAGCGGCCGCCGCGCCACCGGACGACGATCCGGAGCCGCCCCTCGCCCGCCCGCCGGCGGTGGCGCGGCCTCCGGCCGCCGGCTTGCCCGAGCCCTTGGGAGCACCGCCCTTGGCTGCACCGCCCTTGACCGCACCGCCCTTGCCGGTGCCACCCTTGGCACCGCCCGCGCGGCCCGGGGCGGACTTCGCCGCCGGGGCCTCGGCCGAGGCCGTGGCCGCCTGGCCCCGGCCGCGCGAGCTGTTGACCGTACGACCCCGGACGATGCCGATGAACTCCTCCACCAGGTCCGTGGTCTGCTCCTCCGGCCAGGACAGCGCGATCCGGGACTGCGGGGCATCCGCCATCGTCCGGTAGGTGAGGTCGCGCCGGTGGTGCAGCCGCGCCAGCGACTGCGGCACGAGCAGCACCCCGACCCCGGCCGCGACCAGTTCGACGGCGTCGGCCGTGGTCGCCGGTCGCTCGATGGCGGGCCGCCCGGGCAGCTGCTCCCATTCGAGGGTGTCGTCGAGCGGGTGGAAGACGACGTCGTCGGCGAGATCGGCGACGGTGACCTCCTCGGCCGCCGCCAGCCAGTGGTCCTTCGGGAACACCACCACCGTCGTCTCGGTGTACAGCGGGATCGCGCTCAGACCGGTCCGGTCGACCGGCAGCCGCAACAGCCCCGCGTCCGCGTCGCCCGCGCGCAGCGTCGGCTCACCGTCGGCGGCTTCGACCGCGACCAGGGCGAGCGGAACGTCCGGGAGCCGCTCCGACCAGACGCGCGCCCACTTGCCGGGGGTCACGCCCGGGACGTAGGCCAGCCGGAACGAGGGTGTCACCTGCATCTCTGTCACCCGACCAAGGCTACCGACCGTGACAGCGGGCGTCGGCCGCTCGCTTACCCTGGTGACCATGACATCGCTCAAGCAGAAGACCACGCAGACCATGAAGCCGGCGACGGCGGCGAAGAAGCTCGGGGTCTACCTCGGCGCCACCCCTGCCGACTTCCAGTCGGGCGTGATCTCCCGCGAGGAGCTCACCGCCCTGCAGACCGAGCCGCCGCAGTGGCTCCAGGACCTTCGCCGCAACGGCCCGCACCCGCGTTCCGTGGTGGCCACCCGGCTCGGTGTCTCGGCGTCCGGCCTGGCCCGCGGCGGCATCACCGAGGCGCTCACCACCGCGCAGATCGAGGAGCTCCGCGAGGAGAACCCGGAGTGGCTCCGGCGCGAGCGGACGATCCAGGAAGAGGTCCGCAAGGAGTCCGTGCGCGTCAAGGAGAAGCACGAGAAGGAGGAGAAGCAGCGCCAGCAGGCCGCTGCGGCGGCCGAGCGCGAGAAGCGCCGCTGACCTGCGGTTTTCCACTGCTCCACGCTGCTCCACCCTGCTCCTCCCCGGCCCCCGGCGCTCGCGCCGGGGGCCGTCGTCCGTCCGGCGACAGGGCACACGGACGCGGGCCGCGAACGACGACCGGCACAGTACCCCGAACGGCGTCCGGCCAGGTGTCCGGCAAGGCGCCCGGAACGCCGTCCGGCGGGGACCTCCGGCCCGTCGGCAACGGCACCGGCGCCGGCACCGGCGACGCGCACCGGCACCCGAGTCAAGGGCCCCGGATCCGGTCGAATCTCCACCCGAATGCCGCACACGCACTCGAAAGGGTTCGCACACGTTCGACCCTGTGGGCGCCGTCACCGGACCGGACGGGCCGGTCGGACATCCCGGCGGGCCCGCCCGACCGGCGGGGCGAGAGCCGGTCGGGTGGCGGCGCGGAGCCGGGCGGGTGACCCGCTCGACGTGTCGGCGGGGATCCGGCATGCCCGGCGTGCGTCGGTGGGAACGCGCCGCTTCCGAGCGGCGCACGCCCCTGCCCCCGGACCTGAGAGCCGCCGATGCCCCCCATTGCGCACCTGCGCCGCCTGCTCCCCACCGCCGTGTGCACCCTGGCCGCCGTCCTCGCCGCCCCCGCCGCGGCGCACGCCGCGCCACCGGGCTCGGGAGGCGGAGCGGGCATCGATCGGGGGACCGTGATCGACTGGGAGCGGGTCGCCGCCTGCGAAAGCAGTGGGGACTGGCACATCAACACCGGCAACGGCTACTTCGGCGGCCTCCAGTTCGACGAGCCGACCTGGGAGGAGACCGGCGGCCTCCGCTACGCCCCCCGCGCCGACCTGGCCAGCCGCGACGAGCAGATCGCCGTCGCGAACGCCCTCGCCGAACAGCGCGGGCTCACCCCGTGGCCGGTCTGCGGCGCCCGCGCCGACCGGGACCGTGAGCGCCCCCCGGTCGAGTCGGACACCGAAGCGGAGGCCGCGACCAGCCTCGGCACCAGCACCAGCACCAGCACCAGCACCAGCACCGGCACCCCCGCGGCCCCTCCCCCGGCGGACGGCCCCAGCACCTGGACGGTGCGCGACGACGACACCCTCGACAGCATCGCCGAGCAGCTCCGGATCCCCGGCGGCTGGCAGGCGCTGTACGAGCGGAACCGCGCGGCCCTCGGCGAGGACCCCGACCTCATCCAGCCGGGCCAGGAGCTGACCCTCCCCGACTGACCCGGGCCGCTGGTCCCGGCCTCGAATCCCGGACCCCGGACCCCGGATCCCGGACCTCAGGCCTCGGACCACTAACCCCCACCGTCCCCGACGCAGCCACCGGCCGGTGCCCCGTTCCCCGGAGCACCGGCCGCGGCCGTCCGCCTCAGCCGACCGTGGGCGGCCAGGGACCGTCCTCGGGTCGGGCCTCGGTGGTCGAGCCGTCCGGCCAGGGCGGCATGGTGACCGCGACGATGCGCAGCGGGCCCGGGCTGTCCGGATCGGCACGGAACTGGAACGCCGTTCCCAGGGGCACCGAGACGGACGTGCCCACCCGCAGCACGTCCACGGACTCCCGACCGGACTGCCGCCGCCAGATCCGGCCCCGGCCGGCGGTCACGTACCAGAGCTCCTGCACGGTGGCGTGCGAGACGGCATGCGTGACGGCGCCCGGCGAGAGTTCGAACACGGCCTGGCTGCCGAGGCCGTCCAGACTCAGCAACGGCCGGACGGTGGCACCGTCCGGGGCGACGACGACCGGGGCGTTCTCGGCCTCGGCGGTGCGGAACGGCTGCTCGTCCATACGATCCCGGCCCCTTTCGACCCGGGCGCCCCCACGCGCCCACTCGCCGATGGGACCACGCCGGGAACCGTCCCGCCAGACCGCCCCGCCGGCCGCCCGGGACCGGTGCCCGGTCACCCCGCTCCGGGAGGGCGCACCCACGGGGCCAGGCGATCACCCGGCACCGGATCCCCGGGCCAGTACCGGAGGACGGTTCCCCGGACGAGTTCGAGCCCGCCGGCGGCGATCAGCCCGGAAGCGGGTTCCGGGCCACCGGCGGCGGCCTCGAACGCGACCACCACGTCCGGTGTCTCCCCGGTCTGCCGGGAAAGGGCCCGCATCTCCTCCGGCGTCGGCTCGCGGAAGACCGGGTCCTGGAAGGCGGCCGGGCACGAGACGAGGAACGGGTCGCTGAAGACCAGCTCCAGACCGTGGTGGTACGACAGGTCGGAGCCCGCGCCCAGCCGCAACCGGCCGGCGTTCCATTCGACGACGTCCCAGTCCCACCACGGCCCTTCGGGAAGTTGGATCACGAACCCGCCCCCATCTCGATGATCAGGCAGGCTACCCCTGGGCCCGGGCAGCAAGCCGGGGATCCGGCCGCAGTCGTCCCCGGCGGGCCATCGGCAGTGGTCCTGCCCGGCCCCGACACTCCCCGGAATGACGCCCTCGTGCTACACCCCGACACACCCCCCGACCGGGACCGGGCGCCTGTGCCTGGCCGCTGCGCGGGCGGGGTCAGCGCGGGAAGGGCTGGCCGTCCGGCGTCCAGGGGCGGACGAAGGGGCGGTTGAGGTGGGCGGTGCCGAGCACCGCGCCGGTGCGGCGGGCCTCGCCGAGGAGTTGCTCCCGGCTGCGGCGGGCCGTGTCGGGATCGGCCTCGAAGAGGTAGCGCACGCCGGGGGTGGCCAGTTGGACGGCGTGGACCAGCACGTCCCCGGTGACCAGCAGCCGGTCACCGCCGCCGTCGACCAGGACCGACTGGTGCCCGGGCGTGTGCCCGGGTGTCGGCAGCAGGGTGATCGCGCCCCCTCCGGGCCGGGACCGGCCGGCGAGCACCGTGTGGCCGTCGACCTCGTGCAACTGTCCGGCGCGCAGCAGTGGTTCGACGACGTAGGTGCGCGCCGTCCGGGTCGGTCCGAGCGCCGCGACCTCCGCGTGCTGCACCACGTAGCGGGCGTTCGGGAACACCGGTACGCCGTCCGGGGTGACCGACCAGCCGTAGTGGTCCTCGTGGAGGTGGGTCATGACCACCGTCTCGACGTCCGCCGGGGCGATCCCGGCCCGGGCCAGGACGGCGGGCAGCCGACCGGGCACGGGTGCCCAGCCGGATGCCGGGCTGCCGACCGGGCCGATGCCGGTGTCCACCAGGGTGACCCGGCCGCCGGGGCGGCGGACGGCGTAGCAGCGGAAGTCCAGCTCCCAGGTGCCGCCCGGGCCGAAGGCGGCCGGGTCGAGGCGGCGGGCGCGTTCCCAGTCCTCCGCCGTCGCCTCCGGGAAGGCCGCCTGCGCGGTGCCGGGGAAGGGGCCGTGCGCGTCGAGCAGCGCCAGCACCTCGTACCGGCCGAAGCGCCGCACCACGACGGCACCGGCCGCACCGGCCGCACCGGCGGAGGCAGCAGAACCGGGGGAACCGCCGGGCCCGACGGGCTCGGCGGAGGCGGGCGTCGCCGCGACGAGCGGGCGCAGCACCGTCGCGCCCGCGACGGCCAGGGCGCCGCCCAGCAGGCGACGACGGCCGGGCAGGCCGGGCACGGCCTCGGTGCCGGAGCCGATTCCGGCCTCGGAACCGGGATCCTCGGGGACAGGGACGGCGGGAACGGTCCGATCGTTCAACGGGACTCCTCGGGCAGGACACGAACCGGCTGGGGGCCGAAGGACGATGCTGGGTCGGCGCCCCGACCCCCGTACGGGGCGCCGACCGGTTCCACTGTCCCGCCGTGCCCGCCGCGGCGGCTTGTCGTTTCTTGTGCAGTCCGTTCGCACCTGTGCAATCCGTCGGCGCCGGACAATCCGTTCGCGCCCGGTCGGACACCGTGCGAGCATCGCCGGATGATCGACGAGGACGAGGAACATGTGACGACCGCCGACCTGGTCGGCGCCCGGCTGACCCGGGTGACCACGGCCCGCCGGCACCGGCAGTCCGCCACCGCGTCGCAGCTGTCGCACCTGTGGCTCCACCTGGAGGACCTCGGGCCCGTACTCTTCCGTACCTCCGACAGCGGTCTGTCGTTCCGGGCGGACCCGACCGGGACCACCGACGCACCCGGCCCGACCAGGGCCGGCAACACGCCCGGCCCGACCGGGACCGCCAACACACTGGACCCGACCGGTGATCCGGCGGATCCGGCCGATCCGCCGCTGACGCGCTTCGTCGGACAGTCGATCCGGTCCGTGCACGCGATCGAGTACCGAGGCGACCAGGACGGCCGGCGCGGTCAGGACGACCAGGACCGCCAGGACGACCGGACCGCCTTCACCGCCGGGCTCGCGCTCGGCTTCGAGGGCGGACGCGTCCGGCTGCTCGGTCTGGACGGCGCCCTGCTGACCGTCGGCCCGGAGGAGCACCTGGGTGGCGTCGAGGACCGGCTGCACGAGGACACCGTGCTCGCTCGCGTGGTGCGGACCTGCAGCAGCCACCCGTCACAGTGGGACGCCTGGACCACCGGCGGCCGCTACCTGTACTTCCGGTACCGGCACGGCGAGGGCAGCGTCGAGCACTTCCCCGGCGGCCCGGACCCGGACACCTGGGACGAGGAGGGCTCCGGCCTGCTCGCCCGGTGGCAGGACGGGAGCCGTGGCGGCGCGATCGATCTGGCGGACTTCCTCGCCCCGGCCGGACTCCGGCTCGCGCCGAACTCCGAAGTGCTGGACGGCCGGTGACGGGCGGCGACAGCGGGCGGCCCCGCGAGTAGGGTGCGGGCATGGCGGTCGAACGTGCGTCCCTGTTGAGCGGGGACGACCTGTGTGTCTCCGACGTGTCGTGCCAGGACCCGCCGGACGGCTGGACGGAGTTGCGGCCGGCCCCGGTGTTCGGGTTGGTGATGCTGCGGCGCGGGATGTTCCGGGGGCGGATCGACGGGGTCGACCAGGTACTGGACCCGGCCTGCGTGTACGTCGAACGGATCGGCTGCGAGCAGCAGTTCGCGCATCCGTGCGGCGGCGACCTCTACACCGAGCTGGTGCTCTCCGAGCCGCGGACCGCCGAACTGCTGGGCGGCGATCCGGAGGTGCCGCAGGGGCTGGTGTTCACCACTCCGCGCATGGCGCTGGCGCACCGGATGCTGGTCGTCCGGGCGCGCGGCGGCGCGGACTCGTTCGAACTCGCCGAGCGCGCGGTCGCCTTGGCCGGCGAGGTGCTGACGGCACTGGCACCGGCGAGGGTGGCGAGCGGCCGGCCGGTCCGGGACGCGGCACGCCGTCGGCTGGTGGATGCCGCGCGGGCCGCGCTCGCGGCGGACCTCGGGCTCGGGCTGGAGGAGCTGGGCCGGGCGGTCGGCTGCTCGCCGCACCACCTGAGCCGGATCTTCCGGGCCGCCACCGGCGAGGGTCTCGCCAGCTACCGCAACCGGCTGCGGGTCACGCTGGCCCTGGAGCGGCTGACCGAGGGCGAGACCCGGCTCGCTCTGCTGGCACAGGAGTTGGGATTCAGCGACCAGGCGCATCTGACCCGGGTGGTGCACCGTGCGGCCGGAATGCCGCCCGGCCGGCTCCGGGCCCTGCTGGGTCCGCGCCCGGCCGGGTCCGGCGGGGCGGTCGCCACGGAGCGCGCGTAGGCTCAGCGGGTGCCCACGCCCCCGCCTTCCACCCGCACCCCCGCCGACCCCGCTTCCTCCACAGCACCCGCCGCACCCGCCGCACCGCCCGCGCCGCTGACCAGCCTGCACGACCGGGCGGCGCTCGCCGAGCGGTTCGGGCGGGACCCGGAGCTCCACCTCTTCGAACTCGGCGACCTGGACGAACCGTTCTGGTCCCACACCGCCTGGTACACGGCATCGGCGGACGGTCCGGTGGCGCTGCTGTACGCGGTCGGGGACGTCCCCACCCTGCTCGGCCTCGCCCGGCCCGCGCAGGCCGACGGCCTGGCCGGCCTGCTGGACGCGATGCGCCCCGTACTGCCGCGCCGACTGCTCGCCCACCTCACCGACGGCGGGGTGGACGCCCTCGCGCCCGACTACCGCGCCGAGCACCGTACGGCGATGCTGCGGATGGCACTGACCGAACCCGCCGCCCTCGCACCGCACCTGGGTGGGGCACCGGACGGGCCAGGACCGGTGGTCCGGCTCGGTGCGGCGGACCTCACCGAGCTGCGCGCGCTGTTCGCCGCCGGCTACCCGGGCAACTGGTTCGACGAGCGGATGCTGACCACCGGCCCTTACGTCGGGGTCCGGGACGCCGGTGGCCGGCTGCTCGCGACGGCCGGTGTGCACGTCCACTCGGCCGCCCGACGGGTGGCGGTGATCGGTAACGTCACCACCCACCCGGAGGCCCGGGGACGGGGGCTCGCGGCGGCCTGCACCGCGCGGCTCTGCGAGGTCCTGGCGGACAGCGTCGACCACATCGGTCTGAACGTCCGGGCCGACCACCCCATCGCCCTCGCCCTCTACCGGCGCCTGGGCTTCACCACCGTGACCGGTTACGAGGAGGCTGTACTCACGGCCAGTTGACGGCCTACCGCTGGACCAGGTCCAGCCGGAACGGACCGCCCGGACTCCCCGGCCGCCAGCCCTGCTCCCGCGCTTCGCGCACCGCGAGCGCCACGCTCGCGGGTGTGGCGACGGCGGTCGGCAGACCGAGCCAGTTGCCCGGATGCGCCCCCGGAAGCCGGACGACGAGCACCGAACCCGGCGCCCCGGCCTGCTCGACGGCGACCGTCAGCGGGGACTGGCCGAGCCCCTGGCCGTAGGTGGGACGACGCCTGACGGTCCACCGGTACACCACCCGGTCGACCGTGACGGTCCGGGCGCCCTTCCTCGGCAGCGTCATCGGCCCTCCCGCCCCTGTCGTCCGCCGATCTCCCTCCGTCCACTCTCGCAGATGCGGTCCGCAGACCGGCGGCCGGCCCGAAGTGACCAGGTCTGCTGACCACGACGGTTGGTGACAGAGCGGGCCGCTGCCAGAAACCGGACGCCCGACGAAGAACGAATACGTGTCGACGACACCGAGGATCCCGTCCTCGTCGAGTCGGAGCTCCGAGAACCGCTCCAGTCGTCGGGCACGATCAGCGGTGTCGGACACGGGGTGATCGGCGAACCGGAGCTCGCGTGCGGACTGCGCGAAGAAGTCGACGTCAGCTTCCCGTCCCGACCCACCGGCCCGCAGCCCGACGAACGGAGGAGCCTTCGCCGGGACCGGTCAGTTCGACGGTCCGCGCGCGTTCCCGGCCCGAGTGGAAGCCGGCCCCGCCCAGTAGTCGTCCGGCGCGGCCCCGACGGACAGCGACAGTGCCGGGCGGCCGGCCGAGGGCGCCCGCCTCGACCACGAGCAGGTCGATCTGCCGGTCGCCGTGCAGCCCGACCGGCCCGCGAGCGCCGGTCGGGCGCCAGTCGGGCGCCGGTCGGGCGTCCGGGGCGAGCAGCAGGTCGAACTCGCAGAACACCGCCTCGTCGGCGAGTTCGCGGAAGACCGGCGCGGGCAGCCCGGCGTCGAGATCGAGGACGGCGGCGACCCGGGCACGGACGGCGTCCGGGGCCGAGGCCGCAATCCGGCACTCCGCTCCCCGATCCCCGCCTCGGGACCGGGCCGACGTGTCCGGTCCCGACGTGTCCGGTCCCGGGGTGAGAGTACGCATGCCGTGATCACCCGGGCCACCCGCTCCACGGCCGCCCGGCCCCGCACCGGAAGTCGGCCGGTCCGACGTTCCGTCCAGGGCCGGGCCGGCGCCCGCGGCCGGCCCCGGTCAGTGGGTGACGGGCCAGGAGAGCGAGGCCGTCAGGGCGGCCCGGAGGGCCGGGTCGAGGACGGCGGGGGTGGGGTCGGTGGCGGTGGCGGTCAGGGTGTGGGTCCGGCCGCGCGGGCCGGGGAGCGGGACGGTGCGCAGGTCGACGGTGGTCCGGCCGCGCAGCTGCGGCAGGGTGCGGCCGTCCAGGGACCAGCTGAGGGTGGTGCCGGCCACCGGGAGGCCGACGGTGAGGCGGTCGGACCGGGTGAGCGGGGTGCCGGCCGGGGTGGGGCTGGTGAGCGGGACGGCGTGGCGGTAGAACCCGGCGATCATCGCCTCCCGTCCGGGCAGGTTGAACTCCCGGCCGAGCGAACGCATGATCGAGTTCTCGGTGGGCCGGTACAGCCCCTTGGGGTAGTAGCCGCCACCCTCGTAGCTGCCGACCACGCCCCCGTCGGGCGAGGTCCGGCCGATCCAGCGGTACCACTTGGCGCGGTCGTGGGTGAGCCGGTCGGCGGTGTACATGCTGATGTTGGGCTCGGCCGGTTCGCCCTCCTCGGCCGGGTAGGCGTCGGAGCCGTCGTAGAAGTACTCGTCGGCGAGCTTGCCGAGCGAGTGGCCGGTCTCGTGCACGGCGATCTGCCCGGCCTTCGGGTTGCCGCCCGCGACGGTGGCGATGCCGTCGTAGCCGAGCGGGGAGGCGACGTTGTAGCCGGCCCCGCCGTACTTGGCGGTGTTGGCGACGACGAGGACCAGGTCGGCCTGCGGGGCCTTGACGGCGTAGGTCTCGACGGCCTTGGTGTCGACGCACAGCAGCCGTTCGATGTCCTCGCACCAGAAGTAGGAGCCGAGCGCGGTGTTGCGGACGGTGGCGCGGTCCGGGTCGCCGGTGATGCCGGACTCGGCGGAGACGGTGGCGACGGCCCAGACGTTGAACAGGTTCCGGTAGGCGGCGTAGGGCTCGACGGCGCTGAGCTCCTGCCACTTGGCGGTGGCGTCGGCGCGGAACTTCTCCTGCTCGGCGGCGGTGTAGCCGTCGCCGATGACCACGACATCGACCTTGGCCGCGCTGTCGCCGCTGCGCAGGATCGGGGTGACCTCGCCGTCCCCGGCGGCGGGGGCGAGGCCGGGGCGGTCGCCGGTCAGGTACGGGGAGGCGGCCGGCACGGTGGCCCGTCCGATCGAGCCGTCCTCGGCGAAGACCTCGACCCGGTGCCGGGAGCCGTCCGCGGCCGCGGCCACCGACGGGCCCTCGACGGCGGCCGGACCCCCGACGACGACCGGGCCCTCGACGGCGGCCGGCCCCGCGGGGGCGACCGGACCGGCGACCGCCGCCGGGGCGGTGCCGAGGGCGGCGAGGGCCAGGGCACCGGTCAGGACGATCGAGCCGAACCTGCGACTGCGCACGGAAGTTGCTCCTCTTCGGGCTGGCGGGCCGGGGCCGACGGACTGCGCTGCCATGCTATGCACCTGACAACCCATTGGCACAGGCCCCGTACCTCCCCGGTTCCCCCTTCGCACCTCAGCCCACGTGGACGCGCGGCCGCAGCGTACGGTCCGGCTCCGCCTCCCGCAACACCTCGCGGGTCACCGGCGCGACCTCGCCCTGCCCGAACAGGAAGAACCGCAGGAACTGCGCGAACGGATTGCCCTCCGTCCACTCGAAGTAGATGTGCGGCTGCTGCCCGGTGCGGTCCCGGACCGTGAGCAGCAGCGCGGCCAACGCGTTGGGGACGCTGGAGCTCTCCAGCGTGAGCACCCGGTAGCGGTCGTGCAGCACCTCGCCGTGCACGGTGAGCACCGCCTCGAACTCCGAGGGGTCCTTGACCGTCACCTCGACGAAGACCAGGTCGTCCTCGACCGGGATGTCGTTGTCCGCGCGGATCTGGCGCTTCTTCTCCTGGTACTCGACGAGGTCGCGGCTGTTCGGCTCGTTGGCGATCAGGCGCAGCGGCCGGTGGGTGTAGTCGCGCACGAAGCGCTCGGCGGCCTCGTCGAAGACGATGTCGGTGACCCGGAGTTCGAAGGCGCGCTTGAGCCGGGAGAGCAGGGAGACGATCACGATGGCCGCGATGAAGCAGGCGCCGATCTTCACGCCGTCGGGGCGTTCGGCGATGTTGAGGGCCGTGGTGTAGAGGAAGACGGCCGCGATGATCGCGAAGCCGATGGTCCAGCCGGTCTGGCGGGCGGCGCGGGCGGCGATGGTGACGGCGATCGCGGCGGAGCTGATCAGCACCAGGACACCGGTGGCGTAGGCGCCGCCCTGGGCGTCCACGCTGGCGTCGAAGAGCCAGGTGACCAGGAAGGCGATCAGGGTGAGCACGATGACCATCGGCCGGACCGCCTTCGCCCAGTGCGGCGCCATGCCGTAGCGGGGCAGGTAGCGGGGCAGCAGGTTGAGCATGCCGGCCATGGCGGAGGCTCCGGCGAACCAGAGGATCGCGATGGTGGACAGGTCGTAGACGCTGCCGAAGGTGTTGCCGAGGTACTCGTGGGCCAGGTAGGCGAGCGCCCGCCCGTTGGCCTCCCCGCCCTTCTCGAAGGCTTCCTTCGGGATCAGCAGGGTGGTGATGAAACTGGTGGTGATCAGGAACACGCTCATGATCAGCGCGGCCGTGGTGAGCAGCTTGCGGGCGCCGCGGATCCGGCCGGTGGGCTTCTCCTCGGTGTCGTCCGGGTCGCCCTCGATGTGCGGCATGACGGCGACGCCGGTCTCGAAGCCGGAGAGGCCGAGGGCGAGTTTGGGGAAGGTCACCAGGGCGACGCCGATCATGGCGACGACGTTGCCGTGCTCCGCGGTGAGCGCGTCCGCCCAGTCGCTCACCACTCCCGGGGAGCTGAGCACGTGGTAGAAGCCGTTCACGACGACGACCACGTTGAGCCCGAGGTAGATCGCGACCAGGACGACGGCCAGCCCGATCGCCTCGCTGAAGCCCTTGAGGAAGACCCCGCCGAGCAGCGCGATCATCACCAGGGTGATGAGGACCTGCTTGCCGGTCAGGGCGCTGTGCAGATGCGGGTTCTCGACCAGGTGGGCGGTGGCGTCGGCGGCCGACAGGGTGATGGTGATCATGAAGTCCGTGGCCGCGAAGCCGAGCAGCGCGAGAACGAACAGTTTGCCCTGCCAGAACGACAGCAGGCGTTCCAGCATCGCGATCGAGCCCTCGCCGTGCGGGCTCTCCCGGGCCACCCGGCGGTAGACGGGCAGGGCGCCACAGAGGGTGACCACGACGAGGACGACGGTCGCCACCGGGGAGAGCAGACCGGCCGCCAGGGCGGCGATGCCGGGCTGGTAGCCCAGGGTGGAGAAGTAGTCGAGGCCGGTCAGGCACATCACCCGCCACCAGGGGCGGGCCTGTTCGGCGGGGGCCTGGGCGTGCGGGCCGGGGTGCTGCTTGGCCCGGTCGGACAGGCCCTCCAGCAGCCAGGCGCGGAAGCGCGATCCGCGTCCGACGGAGCCGTTCGTTGCCGAGGAAGCCACCTTGCACCCCTTGTCCACGTCCGCGGAACAGGTCCCCGAGCCGCCCGGCCGACGGCAGGGCGACAGGCTATGCGACCGGGTCGCTGACCTCGGGGAACGCCTCGGTGATGTCGCCTCATCGGATCAGCGCCCGGTGCCGGGAGCGCGGACGCGCCGGAGCCCCGGAACCGGGACGGTTCCGGGGCCCCCGGGCGGCCGGGCGCCGGCCGGGGCGCTCAGCGGAAGGTGCGGAGCCGGAGGCTGTTGCCGACCACGAACACCGAGGAGAAGGCCATCGTGGCGCCGGCGATCATGGGGTTGAGGAGTCCGGCGGCGGCGAGGGGTATGGCGGCGACGTTGTAGCCGAAGGCCCAGAAGAGGTTGCCCTTGATGGTGGCGAGGGTCCTGCGGGAGAGGCGGATGGCGTCGGCGGCGGAGCGCAGGTCGCCGCGGACCAGGGTGAGGTCGCTCGCCTCGATGGCGGCGTCGGTGCCGGTGCCCATGGCGAGGCCGAGGTCGGCCTGCGCGAGGGCGGCGGCGTCGTTGACACCGTCCCCGACCATCGCGACGACCCGGCCCTCGCTCTGCAGCCGCTCGACCACCGCCACCTTGTCCTCGGGCAGTACCTCGGCGTGGACGTCCTCGGCGGGGATGCCGACCTCGGCGGCGACGGTCTCGGCGACGGCGCGGTTGTCGCCGGTGAGCAGGACCGGGCGCAGGCCGAGGGCGCGCAGTGCGGCGACGGCCTCGGCGCTGGTGGGCTTCACGGCGTCGGCGACCTCCAGCACGGCGCGGGCGGCGCCGTCCCAGCCGACCGCGACGGCGGTCCGTCCGGCGGACTCGGCGGCCCGCTTGGCCTCCGCCAGCTCCGCCGGCAGGTGCTGCGCCCACTCGGCGAGCAGGGCCTCGCGTCCGGCGACCACCGCGTGGCCGTCCACGACCCCCTGGACGCCGAGGCCGGGGACGTTCTCGAAGTCCTGGACGGGGGGCAGGGTGGTGAGGCGTTCGGCGGCGGCGCCGGCGATCGCGGTGGCGACGGGGTGTTCGGAGGCGTGTTCCAGGGCGCCGGCCAGGCGCAGGACCTCGTCCTCGGTGGTGTCCCCGGTGGTGCGGACGGCGAGCAGGGTCATCCGGCCCGTGGTGACGGTGCCGGTCTTGTCGAGGACGACGGTGTCGACCCGGCGGGTGTTCTCCAGGACCTCGGGGCCCTTGATGAGGATGCCGAGCTGGGCGCCGCGGCCGGTGCCGACCATCAGGGCGGTCGGGGTGGCCAGACCGAGGGCGCACGGGCAGGCGATGATCAGCACCGCCACCGCGGCGGTGAAGGCGGCCGTCCAGCCCTCCCCGGTGGCGAGCCAGTAGCCGAGGGTGGCGAGGGCCAGAGTGATCACGATCGGGACGAAGACGGCGGAGATCCGGTCGGCGAGCCGCTGGGCGGCGGCCTTGCCGTTCTGGGCGTCCTCGACCAGCCGGGCCATCCGGGCGAGCCGGGTGTCCGCGCCGACCCGGGCGGCCTCCACCACGAGCCGGCCGCCGGCGTTCACGGTGGCGCCGGTGACGGTGTCGCCGACGGCGACCTCGACCGGTACGGACTCGCCGGTCAGCATCGAGGCGTCGACGGCGGAGGCGCCCTCGACCACCACCCCGTCGGTGGCGATCTTCTCTCCGGGGCGGACCACGAACCGGTCGCCGACGGCCAGCCCGCCGATCGGGACGCGCACCTCGGTGCCGTCGCGCAGCACGGCGACGTCCTTGGCGCCGAGGTCGAGCAGGGCGTGCAGCGCGGCCCCGGCACGCCGCTTGGAGCGGGCCTCGAACCAGCGGCCGGCCAGGATGAAGGCGGTGACCCCGGCGGCGGCCTCCAGGTAGATGCTGGACGAGCCGTCGCCCCGGGCGACGGTGAACTCGAAGCCGTGCCGCATGCCGGGCATGCCCGCGTGGCCGAGGAACAGCGCCCACAGGGACCAGAGGAACGCGGCACCGGTGCCGAGCGAGACCAGGGTGTCCATGGTCGCGGCGCCGTGCTTGAGGTTGGTCCAGGCGGCCCGGTGGAACGGCCAGGCGGCGTAGGTGACGACGGGCGCGGCGAGGGTGAGCGAGAGCCACTGCCAGTTGTCGAACTGGAGGGCGGGGACCATCGCCATGGCGACGACCGGGACGGCCAGCACGACCGCGGTGATCAGCCGCTGCCGCAGCGGGGCGAGGTCGTCGGCAGGCTCTCCGGCGGGGTCGCCGCCCGGGACGGCCGGGCCTGCGGCGGGGGCGGCGGCGTCCGTCCGGGGCGGGGCGGCGGTGTAGCCGGTGGCCTCGACGGTGGCGACGAGGTCGGCCACGCTCACGTCCGGCCCGAACACGACCCTGGCCTTCTCGGTGGCGTAGTTGACGGTGGCCTCGACCCCGTCCATCCGGTTGAGCTTCTTCTCGATCCGGGCGGCGCACGAGGCGCAGGTCATGCCGCCGATCCGGAGTTCCACCTCGGTGGAGGCGGGTGCCTGGGTGGTCATCTGAGCTCCTCGTGCTCGTTGTCGATCGGATCCGGGCCCGGGGCCGATACCCCCCAGGGGTTCGGGACCCCGGACCCGCCGGGATTTCAGGACTGCCGGGCGGGAACGCGGTCGGCGTCGACCTCGGCGTCGGCGTCGGCCTCGGCCTCGGCAACAGGGGCATCGCCCTCGGCGGCGGCCACGACGACATCGGGGGTCTCGGCGCCGGTCGAGCAGGTGCCTTCGGTGGAGCAGCAGGACATGGGATTCCTCCGTCGGTGTCGGCGGCAGTTCCAGATACCCCCCATGGGTATCTCTGCGCGATGAGCTCATTTATACCCCTGGGGGGTATCGAAGGCAAGCACTGGTCCCGCCGCGCAGACGCGACAGGGCCCCGTACCGGAGTCGCTCCCCCGGTACGGGGCCCTGTCACCCGCGCGGTCGCGGCCGCGCGGCCGATCAACCGGTCAGCCGGTCAGCCGAAGTAGCCCAGCGCACCCACCGCGCACAGGCCGCCGGCACCCATGAACACCGGCATCAGCACCTTGAGCTCCACCCAGCTGCCGGCCCGGAAGCGCATCCCCTTCGGCGGGCCGATCGGGTACCAGCGCTTGCGGCCGATCGGGATCGGCCACAGCACCGGGCAGCCGGAGACGGTGAGCGCGTCACCCAGGCAGTGCACCAGCGCGCCGAGGGTGATCGGCAGGCCGATCCACAGGTACTCCTGCCCGGGCTGGTCGAACAGCCAGAGCGAGCCGTTGCCCGGCTTGTCCAGGACGTCCGTCAGCATCCAGGCGCCCGCCGCGCCGAGCAGCCAGACCAGGACGTCGCTGGAGACCCGGGCCTGGCGCCACAGCAGTCCCTCGATGGCCAGCACCATGTGCACGAAGAGCACCCCGAGCACGCCCCACCGTCCGCCGTAGACGGCGACGGCCGACGCGCCCGCGCCGCACAGCGCCGCCCACACCCAGGTGTGGGTCAGCGTGCGGTGGCCGCCGGTGCGACGGGGGTCCTTCTTGCTGCGGGTCGCCTTGTAGACGGCGTAGGAGAGATGGTCGATCACCTCGCAGAGGACCCGCGAGACCGGGCCGAACGCCCTGGATATGGTGGCCGCCTTGTGGTCGAGGTCCGGTGCCAGTGCGGCGCCCGCGCAGATCAGCGTCCCCGCCAGCAGTACCGGCCAGGGCATCGGTTCGCCCATCCCCGCCGCGATCGCTCCCGCGCCCAGCCACGCCGCCGCGCCGGACAGCGAATGTGCCGGTCCCATCATGTTGTCGGCTCCAACCCTCGTCCCGTACCGCCCGTCGCGAGGGCTTCGCGAGGGCCTGACGGGGCGGCAGCATATCCGCTCAAGATCGGAAAGGTCCGGAGCCACTCCTTCACCCGAACAGCGGAAGTAGTTCACCGCTTCGAATCACGCCGCCGAGCACCGACAGTGACGATCCCTCACCTGTCGGAGTGACGGCGCGGCCCGGGCGGGTCGCGGCGGCCGGAACCGCGAGTGGCCCAGGAAACCCGCGCCGGAGCGGCCCTTCCGAGCGGTCCGGCCCGCCCCTACGCTCGGCCGCGTGACCACTTCAGCCACCCATGCCGACACCGGTGCCCCGACCAGCACCGTGGACTTCTACTTCGACCCGATCTGCCCGTTCGCCTGGATCACCTCCCGCTGGATCCTGGAGGTGGAGAAGCACCGGGACCTCGACCTGACGTTCCGGGTGATGAGCCTGTCCGTGCTCAACGAGGGCCGCGAGGGCCTGCCCGAACGCTACGAGCGACTGCTCAGCACCGGCTGGGGCCCGGTCCGGGTCTGCGTCGCCGCCGCCGAGCAGCACGGCGTCGGGGTGCTGCGCGACCTCTACACCGCGCTCGGCACCCGGCTCCACGTCGAGGACCGGGAGGTCGACGACGAGCTCCTCCGCGAGGCGCTGGCCGAGGCCGGCCTGCCGGAGGAGCTCGCCGGGGCCGCGCACGGCACCGAGTGGGACGAGGCGCTGCGCCGCAGCCACCACGCGGGCATGGACCCGGTCGGCGAGGAGGTCGGCACTCCGACCCTCCACGTCGACGGCACGGCGTTCTTCGGACCGGTGCTGAACGCGATCCCGCGCGGGGAGGAGGCCGTCCAGGTCTTCGACGGCGTCCGGCTGCTCGCCGGGCACAAGGCGTTCTTCGAGCTCAAGCGCACCCGGACGGGGTCGCTCGACTTCGGCTGAGGATCCGGGGACGAGGGCAGGACGGGACGGGACGTCGACGGGGACGGGGACGGGGACGGGACGAGCGCCCCGCCCCCGTCCCCGCCCCTCCCAACCCGTCCCGCCCTACCCGTTCGGCCCAGCTCCGATCGTGGTGTCGGCCCGCAGTTCGCAGACTCGGACGCGGGGGACCGAAGAACGGGGCGGGTCCAACCGGAAGAGGCATCCTCATGAACAACGGGCTTCGCCGCACGCTCGCGGCCGCCGCAGTGGTTTCCCTCGGTCTCGCGCTGTCCTCGTGCGGCAGCGCCAAGGAGTCCTCCGGAGGCGGCTCCTCCGGCTCCGCGAGCGGTTCCGCCGGCGGCGGGAGCACGGTCGGCGCGGTCCGGATCGGGCTGCTGCTGCCCGAGACCAAGACCACCCGCTACGAGCAGTTCGACCGGCCCCTGATCGAGCAGAAGATCAAGGAGCTGGCGCCGCAGGCCCAGATCGACTACTACAACGCGAACGAGAACGCCACGACCCAGCAGACCCAGGTCGACACCGCGCTCACCAAGGGCGACAAGGTGCTGATCCTGGACGCCGTGGACGCGAAGTCGATCCAGTCCTCGGTCCAGAAGGCGCACGACGCCGGCGTCAAGGTGATCGCCTACGACCGCCTGGCGCAGGGACCGGTCGACGCCTACGTCTCCTTCGACAACAAGAAGGTCGGCCAGCTCCAGGGCGAGGCCCTGGTCGCCGCCGTCGGCGACAAGGCCGGATCCGGGTCGATCATCATGATCAACGGCTCCCCCACCGACCCCAACGCGGCCGACTTCAAGGCCGGCGCGCACAGCGCGATCGACGGCAAGCTGAAGATCGGCAAGGAGTACGACACCCCCAACTGGGACCCGAACAACGCCAACCAGGAGGCGTCCGCCGCGATCATCGCGATCGGCGGGCCCAATGTGGTCGGTGTCTACTCGGCCAACGACGGCATGGCCGCCGGTATCGCCACCGCCCTCAAGGCGGCCGGCCTCAGCGTGCCGCTCACCGGCCAGGACGCCCAGCTGGACGGCGTGCAGCGGATCCTGGTGGGCACCCAGACGATGTCGATCTACAAGCCGTTCAAGCCGGAGACCGACATCGCGGCGCAGATGGCGGTCACCTTCGCCCAGGGCAAGCCGCTGGACCCGGCGCTGGTGCCGGTCACCGTCACCAACGGCAGCGGCAACCAGGTCCCGGCCAACCTGATCACCCCGGTCGTGCTGACCAAGGACAACATCAAGACCACCGTGGTGGCCGACGGCCTCTACACCGTGGACCAGATCTGCACCCCGGACTACGCGGACGCCTGCAAGGCCGCGGGCCTCCAGTAACCGTGCCCGCCAACCCGGTCGAGGGAGTTGGTCACCGTGACGGGTGAGACCGTCCTGGCCCTGCGCGGGGTCTCCAAGCGGTTCGGCGCCGTCCAGGCGCTCACCGGCATCGAGCTGGAGGTCCGCGCCGGCGAAGTGCTCGCCCTGGTCGGCGACAACGGCGCCGGCAAGTCCACCCTGGTCAAGTCCATCGCCGGGGTGCACCAGCCGGACGAGGGCACGATCGAGTGGCAGGGCCGCCCGGTCAGCGTCCACCGGCCGCAGGACGCACAGCAGCTGGGCATCGCCACGGTGTACCAGGACCTGGCGCTCTGCGACAACCTCGATGTCGTCGGCAACCTCTTCCTCGGCCGGGAGATCCGGCGCTTCGCGATCCTCGACGAGGTCGCGATGGAGAAGCGGTCCCGCTCCCTGCTGGACACCCTCTCCATCCGCATCCCCAGCGTGCGGATCCCGGTCGCCTCGCTGTCCGGCGGTCAGCGCCAGGTGGTGGCGATCGCCCGCGCGCTGGTCGGTTCGCCGAAGGTCGTGATGCTGGACGAGCCGACCGCCGCCCTCGGCGTGGAGCAGACCGCCCAGGTGCTCGACCTGGTCGAGCGGCTCCGCGACCAGGGCCTCGGCGTCATCCTGATCAGCCACAACATGGCCGACGTGATGGCCGTCGCGGACACCGTCGCGGTGCTGCGGCTCGGCCGCAACAACGGCGTCTTCGACAAGCACCGGACCAGCCAGGAAGAGATCATCTCGGCCATCACCGGCGCCACGGACAACGCGGTGACCCGCCGGGAGGCCCGCGGCACGGAGGGCTCCCCATGACCGAGCAGACCCCCGGCGGCGACGAGCACCGCCACGCACCGCTCCCCGAGGACAGCATGCCCAAGGGGGGTGTCAACGCCGCCGTACCCGTCGCCGCCGAGGCCACCCCGGCGGTCGACCCGCGGCTGATCGTGCGGCAGGAGGGCGTCAAGGGCTACCTGGGCGAGTTCCGCCGCCGCGTCACCAGCGGCGAACTGGGCTCGCTCCCGGTGGTGCTGGCGCTGATCGTGATCTGGGCCGTCTTCGGGAGCCTGAACAGCTCCTTCCTGTCCGCCCAGAACCTCTCCAACCTCTCGCAGCAGATCGTCGGCACCGGCATGATCGCGATCGGCGTGGTGTTCGTGCTGCTGCTCGGCGAGATCGACCTCTCGGTCGGCTCGGTCAGCGGCCTGTGCGCGGCGATCTTCGCGGTGCTGAACGTGACCCACGGCGTCAACCAGTGGGTCGCCCTGCTCTCCGCCCTCGCGGGGGGCGCGGTGGTCGGCCTGATCCAGGGCGTGTTCTTCGCCAAGGTCGGCGTACCGGCCTTCGTCGTCACCCTGGCCGGCAACCTCGGCTGGAACGGTCTGATGCTCCAGGTCCTGGGCGCCAGCGGCACCGTCAACCTGTCCGGCAAGGACATCGTCTCCCGGCTCTACAGCACCATCTACGGCGACCAGGCCGCGGCGTACGGGGCGGCCGCCGTCGGCGTGCTGCTCTTCCTGGGTGCCTCGGTGCTGGACGCCCGGCGGCGCCAGGCCGCCGGGGTGCCGTCCCGCCCCGTGCTGGACATCGCGCTGCGCACGGCGGCGATCACGGTGATCGCCTTCCTGGCCGCCTACACGCTCAACCAGTACAAGGGCCTGCCGCTGGCCCTGCTGATCTTCCTGGTCTTCATCGTGGTGCTGGACTTCGTGCTGCGGCGCACCACCTACGGCCGGCAGGTGTTCGCGCTCGGCGGCAACATCGAGGGCGCCCGGCGGGCCGGTATCAACGTGTCCTGGATCCGGATCAGCGTGTTCACCATCTGCTCCACCATGGCGGCCGTCGGCGGCCTGTTCCTGGCCGCGCAGATCCAGTCGGCCAGCCAGACCTCGGGCGGCGGCAACCTGCTGATGAACGCCATCGCGGCCGGTGTCATCGGCGGCACCAGCCTGTTCGGCGGACGCGGCTCGACCTGGTCGGCGCTGCTCGGTGCGCTGGTGATCGGCTCGATCCAGTCCGGCATGAACATCCAGGGACTGAGCAACGCCATCCAGTTCATGATCACCGGCGCGGTGCTGCTGGCGGCCGTGGTCGTGGACTCCCTCGCCCGCCGCACCCAGCGGGCGGCCGGACGCGCCTGACCGACGGGAGCGGGAGCGGGCCGGGCCTCATGCATGAGGCCCGGCCCGCTCCCCTGTCCCAGCCCGGGCGCGGGCCCGTGTCCGTGTCCGTGTCCGGGTCCGGGTCCGGGTCAGCCCAGCTGCTGGCCGTAGACGTGGTCGACGTCGAGCACCATCAGGACCCTCCGGTCGGCCACCATCGCGGCCCGGTACTCGTCCCAGTCCGGGTGCTCGCCGGCCGCCTGCCGGTAGTAGTCGACCAGGGCCTCCACCTCGGGGCCCTTCGGATCGCTGCCGGGCCCGACCAGGGTGACGGTGCCCTCCGCGGTCGCCCAGGCCCGGCCGTCGGCCCGGGTCACCTCGAGGGCGGCGCGCGGGTCGCGGCGCAGATTGGCCGTCTTGGCCCGGCCCTCGGTGATCGAGACGTACAGCCGCTCGGCGGCCCGGTCGTAGAACGGCATGACCGGCGACAACTGGGGCCGCCCGTCGGACTTGATCGTGGCCAGCACACCGAGGCGGGCGGCGTCGAGCAGGGCGCGGGGATCGAAGGTCGTCATGGGGCCATCATCGGCCTTCACACCGGTGTGAAGGTCAAGCGGCGCACCCGGATCAGCGTTCCAGGTGGGCCAGGACGGCGAGGACCCGGCGGTTGTCGTCGGCCGAGGACTCGATCCGCAGTTTGGCGAAGATGCTCGCGGTGTGCTTGGCCACCGCGCTCTCGCTGATGTGCAGGGTACGCGTGATCGCCGCGTTGGACCGGCCCTCGGCCATCAGCCGCAGCACCTCGTGCTCACGCGGCGTCAGTTCGGCGGTGCTGCCCCGGGCGTCCCCGCGCGCCAGCAGCTTCGCGATCACCTGCGGGTCCATCACCGTGCCGCCGCCCGCGACCGTCCGCACCGCGTCCACGAACTGCTCGGTGCGGGTGACCCGGTCCTTGAGCAGGTAGCCGATCGCGCCCCGGCCGTCCGCCAGCAACTCCCGCGCGTAGAGCCGGTCCACGTACTGGGAGAGGACCAGCACCGGCAGGGCCGGCCGGGCACGGCGCGCCTCCAGCGCCGCCCGCAGCCCCTCGTCGGTGAAGGAGGGAGGCAGCCGGACGTCGACCACCGCGACGTCCGGCTCCCGCTCGTGCAGCGCGCGCCGCAGGTCGGGACCGTTGTCGACGGCCGCGACCACCTCGAACCCGTGCTCCTCGAGAGTCCGGATCAGCCCGTCCCGGAGCAGGAAGAGGTCTTCGGCGAGGACGACGCGCACGGTATCTCCAGGGTCACGGTGGTCGGGCCGCCCGGCGGGCTGTGCAGGGCGAGGGTTCCGTCGACGGTACTCAGCCGGCGCACCACGCCGCGCAGTCCGCTGCCCCGGCCGGGGTCCGCCCCGCCCCGGCCGTCGTCCGTGACGACGGCGGTCAGGGTCCCGTCCGCGTGCGCCAGCCGGATCGTCACCTCCCGGCCGCCGCCGTGCTTGGACGCGTTGGCGAGCAGCTCCGCGACCGCGAAGTAGGCCGCCGCCTCGACCGGCGCCGGGAAGCGCCCCGGCAGGTCGACGGTGACGTGCACGTCCAGGAAGCAGTCCAGCGCGAGGGAGCGGACGGCGTCGCCGAGGCCGCGGTCGGTGAGGATCGGGGGGTGGATGCCGTGCACCAGCTCCCGGAGGTCCTGGAGCGCCCGGGTCGAACTCGCCCGGACCTCGCGCAGCAGGTCGCGGGCGCCGTCCGGGTCGGAGTCCAGCAGCCGGGTCGCCGCGTCCAGGGTCATGCCGAGGGAGACCAGCCGGGCCTGCGCGCCGTCGTGCAGATCGCGTTCGATCCGCCGCAGTTCGGCCGCCTGCGCGTCCAGCGCCTCGGCCCTGGTGTCGGCGAGGTGCTCGACCCGGCGGACCAGTTCGGTGCTGTAGGGCGCGGCGAGGGTGTACCGGCTCCACCGGGCGTGCAGCCCGAGCGCCGCGGGCGCCAGCCGCAGCCCGCCCGCCACGAACAGCAGGCCGAGCACGGCGGCGGCGAGCATCGAGGCGGTCGAGTCGACGGGCACGAAGGCGTACCAGTTGCTCGGCCCGAGCAGGCGCCAGACGAAGGGCTGGACGAGCGCGCCGAACAGTCCGAACCCGGCCAGGGTCGGCGGCACGGACACCAGGAACGCCCCCACCCACGGCTCCAGCCAGGCCCAGCGGACATCGCGCCAGAAGCCCTCGTCACCGAGGATCCGGTGGGCCCGCCGCCGACCGTCGGTGGACGTCGGGCCGTCGCCCTCCGGCAGCGGGTCGGGCGGACTGATCCGGGTCCCCGTCCACTCGACCGTCCAGGCGCGGTACCGGTCCGACCACCGCCGCAGCAGCGCCGCCGCGCCCGGCAGCAGCGGCTGCCCCGGACCGACCGGGACCAGCAGCAGCACGAGAACCACGAGGACGGCGACCCCGGTCACGGCGAAGGCCGCGAGGGCGGTGAGCTGGCAGCGGAGCAACGCCCGCACCCCGCCCGCGACTTCTCCCGCCACTCGCCCCCGCACCGCCGCGCCCACCCGTCGTTCCGTCACCTCAGCGCGCCCCGTGCCGCACCGCCGGGATCCTATCCGGCGCCGTCCGCCGACGGACGCCCGGCCGGGCTGCCCGCCGGGCCCGCAGCACCCACGGCACGGCCGCCAGCAGGCAGGCGCCGCCGAGCAGAAGCATCGGCAGCACCGTGCCGTCCTCCTCGTCCATCGTCAGCAGCATCCCGAGGTTGACCAGGGTGTGGAAGCCGCCCGCGAGCAGCAGCCGGTGGGCCCGCACCCCCTCCAGGGCGAGCCCGAGCACCACCGACATCGCGACCGTGGCCAGCAGGAACCCGGCCGCGTACGCAGGCCGTTGGGCGAACACCTGGACGTGCCAGCAGCCCCAGAGCACCCCCACCGCGACGGGGGCGGCGAGCGGACCGAAGCGGGTCCGCAGCAGCGGCTGCAGGTAGCACCGCCAGCCGATCTCCTCGCCGCAGGCGCCGACCAGCTGGGCGAGCACGACCAGCGTGAACGGGTGGGCCAGGGAGCGGGGGTCGGTCAGCCGGGCGTCGCCGTCGCCGAGCAGCGCGTAGGCCGTGGCGGCGAGGGCGATGATCAGGGGCCCGGTGGGCAGGAGGAGGCCGACGCGGTTGCGGCCGGGGCCCGCCCACGCGGTGTCGCGCCGCGCGCGGACGGTACCGGCGAGCCGGGTGCGAACGCGCTCCGGCCACAGCAGGGCCACCGCCAGCACGCCTGCGGCGGGCCCGAACTGGGTCAGCTGCACCACTTCGTCCGGGATGCCGGTGGCCGGCTGGAGCGCGCCCAGCGCCCCGGCGCCGAGGAAGGCGACGGCGAGGAAGACTCCCGCCTCGGCCTTCCACGGGGGTTTCCCGCCCTGTCGTCCGGTCCTCATGTCGTCCGCCTCCGGTCCGCTCGTCCGCGTGTTTCCGTCGACGACGACTCTTCCGGGGCGCGGGCGGCCGGACATTGCGTCCAGGTGCCCGGCGGGGGTGTACCCAGGTACACCCCCGGTGGGTCAGGACTTCGTCTGCTGCTGGGGCGGTTCCGGCTCCTCGTCCAGGTCCGGCCACTGGAACACCACGGGCAGGTCGCCGAACAAGGGCGCCGTGGGCGGCTCGGAACCGGTGACGTCGCGGAGCGTCTCGGACCGTCCGGAGCCGACGTCTTCGGCGGACACCAGGATCTCGCCGTCGGCGTCGAGGTCGACGGTGACCTCGATCTGCGACCACTCGGACAGTCCGGACAGCCGGAGACTCGCGAGCAGGGTGTTCCGGGCCGCGGTCTCGTACATGCCCTGGTAGACGTTGATGTTCACCCCCGATTGATCGCCCGCGGCCGTGCTGAAGATCTTGGACGTCCTCGCCGGGAGGTTGGTGCCCGGGCTCACCAGCACCTCCGTCCGTCCGCCCTCGATCTCGATACCGATGGCCCGGGGAACGGCGTCCACCCCGAGCATGTCCCGCACCACACCGGTGATCACCCCCGCCTGGAGCATCGCCCCGGTCGCCGCCAGGGTGTCTGCCGTGACTCCGACGTTGACCTGCGCCCGGGTACTGATCCCGCGTACCGCTTCGACCAACGCCGGGATCCGGGCTGCGGCGCCGACCAGCAGAACGTGCTCGATGTCCGTGCGGTCCGCCAGCCACGAATACGTGAACGCCCGCTCGACCAGAGCCTCGCAGGAGGCCAGCAGAGCGACGGTGAGCCGATCGAACCGCTCGCGGGTGACCAGGACCTCCAGATCGGCCGGCCCGTCGGAGGTGACCGCGAAGTGCGGGAGGCGGACGGTCGTCGCGCCCGCCGAAGCAAGTTCCTCCACCGCGTTCGCCGCCGCCTCACGCAGCCGCCGACGAGCGGTCCGGTCCCCGCCGAGACGGATGCCGTGGCGCTGCTCGAACTGCTTCAGCAGGTCGTCGGCGAGACGAGCCACCCAGTGTTCGATGCCGAACCGCTCGTCGGACGCCACCGAGTCCACAGCCGTCATGCCCTCACCGACCGCGATCACGGCCGCCTCCGAGGACCTCCCTTCCAGCCCCACCACGAGCACGGCCGACTCCCGCCCGCCCAACTGCCGGTCGAAGGCGAGGCCGGCGGCCAACGAGGTGGAGACGATGCGCAGCAGTTCGATGTCCACGGCCCGGCAGGCCCGGCGGATCCGGCGCCGCTCCGCCTCCGTGGTGGCGGCCGGAACGACGATCACCGCTCGGACGACCCGCTCGCGGAGCCGCTCCTCGGCGTCCCCCTTGAGCTTGGTGAGCAAGGCGGTGCAGACGCGGTCGGCGGTGACCGGGGAACCACCGGCCAGGAACACGCCGTCCGCGCCGATCCGGTCCGCCTCGGACAGCCGGAACGTGCCGTCCAGGTTGACCAGTTCCTGCCGCACGGCCGGGGCGCCCACCAGCACCCGGTCACCGTTCCCACCGGTGAACGCGACCACGGACGGGGTCCGCCGCTCGCCCTCGGCGTTGGGGACGATTTCGATCCGGTCACCGTCGAGGGCCGCCACCATGCAGGACGTGGGGCCGAGTTCGATGCCGACCGTCCGGAAGCCGGTCAGTGGGGGCTGCTCGGGCGGCGGGGGGACCGCGGCCACGATCGACGCCCGGCGGGCCGCCCAGAACGCACGGCTGTGCTGGGCGGCCTCGGCGAGTTCGTCCTTGGGGCCGAACAGTCGGCTCAGCACCTGGGCGACGGCGGCGTAGCCGTCCGCGGCCTCCTCGTACCCGCCGACGTGCCCGGCGCGCTCCTCCTCGTCGAGCAGCAGCCGGCCCTCCCGCAGCGCCGGGTGCCCGGCGTGGCCGGACCGGTCGGCCCGCCAGGAGCCGGTGTCCGGGCGGTACCCGCGGTTGCGGGCGATCACCAGGCGGGCGGCCGTGTTGGTGGCCGTCCTGGTGGGCCGGGGACGCCCGGCCGCGGTGAGTTCGTGGAGCAGGTGCTGATAGACGTTGTCGAGCGTCAACTCCGGTCCGAGCCGTGACGATCCGTCCTGGAGGAGTCCGATCAGCTCCTTGGTGAACGCGGTGAACCGCTCCCCCACCGGCGCCAGCGAGGTGCTGTCGTGCTCGGAGGAGGCCAGTACGAAAGCGCCCTCGATCGCGGTCTGGGTGCGCAGTCTTTCCTGGCCGCCCGCCATGTGGGCGGTGGTGGCCATCCCGGACCAGCAGGCGTCGATGATGACGACCCGGTTGCGGGCCCGGGCGCCGAGCACCACCTTGCGCAGCGTCCGGTACGGCAGCGCGCTGATCGACGGTTCCTCGGGGTCGGTCTCGGTGACCGCGAGGTAGTAGTCGGTGTCCTCAACGATCCCGTGGCCCGCGTAGTAGACGAGCAGCAGGTCCTCGGCCTCCAGGACCGACGGCCGCAGGGCGCGGACGACGTCGGCCGCCGTCCGGGGGTCGGGCACCAGGGTGCACTGGGCCTCGTCGAGCCAGCCCTGCTGCGGGTCGGTGAGCGCGGCGGCCAGGTCGGTGAGGTTGTTCCGGACGGCGGGCAGCGGCGGCAGGTCGTCGTGCCGGTAGGCGGCCGAGCCGATCAGGACGATCCGCGAGCCCGGTCCGTCAGGCAGCGCCATGGCCGGTCGCCCGGTCGCGTGGCTGCTCCTGCTCGTGCTCCTGCTGCCCGTTGACGAAGGCTTCGAAGCGGTCGATCAGTTCGCCCGCGTCCTTGACGTTGTCGAGTTCGAGCTCGTACGTCTCGTGCTCGGTCCTGCTCACCCTGATCACCAGGTGGCTGCGCTGCCCTCGCAGCCAGTCCGCCACCACCCGCACCAGCACCGTCCCGGCGCCCCCGGAGGCGAGGGCCACGGTCACCAGCTGGACCACCCCGGCGTTCATCTCCCCCGCCGCCGGGGCGCTGCCGCGCAGCGCCACCCGGCCCCGCAACTCGTCCTCGGCCCGCAGCCGTTGCGCCAACGAGCGCGCCGCCGCCGGCACCGCAGCCCCCGAAGCGCCGTCCACCAGCGCCAGACCGATCTCCACGATTCCCGGTTCCCCTTCCCGTCCCCCACCCGACTCCGGTGTCGGCCAACCTATTCCGGATCACGCTCCCCCGTCTCCCGGATCGCGGGATTCCGACGGACGACGGTGCTCCGACGGACGACGGTGCTCCGACGGACGACGGTGCTCCGACGGACGACGGTGCTCCGACGGACGACGGTGCTCCGACGGACGGCGATGCTCCGGCGCCGGGACGGGAAACCTCGTTGCGGACGGGTCGCGAGGGCGGTTAGGGTCCGGCGTCTTGTCGCTTCGGGCACGTCCGAACCCGGTTCATGGAGAAGATTTGTCGATTCGCATCACTGCCATGACCGATCCCGATCACGGCACCCACAGCCGGCGGCTGGTGTGGCTGGCGGTGGACGGGGAGGGGAATCCGGTCGGGACGGCCTCGCTGCGGCTGTTCACCGACCCGGGGCAGGCACACCTGGCCGAACTGGCCGTGCGGGTGCACCCGGTGGAGCGGCGTCAGGGGGTCGGGGCGCGGCTGGTGGACACCGCGGTGGCGGCGGCCGCCGCCGACGGACGGCGGGCCGTGGTGGCGGCGGTCGACGACGGGACGCCGGGCGAGGAGTTCCTCTCCGCGCAGGGGTTCCGGAAGGCGCTGACCCTGCGGCACGCCAGGCTCGACCTGACCGGGTCGGCCGAGGTGGCGACGTCCGGGGGGACGGAGCGGGCCTACCGACTGGTGGCCTGGGACGGTGCCGTCCCCGACGAGCTCGCCGTCCCGTACGCCGCCGCCCGCCGCGCGATGGACGACATGCCGATGGGTGAGGTCGACCACGGCACGGTGAGCTGGGACGTCGACCGGCTCCGGGCGGTCGCCCGGGTGGTGGAGCTGCGCGGCGAACACCTGCACACGGTGGCGGCGGTGGCCGTGTCCGACGGTTCGATGGTCGGCTTCACCGAACTGGTGGTCCCGGCCGACGGCACCGGCGACGGCCGGCACTACGGCACCGCCGTCCTGCCCGCGCACCGCGGGCACGGCCTCGCCCGGCGGATGAAGGCCGAGGCGATCGCCCTGACCCGCCGCCGGCACCCGGCCCTCGGCGGCCTGCTGACCGACACCGCCGAGGACAACACCTCGATGCGGAGGGTCAACGAGGCGCTCGGGTACCGGCCGACGCACGAGACCCACCAGTACCAGCGGATGCTGTGACCGGCCCGTCCGGCCCGTCCGAACGGGCCGGACCGTCCGAACGGGCCGGACCGTCAGAGGTCGAGGAGTTCGACGGTGACGGTGGCGGTGTCACCGGCGTCGAGGTCCTCGGCCTTGCGGACGGCGCGCTTGACCGGGAGCACGTAGGCGCCGTCGGAGGCCGGGAAGATCGACGTCTGCCAGCTGCTGGCGCCGATCGTGACCCGCACCCGCAGCGAGCCGAAGCCGCGCCTCGGCCCGGCGGCGGTGAGGTCGTGGATCTCCTCGGAGGCCTCGACGGGCAGCCTGACGAAGGTCCAGTTGTCGGAGCGCCGGGCTTCCCAGATCCAGAGCTCGGCCTCGAATTCGAACTTCATGGGGTCAGCTTCCCACGCGTCACATCGGCAGCGAGTGCAACCGGAGTTCCCCTGCGGCCCACTCGGCACCGTCGTGCAGCGGGAACCACATCGTGCGCAGCGGCATCGTCGCCGGGCCGGTGGGCTGTTCGACCTCGACCGGGCCCGCCAGTGGCCGCCAACCGAGGCGGGCGTAGAGCCCGGCCTTGTCCGGGCGGCAGAACAGGACGGCGAAGCGCGGCCCGAGGGTGCGGGCGTGGGCGAGGGCGCCGTCCACCACCTTCCGGGCGAGGCCGTGCCCGCGCCGGTCGCCGGCGACGGCCACACCGCCGAGTCCGACGATCTCGGTCGGGCTCCCGTCGATCGACACCGGCAGGACCACCAGTCCGGCGTGGGCGACCAGCCGGCCGTCCGGCTCGGCGCGGATGCCGAAGTGGAGGTCCTTGGGCCGCCAGACCATCCCGTGCTCGGCGACCTGGAACGGGTCCGGCCCGTCGCCGAGGATCTCGGTGTGGCTGTACTGCTCCAGCGGGACGACCTCGGTGAATATGCTGATCTGATCATCATTCATTACCGCATCATGCCAAGGCCCGCCGACCGCGGGAGGGCCTGCTGTCCCGAGGAGGAAGCGTGGACACTCCCGCGAACGAGCCCGGATCCGCCCACGCGCTCGGACCGCTGGTCCGGGTGGACGGCCGGTGGCTGCTGGGCGACCACCGGGACCGGAACCACCTGGAACTCACCGCCGAGGGCATCGTCCCGTACGCCGACGGGCACCCCGGCGCGGTCGTCGGGTGGGGCCGGTTCATGAGTCTGGGGCTCGCGGTCACGCCCCACCGGTGGACGGGCTCGCGGCGGACCGCGCTGCTCACGCTCGGCCAGATGGCGCCGCTCGGACTGACCGGCCCGCATCTGACCGCGACCTTGCGGCACCCCTACGAGTACTGGACCGGCCGCTTCGGCCACCACCGGGGTCAGCGGTACGCGCCGCACGAACTGGCCGCCGCGGAGGCGCTGTTCGCCGTCGTGGTCGGGACGGGGGAGGCCGCGCTGCTCGGCGACCGCGCCTGGCTGGACAAGGCGGTGGCGCTGATCCGCCCGCTGCGGCGACCGGCCGAGACCCGGGCGGCCCTCGCCAAGCTGGTGGAGGGCACCCGGGCCGACCGGGGGTTGCGGGAACTCTGACGGTACGTGGCGCGCGTCAGCGGACCACGTCGAAGACCTGCTTCTGCAGGCCGTTGGCGTAGGCGGCGTACTCGACCAGCTTCAGCTTCTGGGTGTCCTTGTCGGTGTCGCTGAAGAGCCGCTTGCCCGCGCCGAGCAGCAGCGGGAAGACCAGCAGGTGGTAGCGGTCGATCAGGCCGGCGTCGGAGAGCGCCCGGTTGAGCGAGGCGCTGCCGTGGACGATGATCGGGCCGCCCTCGGTCTCCTTCAGGGCGGCGACCTCGTCGAGCGAGCGCAGGATGGTGGTCTCGCCCCAGTTCGGCACCAGGTCGTCCTCGGCGAGGGTGGTGGAGACCACGTACTTCGGCAGGGTCCGGTAGCGGGCGAAGTCCGCCATGTCCGGCCAGACGGGGCTGAACGCCTCGTAGCTGACCCGGCCCAGCAGCATCGCGGTGGCCTCCTCCTGCTCCCGGCCCTTGATCTCGAAGGCCTCGGGGAGGAACTCGATGTCCTTGAAGGTCCAGCCCGCGTTGCGGTAGCCGGACTCCCCGCCCGGGGCCTCGACGACACCGTCGAGGGAGACGAAGGCAGTGCTGATCAGCGTGCGCATGGTGATTCCTCGGGTTGCTGGTGCGGGTGAGCGGGTGAACGGGTGAACGGGTGAGCGGTGTCGCCGAGGGCGCTGTCCGGGCGGTCAGGCGAGGAGGCCGGTCAGCCACTGCTGCCAGGAGGCCTCGGCGCCGTCGGTGTCCGGTCCGAAGAGGTGGTGGAACATCAGCACCAGGCCGGCGCTGTGGTGGAAGCCGTACAGGCCGTCGCCGGTGCGGATCGCGAAGCGCTCGTCGTCCGCCCACACCACCTCGCCGTCCAGTGGCGGCAGTCCCGCCGGACGGGCCGAGACCCGGGTGCCGGTGGTGGGTGCGGAGGGCAGCGCGAGCGCGCTCGCCAGCACACCTCGGAGCTCCGCCGCCGGTCGGCCGGGAACCGCCGCGACACCGAAGACGGGCGCTCCGGTACGACCCCGGAAGTGGGTGAGGTACTCGACCAGCGTGTGGAGGTGGAACGGCCAGCCGCGCCGCAGCGCGTCGTACTCGTCCTCCCAGTCGTCGCCCAGCAGACCGCTGTGGACGACGCGCAGCACGGTGGCGGAGCCCTCCCGGCCCTCGACGAGGTACTCGAAGGCCATGAAGCGGCCGTTCTCGGCGGTGGCGGTCCGGGTGGCCAGGCGCTTGCCGGGCTCGTAGGCGGTGATCAGGGCTTCCTCGCGCTGACCACCGATCTCCATCGCGGCGGTACCGCCCTCGCGCGGGTCCAGCTCGTTGCGGCCCATGAACCAGGAGTCGATGCCCGGTCCGGTGGCGATCGCCTCCCAGACCTCGTCCGGGCTCGCCGGCAGCACCGTCTCCAGCTCGATCTCGAACGGGTGGGTCATCGTACGTTCTCCTGTCCAGGGCCGGGATCGGGGGCGGTCTCGGTGTCGGTTTCGGTGTCGGTGTCGGGGACGGGGGCGGCGGCGGCGGGGATCTGGTGCAGGCCGACCACCACCCGGTGGCTGCGCCCGCCGGGGGCGGACTCGTCGTGGTACCGGGCGACCAGGGTGGCGACCGCCTCGGCGAGTCCGTCGGCGAAGGCCGTGCGGTCGGCCGCCGAGGCGAACCGCACCTCCGCGTCGATGCCGAAACTGGCGACCCGCCGCTGCGCCCGGGCGGCGCCGGTCAGCAGCGTGCCGACCTCCTGCACCAACCGGGAGCCGAGGGCCAGCAGCCAGCGGGCCGAGAGCTGGTCCGGCGAGCGGGTCGGGTCCGGACTCACGGCGGCCAGCACGGCGGGCGAGATCACGTAGGAGGCGGCGGTGGCCCGGTACACCCGTTCGGTGACGTTGCCCTTGCGCCGTTCCTCGGCGAGTTCGACCAGGCCGTGCCGCTCCAGCTCCTTCAGGTGGTAGTTGACCTTCTGCCGCGCCAGCCCCAGGCGGGCGGCCAGCGCGGCGGCCGAGCCCGGCTCGGCGAGAGCGGCGAGGATGCGCCGCCGGATCGGGTCCAGCGAGGCCTCGGCCGCTGCGGGTTCTTCGATCACGGCGACGTCCAACATGCTTCAAGGATCACTCCGACAAGAAAAATTGTCAAGGAAAGATTTCTTGTCGGTGAGGCGGACGGGAACGGGAGCGGAAACGGGAGCGGCAGCGGGAACGGCAACGGCCGGCGGCAGGGGAGATGCCGCCGGCCGTTGGGTCCGGGGTGGGTCCGTGACGCCGTGGCGCCGGGATTCAGGAGGCGGGCGGGGTCCAGTCGGCGGGCAGGCCGGACTGGGCGAGCACCTCGGCCAGGCTGTAGTGGTCCTGGTCCGAGACGATCCGGCCGTGGCCGTCGAGGTCGAGCAAGGTCGTCATCGGCACCGCGAAGGCCTCGGGCGCGCCCTTGAGGTGACCTGCGTACACGGCCTCGACGGTGATCCGGCCGCCGTCGCGGTGCGTGGCGCGCACGGTGACGTGGACACCGTCGATCAGCCGGTCGGCGCGGGCCTTCCAGCCCGCGATCTCCTCCCGGCCGTGGAAGGTGACGCCCACGCCCAGGTCGGTGTAGACGCCGCGGGCGGTGAACAGCGCGCCGAGCGCCCGGGGGTCGGTGCCGTTCCAGGCGCGGGCCCAGTCGGCGACGATCCTCGGCGGACACGGCGCGGTGACGGCGTTGACGGCGTTGACGGTCGAGGCGACCGGGGCCGTCGAGGCGGTGGCGGTGACCGCGGTGGCGCCGGAGAGCGCCGCGGCGGCGATCAGCGGGATCGCGGCGCGCGTGACGTGGGACATCGTGGATTCCTCTGGGAGTGACGGTTCGGGGAGGAGCTGTTCGGGGCGGGGACGGTCAGCCACGGTCGGCGCCGGTGTCGGCGATCCAGGAGCCGTGCAGGCCGGCGGCCACCCGGTGGGGCAGGTGGACGGTGGCGACGGTGTCGAGACCGGCCGCGTCGAGGACCAGCAACTGCGAGGCGTCCTGCTTGAGGTCGGAGACCACGGTGAGCAGGTAGCCCTCGTCCTCGCCGGTGGATCCGGCGGCGGGCACGAACAGGGCCTCGCTCGGCATCCGGGCGTCGCCGACCCGGCGGATCCGGCGGGCGCCGCTGACCCGGTCGTACTTGACGATGCCGTAGCTGCCGAAGCCCTGCCGGTCGGGGAAGGCCACCGCATACTGGTAGCGGTTCTCGGCCCCCAGGTACGCCTCGTTGAGGCTCGGGAACTCCACCGGCAGGTCGTCGACGATCCGCTCGTCCACACTGCCGCTCGCCAGGTCCACCACCCAGCGCCGGGTGTAGGAGTGGGAGACGGGCTCGGAACCGCGCCCGGGCGCGCCGATCCACCAGTTCCAGGAGAGCCGGAAGCCCTCGCGGTCCACCGTCGGGCCCTCCAGGACGATACGGCCCCGCTCGTCCTCGTAGGCGTTCGAGACGTGCAGCATGTTGCCCGGCTCGATGGAGAACCAGCGGATCCGCGTGGCGCCGTCCGTACCCCGCGGCATGACACCGATGCGGGAGGGGTGCTCGTCGTCCCAGCCGTAGGGGATACCGGAGTGGTCGGTGGGGTCGAAGGTGACGTTGCCCTCGACGAAGACCACGTGGTTGCGGGTGATCGCGAAATCGTGCTTCAGCGCACCGGTCGCGTCCGGGACCTCGGCGCTGTGGACGATCGCTCCGGAGGCGTCGGCGACGTAGTAGGTGAGAAACGGCGGGAGGGGCGAGGAGGCGAAGAAGTGCAGCTCTCCGGTGACCGGGTCCTCCTTGGGATGGGCGGTCATCGCGGTCCGCAGCCTGCCCCCGAAGTCGTAGGCGCCGACCGTGTCCAGCTCCCGGGTCAGCTCGAACGGCAGATTGGCCTCGCACAGGGCGAGCAGCCGGCCGGCGTGCTCGATGACGTGGGTGCCGGCGGCGGAGGCGGTCAGATCGGGGCCGCGCTCGGTCATGTACGGGGCGCCGTCCAGGGCCGGGGTCTTCACCCAGCGGTTGCGGTACCACTCGGCGCGGCCCTCGCGCAGCTGGATGCCGTGCACCATGCCGCTGCCCTTGAACCAGTGGGTGGGGGTGACGCCCGGCTTGGGGTTGTGGCCGTTGCGCAGCAGACGGCCGCTCAGCTCGGGCGGCAGGGTGCCCTCGACGGTCAGCTCGGTGGCGGTGACCTCGTCGACGACCGGGTCGAAGTGGCCGGTCAGGTACGGGGGCTTATTGGGAGTGCTCATGACATGTTCCTTTCGGTGGAAACGAGGAGAAGGGTGGTTCGTGGTGCACCGTCGGACGGCAGGCGTCAGACGGCGGGTTCCGCGCGGACGGCACCCGGCGCGGCCGCGGCCTTGCGGCGGCCGGTGCAGCGGGCCAGCAGGACCGCGAGCACCGCGGTCGCCGCCAGGACGGCGGCGGAGACCGCGAAGGCGGCGCGGTATCCGGCGGTCTGCGCCTCCAGGTGGGGCCCGTGGGCCGCGCCGGTCACGGAGCCGGCCAGGGTGGTCAGGACGGCGAGCCCGATCGCGCCGCCGACCTGCCGGGTGGTGTTCACCAGACCGCCGGCCAGGCCGGCCTGCCGCGCCGGGACGCCGTCCACGGCGAGCGCGGTGAGCTGGACGAACGCGATGCCGAGGCCGAGTCCGACCAGCAGGCTCGGGCCGAGGATGTCCGTGACGTAGCCGCCGTCGGCGTCGATCCCGGACAGCCACAGCAGGCCGAGCGCCTCGGTCAGCAGGGCGGCCGTCGTGGTCGCGGTGGAACCGACCCGCCGGGCCAGTCGCGGCGCCAGCGCAGCGCCGAGCATATTGGCGGCGGCGAGCGGGAGTTGGCCCGCCCCGGTGGCCAGTGGCCCCGAGCCGAGGACCTGCTGCTGGTAGAGCGGGAGGAAGAAGAACAGGGCGATCCAGACCGATCCCAGCAGCGCCATCAGCACGTTCCCGACGGCCACCCGTCCGGTGCCGAGCAGTCCGGGCGGGATCAGCGCATCCGGGCGGCGGCGCTCGATCGCGACGAAGGCGGCGAGGAGGGCGACGGCCGCGGCCAGAGCGCCGAGCACGCCGCCGTCGCCCCAGCCGGCGCCGCGTGCGGTGGTCAGGCCCCAGACCAGGCAGGTCAGGGCGAGGGTGACGGTCACGGTGCCGGGCAGGTCGAACCCTGCGGCGGCTCCCGGGGCCCGCCGCCCGGGCCGCACCGGCGTGCCGTCGGCGGCGGGGTCGGCCCCGGAGGGGGTCTTCCGGAGCGACGCCCGGACGGGCTCCGGCGGCACCAGGACCAGCACCGCCGCGAGCACCAGCGCCGAGCCCAGCGCCACCGAGTGGAAGATCCAGGGCCAGCCCCACGCCTGGGTGAGCACCCCGCCCAGCAGGACGCCGCCCGCCCCGCCCGCGCCGGAGACCGCGCCCCACACGCCCAGCGCCCTGCCGCGCCCCTGCCCGCCGGGGAACTGCGTCATCGCCAGGGCCAGCGCCGCCGGGGCGATCGCCGCCGCCGCGAGGCCCTGGACGGCCCGGGCGGCGATCAGCGGCGCCGGGGCGGTGGCCAGGCCCGCCGCCAGCGAGGCCACCGCGAACAGCGCGACCCCGGCGGTCAGCACCCGGCGGCGGCCGAGCAGATCGGCCGCCCGCCCGCCGGCCGGGAGCAGCGCCCCGAACGCCAGGCCGTAGGCGTTGACCACCCAGGTGACGGCACCGTCGGAGACGCCGGTCCCGGCCCGGATCTGCGGGAGTGCCACATTGACGATCGAGGTGGCGAGCATGACGGTGAACTGGGCCCCGGCGAGGGCCGCGAGGGCCGCTCCCGGGGAGCCGGGGCGGCCCGCCGCCGGTGCTTCCGGCGGCGGTACCGGTACCGGTGCATTCGGCGGCGGTGCCGGTTCGGGTGCCGGTTCGGGTGCCGGTGCCGATGCCGATGCCGGTTCGGGTGTCGGTGCAACGTTCATGGCCACAGATTCGGGCCGACGGCTGTCCACCTGCCAGGCCCGACGGGGTCCGGACACTGTCCACCACTGTCCGCGGCTGTCCACTCGGAGCAGGGAGGGGAACCGCCGTGACCACCACGACCGCCTCGCCGACGGACGGCCCTAGGCGGAGGACGGCCCGTCGGCGAGGCGGTTGTGGTGGTCGATCAGGGACATGTGCGTCTCGGCCCAGTGGCGCAGGGCGGAGAGCGGGCCCTCGAGGGAGAGGCCGAGGTCGGTGAGGCGGTAGTGGACGGCGGGTGGGACGGTGGGTTCCACCCGGCGGGCGACCAGGCCGTCGCGAACGAGGCTCTGCAGGGTGACGGACAGCATCTTCTGGGAGATGCCGGGGATCCGGCGCCGCAGTTCCGCGAAGCGGAGTTCGTCCGGGGCCTCCTCGGCCAGCACCTTGACCGCCATCGACGTCCACTTGGTGCCGAGGCGGTCGAGCAGTCGGCGGGTCGGGCAGAGCGGATTCAGCAGATCGCCCCGTTCGCCTGACTGTCGGCCGGGGCCACCGGGCTGTCGGCCCCGTTCGCCGGACTGTCGGCCGGGCTCGCCGGGCGTCGATGTGGCCACTCGGGGCTCACCACCTGAAGGAGAAGTGCCGTCTTGGAGGCACCACGGTAGTTCCCTAGCGTGAGGTGGTCACCATTCCTCACCACGCCTTTGGAGCCTCACCGTGCCCGAGCTGCGGCGCCTCCCCGTCAACGGTGTCGAACTGAACGTCGCCCTCGCCGGATCAGGCCCGGCCGTCCTGCTGCTGCACGGGTTCCCGCACACCTGGGAGCTGTGGACGGACGTCATGGCCGGTCTGTCCGACCACTACCGCGTCATCGCCCCGGACCTGCGCGGGTTGGGCGCGAGCGGCGGGACCGCCACCGGGTACGACGCCGGCGGCGGGACCGCCACCGGGTACGACGCGGCCACCCTGGCCGAGGACGCCGCGGCGCTCCTCACCGCGCTCGGCGTGTCCTCGGCCGCGGTGGTGGGCATCGACGCGGGTGCCGCGCCGGCCTTCCTCCTCGCCATGCGCCGCCCCGGCCCGGTCCGGCGCCTGGTCCTCGTGGAAGCCGTTCTGGGCGGGCTGCCCGGGGCGGAGGACTTCCTGGCCGACGGGCCGCCGTGGTGGTTCGGCTTCCACGCCGCCGCGCCCGGCCTGGCCGAGACCGTGCTGGAGGGCCACGAGGCCGCCTACGTCGACTGGTTCCTGAATGCCGGCACGCTCGGCGACGGGGTGCGCCCCGCCCTCCGGGACGCCTTCGTCCGCGCGTACACCGGGCGCCCGGCGTTGGGCCGCGCGTTCTCGTACTACCGGGCACTGCCCGAGAGCGCGGCGCAGATCGGGCGGGCGGTCGCCTCGGCCCGTCTGACGGTGCCGACGATGGCGGTGGGCGCCCGGCCGGTCGGCGCGGCCCTGGAACGCCAGCTCCGCCCGGTCACCGACGATCTCACCGGACACCTCGTCGAGGACTGCGGCCACATCGTCCCGCTGCACCGGCCTGACGCCCTGCTCGCGCTGCTGCGTCCGTTCCTGGCGGGCACGACGGGTGACGACCGTGCGGCGTCCGTCCCCGGCGGGCGCGGCGCGTGACGACCGCGCGGCGTCCGTTCCTGCGGGGCGCACCGGGTGACGACCGCGCGGCGTCCGTCCCTGGCGGGCGCGGCGCGTGACGACCGTGCGGCCGGTGGGACCGGTGACGCGGGAGGGGACGCCGAGGACCCCCGCGCCCGGGGGCACGGGGGTCGGTGGCCGCACCCGCACCCCGCTCAGCGCGAGCCGTGCAGCTCCTGCTGCCACAGCGCCTCGCACAGCAGGTCGAGCCCCTGCCGCAGATGCCGCCGGTACGTCCCGTACGGCAGGCCCAGCCGGCGGGCCGCGCCCTCCTGGGTCGGCGCGCCGGAGAAGTAGCCGGCCGTCAGGGCCTCGCGGGCACGGGCGCCGCGCGGGTCCTGGGCGAGGTCCTCCACGGCCTGCCGCAGCAGGCCCCGCAACTCCTCGACCGGCTCCTCCAGGTCGGCCGCGAGCCGGGTGCGCAGCAGGGCGCAGGCGGCGAACGCGCCCGGGTCGCGCCAGTGCGCGAACGCCTCCCGGACCGCCTGGTCGAAGGCCGTCCTGGAGACCCCGGACGGCCCGGCCCGGACCGGCACGGGCGTCGACGTCATGAGGTGGCGCAGCCAGGTCTCGACCGGCACCTGCCGCCAGTCGACGCCGAACACGCCGTAGCTGTGCGCGCCGACGCGGGGCCGGGCACCGGTGTCGGTGAGGCTGCCCCTGACCCGGGCGGCCCAGGTGTCGGCGTCGCGCCAGACCGCGAAGCCGTAGGCGCGGGCCCGGGCGCGGGCGGACTCGGCCTGGGCCCGGGAGGAGCTGAGGTCGATCACCCGCGAGGGCACCTGGTAGCGCTCGGGGTAGACGGTGAAGCGGCTGACGCCGATGTGCTCGCCGGGCCGTACCGGCGCGGTGGCCTCGGTGTACGCCCAGGCGGCGGCCACCACCGGGTCGGTGGCGAGGTCCTCGGGGTCGGCGGGCGCGGAGAGGGCGAGCCGGGCCGTGAACGCCACCACCCGGCCCGTGCTCACCAGCCGGTAGACGCTGAACGCCTCGGGCTGGCGCCGTGCCCAGTAGCGGACCAGTCCGGCGGACTCCGGCCCCTCGGTCTCGGTGGCCATCCGGAGCACCGTGTCGAGGTCGTCGGGGTGCAGCGGCCGGTCGTGCACCTCGTCCTCGCGCGACCAGGTGCGCAGCCGGGCCACCAGCTCGCCGTCCCGGAACAGGTGGAGGAGCTCGTCGGTGACGGTCCAGACCTGTTCCTCGGGGGCCTCGCGCAGCAGCCGCAGGTACTCCTCGGCCAGCCGTCGGCGCACCTCGGCGAAGGCGTTGGGGGCCCGCCAGCGCAGGTCGGCGGCGAGGGTCTCGCGGGCGGCGTCGTGCGGGTACAGGCCGCGGTGGCCGGACTCCATGAACGGCAGGCTCCGGAGCCAGCCGAAGAGCCGGTGGGCGTCCTCGTCGGGCAGGACGGCGGCGAGCAGTTCCTCGGAGGTCGAGTAGGCCTGCGCCGCCACTTCCAGGGCCCGCCGGTGGGCGGCCGTCGGCACCTCGCCGACCAGGCCGGACAGCAGGGTGCGCAGAACGTCGGCGGAGGGCGCCCAGACACCCTCGCGGCTCCAGTCGTCCTCGCCGGCGGCGGCCGCGAGGGAGAGCGCCAGCGGGTTGCCGCCGGCGAACCGCAGGACGCGTTCGCGCAGTTGGGGCGGCACCCGGGCGGCGCCCAGCAGGCTGCGGGCCTGCGTCTCGGAGAAGGGGCCGAGTTCGAGCACCCGGAGCAGCCCGGACCAGGCGGGGTCGGCGGTCCACTGGGGCTGCGGGGCGAGGCGCCCGGCCAGTACCACCAGGGTGTCGTCGGCGGCGCGGGGCAGGAAGCGCTGCCACAACCACCCCTCCAGCCACTGGCAGTGCTCGAAGGAATCGACGAACAGGACCGTGCCGGGGACGTCGAGGAACGGCGCGGCGGCGCGTTCGAAGTCGGCCGGGTCGCGGCCGACGAAGCGGCCGTCCAGCTCCAGCAGCAGCCGGCCGGTCGACCTGGCGTGGTCGGCGAGGCGGCGCAGCAGGGTCGACTTGCCGATGCCGCCCGGGCCGAGCAGGTAGAACGCGAACGGCGCCCGCGGGTCGCCGGCCAGTGCCCGGGCGAAGCCGTCGAACTCCTCCTCGCGGCCGACGAAGGCCTGGGTCCGCGCGCTGCTCAGTCTCTGCTTGACGGAGGCCATATGACGGCTCCCCTCCCCTCGTGCCGGCGCCGGGTCGCGGCGGCCGCCGTCGTGACGGCCGCCGTCGTGACGGCCGCCGTCGTGACGGCCGCTGTCGTGACGGCCGCTTTCGTGACGGCCGCTTTCGTGACGGGGCGCGCCGGCGTGACGCGGCCCCGCGCCCCGTCCGCGTGGTCCGATCCGCGCGGGCTCACCTGATCGATCCCAGGTCGCGGTCGTCCTCGTCCCCGGTGAGGAGCAGCGTGGTCTCCTCGACCCGCTCGAACCGCCCGTCGGCGGCGAGTTCGGCGAACAGGTACACCTCGATGCGGGAGGTGCGGCCGTCGTTCCTGGTGACGGTGACGGTGTGGCGGTCGGCGTAGCGGGTGCCGTCGCGGAGTTCGTCGTGCACCTCGACCCGGCCCTCGCGCACCAGGGAGCGCAGCTTGGCGATGTGCTCGACGAAGCCCGCCCGGTCGCTCCACACCCCGTTGGTGCGCTGCCGGTAGTCGGGGGTGAAGTGCCGGGACACCGCTTCGTCGAGCGGGAGGTCCGGGTCCGGGGCGAACAGCAGGTCGTCGAGCGCCCGGCCGATGTCGGTGGTGGTCATGGCGGTCGTCCTCCAGGAGGGTCGGGAGCGGGATCAGTGGTGGTTCGGGAGGGCCGCCGGGCCGCGGACGGGGGTGAAGTCCAGGGACAGCGCGACGGGGCCCCGGGTGTAGAGGCCGCTCTCCCGGTAGCCGGAGCCGGGGGTGGGACGGACCTCGTCCAGCAGCGGCAGCAGCAGCGCGGCCACCGTCTCGATCTCCGCGCGGGCGAAGGCCGCGCCGACGCACTGGTGCAGGCCGGTGCCGAAGGCCAGGTGCTGGGCGGCGGCGGTGAACGAGCGGGCGGCACCGAGATCGGGGCGGTGCAGGTCGAAGCGGTCCGGGTCGGTGAAGGCCTCGGGGTCGCGGTTGGCGGCGCCGATCATGCAGAAGACGGTGGCACCGGCCGGGACGACGGTGCCGGCGAACCCGGTGTCCCGCTCGGCCTGCCTGGGCACCAGCTGGACGGGCGGGGTGAACCGCAGGGTCTCGGCGATGGCGGCGGGAAGCAGCGACGGGTCCCGGCGTACGTCCGCGAGCTGCTCCGGGTGGTCGATCAGGTGCTTGAGGAGGAGGCCGAGGGTCTTGTCTGCGGGCTCGACGGCGGCCACCAGGACGTTCACGATCAGCGCGACCACCTCGCGGGTGCTCATCGCCACGCCGTCGAACTCGGCCACGCAGAGCGCGGATATCAGGTCCGCGCCGGGGTGGCGGCGGCGCCGTTCGACGATCGGGGTGAGGTGGGCCTCCAGCTCCCCGGCGAGTTCCAGGCAGACCCGGCGGCGTTCCTCGGTGAGGGTGACGGCGGTGACGAACTCGCCGACCCCGGCCACCCATCCGGCGACCCGCCGCCAGTCCTCCCGGTCCAGGCCGAGGACGTCCAGCGCGGCCCGGACGGCGAAGGGCTTGCCGAAGTCGTTGACGAGGTCCATCCGGCCCCGGGCGAGCAGGGGCTCGAGGAGTTCGACGGCGTTGGCGCGGAAGGTGCGCACCTGCTCCTGGAGCGCCGGGCCGGTGAACGCCCGCACGACGATCCGCCGCTTCGCGGTGTGCTCCGCCCCCGTCATCTGCGCCAGCACCGGGCCGCGCATCACCGGCTCGGCACGGACCTGCAGCGTCTCGGTGGTGAACGCCTCGTGGTCGGTCAGCACCCGGCGGACGTCGCGGTGGCGGGAGAGGAACCAGGCGTCGACGGCCGGCTCGTGGTGCACCGGCGCGTGCTCGCGCAGCCGGCCGAAGTGCCGCTCGGGCGCGGCGGCGAACTCCTCGGACAGGATGCTGAAGCGGGTCTCGGCCATGGGGCGGGGCGGGCCTCTCGGGGGCGGGCGCCCGGGGGCGCGGGGACGACGAGGTGCTCGGGCGGCGCGGGGCGCCGGTGGCGCGGGGCTAGGGGGACGCGAACTCGAGTCGTTCGATGCCCTGATGACGAGTGCTCGGGTGACGTGCGCTCGGGTGACGGGTGCTCGGTCGACGTGAACGGTCGGCACGGGGAAGCGGCGACGCTCCGGGCCGACGGCGTGCGCGGGGCCGAGGGCCGTGCGCGGGGCCGACGGCGGGGCGCTCAGGCCGGGGTCAGGGGGAACGAGGATCTCCGGCGGCCGGGCCGGCCGGAGGCGGCGGGAGGACGCGGACGACGGCCCGGGGCTCCGCACGGCGCGACCCGGCACCGGAGCGCCGGGCTCCGTGTCGCGGCCGTTCCGGCAACTCGCTCTCGGGGCAACGTGGTCGGTTCCTGTCTCGGGGCGGTCCCGGGGCGGCCCCGCGGCGGCCCCGGGCTGTCAGGGACGGCCCCGGGGCGGTCCGTCGGGTCCGCCGCGGGGACGGCAGCCCGTGGCCGGCCCTCCCCCGGGCGTTGACGTGGGCACTATAACCCGAAGCCCGGGCGGCGCGACCTGCGGGTTTCGGCGCCAAGGATGGTTCGTGCCGGGCCCGTTCCCGGGGTGCGGGAGGCCTGTTCCGCCGCCCGGAACGGACAGGTCCGGACATCTTCGGACAGTCGTGGGCGGCAGTGGGCGGCGGTGGACAGCCGGGCACGGCAGCGCTGCCACCCGCACCGACCGCGGTCCGGAAGGTTCCCGCGGCGGGCCGGACCACTCGCACGAGTGAACTACTGGGGCACGGGAATGTGCCTGTGAAGCCCGGGTGTTGGCGAGGTCAAGGATCGTACGAACGGGGAGAGACAGCATGGCCGGAGCAGTGATCGTGGGAGCGGGGCCGGGGATCGGACAGGCGGTGGCGCTGCGGTTCGCGCGGGAGGGCCTGCCGGTCGGCCTGGTCGCGCGGAGCGGGGCGACGGCCGAGGCGGTGGCCGGGGCCGTGCGGCGGACGGGCGGCAAGGTCGCGGTGCGCACCGCCGACAGCACGGACGAGGTGGCGCTGAGGTCCGCGCTCGACGGGCTGGCGGAGGAGCTGGGGCAGCCCGACGTCCTGGTCTACAACGCGGCGCTGATCCGGCCGGACGCCGTCGGGGAGTCCTCCGCCCGTGACCAGTTGGACGCCTGGGCGGTCAATGTGGTGGGCGCGCTGACCGCCGCCGCGCATGTCGCGCCGGGGATGGCGGAGCGCGGGCGGGGCACCGTGCTTCTGACGGGCGGCATGCCCGAGCCCGTACCGGAGTACGTCAGCCTGTCCCTCGGCAAGGCGGGCGTGCGCACGCTCGTCACGCTGCTCGACCGGACGTACGGCGCGGCGGGCGTGCACGCCGCCAGTGTGACGGTGGCCGGCGCGGTCGCCCCCGGCACCGCCTTCGACCCGGACGACATCGCGGAGCACTACTGGCGGCTGCACACCCAGCCGCGCGGGGCCTGGGAGCAGGAGGTGGTCCACGGGGGCTGACACCGGATCACGAGGTCTCCGGCCGCAAGGCATCGCGCAGGCGCAGCAGTTCGCGGTGGCGGGCTCGCGCGCGCTGCAGCGCGAGCCCGGCGGCGGCGACGAGGACGAGGCCGGTCACGGCCGTGACCAGTACCTCCACCGGGGTGCCTCGGAGCACGGCCAGCACCGTCCCCGCTCCGGCGGTCGCCGCGGCCGCCGCCAGCGCGAGCCGGCCGGCCAGCACCCGGTCCCGGGCGTACAGCGGCCGCTTCCTGGTCAGCGTCCAGGTGGCGAAGGCCGCCCAGGCGAGGCCGAGGGCGATCAGTCCGGCGAACGCGATCCGGGTGCGGACCGGCAACGGCTGCGGCTCGGTGGCCCACAGCACCGCGACCAGGGCCGCCGCGCCGCCGCCCGCCAGGCCCACGGCCAGGTTCCGCACCCGGGCGGCCAGGGAGACCTCGGCCGCGAGCGCGCGTGCCAGGCCCTCCGGCACACCGGCCCGTCCGGTGGCGGTGTTCCGCTCGCTCATGCTCCGTACCCCTTCTCGACGAGGGCGCTCCGCAGCATGCGGCGGGCCCGGTGCAGTCTGCTCTTGACGGTGCCGGTGGGGACGCCGAGGACGTCGGCGCACACGGCCAGCGGAAGGTCCTCCAGGTGGAAGAGGATGAGTACCTCACGCTCCTGCGGCGGGAGGTCGACGAGTCCTGCCTCCACCTGCATGGTGGTGAGGACGTCGTCGAGCAGCTGGTCGGCACCGGCACCGGTCCCGGCCCTGAGCTCCGCTTCGGCATCCGCCGCGGCACCGGGGCCGGTGGCCCCAGCGCCGGTCCCGTCCCCGGTCCAGGTGGCCCACGGCCGTGCGGCGGTCTCCAGCGCCTGGTACTCCTGCCGGAGGTGATTGGTGAGCGTGCGCCGGGCGATGGTGAACAGCCACGGCGCGAACCGCTCCGGCTGCCGGAGCCCGGGCAACCCGCGCACCACGGCGACCCATGTCTCCTGAGCGAGGTCGTCGGCGAGGTGCGGGGAACCGCCGGACACACCCCGCAGGTAGCGCCGGAGCGGCGCGTGCCAGACGTCGACCAGCTCGCCGAACGCGTCCCGTTCGCCCAGCTGGCAGCGCACCACCAACAGCGCGTCGCGCCGCCGGTCGCCGCCGCCTGCTCCACCGGCATCTCCTCCGGCGTCTTCGCCGCCCATCGCGCCTCCCTCTCCTTCTTCCCGGTCCGTCCGCCTCACCAGGACAGTCGGCGATTCCGGCGGAAAGGTTCGCGGAAGCGCGGGCGGGCGCGGCGGGCGGGCGCGGCGGGCGAAGGCGGCGGGCGGAGGCGGCGTCACGGGCCGGGGTGGCACAGCGCGCGAACGCCCGGCGGAATGCTTCCGGCCGGGCGCAACGCGTCTGCAGGTACCGGGCGGCCGCCCGCGCGGGCGCAGAGGAGGAAGGCGCAGCGGTGGAGACCCGGCGGTGGTGGGCCGGCGGCTCAGCCCACCGGGACCATGCCCAGCAGCTCGGCCAGCCGTCGGACCGTGGCGGGCGACTCGCGGTGCAGTCCGGCGAGGTCGAGGCCCTCGTCGCCCAGGACCATCAGCAGCGCCCGGTCCCCGATCGCCAGCACCACGACGTAGCCGCCGTCGCAGCGGGTGACCACCTCCCGCAACCCGCCCACGCCGACCTCGGCGGCGGTGCGGCGGCCGAGACCGAGCATCGCCGCCGACAGGGCCGCGGCCGACTCGGGGTGGACGGCGGCCGTGTCGGCGGCCACCAGCAGGCCGTCGGCGGTGGAGACGACACTCTCCGAGATGCCCATGACCCGCTCACGAAGGGACTTCAACTCGTCGACCAGCACGGCGGTCGGCGTCTGGCTGCTCATGGTGCGCTCTTCTCGGTCGTCACTGTCATCGCTGTCATCGCTGTCGTCACTGCCGTCGTGCTCGTCACTGTCGTCACTGCCGTCGTGCTCGTCGCGGTCGTCACTGCCGTCGCGGTCGTCACTGCCGTCGTGCGCGTCGCGGTCGTCATGGGCGGCCGGGTCATTGCGGAGCGCCCGGCGAGCCCGCTCCGCCCGGGGTCCGTGCGCCGGGGACGCGGCGCGGCAGGGGCCGTCCGGTGTCGGCCGGGAGCGGTTCGCCCGGCGCTGTCCGGGGGGCGACGCTCGGCGCCATCGGGACGGTGTCGGCCGGTTCCCGGTGGAGCAGCTGCCGGGCGTCCATCCGGACGAGGTCGAGCAGCACCGCGAACACGCCCCGCCCCAGTGCGAAGCCGATGTCGCGCGCGGTGCGGCGGCCGGTCGCGGCGGCCAGGATCTCCCGGTGGCGGGCGGGCATCCGGACGACAACCCCTGCCGGCACTGCGGTGGGCCGGATCCGGGTGCGGGCCAGTTCGCCGGGCGGGCCCCAGGCACGGGTCAGCAGCGCCGTCCGGCGGGCGGTCTCCTCGAAGAGCCTCTTCGGCTCGATCCCGGGCCGCAGCGCGAGCCCGGCGGGCGGGGCGGCTGCGACGGTCTCCCAGGCCCCGGGCGGGCTCAGCACCAGCGCGAAGGCACCGTCGAAGACGGCGGAGGCGCAGACCGCTTCGAGTTCGGCGGCGCCGATCGAGCCCTGCGCGACCAGGGCCGCGCCGAGGTCGCCGGCGCCGACGGAGGAGGCGGTCGTCTCCGCCGCCGCCCAGTCCGCCTGGCCGATGCGCCCCGACTTCAGCAACAGCGTCTCGGCGGTCGGGGCGCCGGGGGTCTCGATCGCCGTGATCAGACCGTGCTCCAGGTGGATGGTGCCGCCGGGTGCGCTGGAGACGACGACCGAGCCGGTGAAGTCCTGGTCCCGCAGTGCCAGCAGGTGCGCGGGCACATTGCGGACGGCCGGACGCCGGCCGGAGTGGGCGCGGTCGTGGGCGTGGGCACGGTCGTGAGCGTGTGCGTGGAGGTCCGGACTCATGACACAAAGCCCCGTGCGCCGTCCGCGGTCTGGCGCAGCGCCAGTGCCAGGTTGACCCGCGTCCGGTCCAGCACGGTGGCCAGCAGCAGCGGATCGCCCTGACGGGGCAGCACCTGGACCACCTCGTGGTGCCGGGTGCTGGTGACGACGACGCTCTCCAGCTCCCCGTCGGCCCCGGCCTCGCACAGCCGGTCGCCGATCAGGGCGGCCAGCTCCGCCAGTTCGGCCCCGGGGCCGAACAGCCGTTGGTCGCCGACCGCCCCGTAGGTGAGGCCGGTGGCGGCGTCGACGAGCGCGGCGCCGAGCACGCCGGTGGAGCCGAGCACACCGGAGAGGGAGGCTTCGAGTGCGCGCACCGGTACCCCTTCGTGTTCTGAACTGTTGGCAGCGTACTTTATTCCATCATTTCCGCGACGGGGCCGATGCGGGGGACTTCTTGCTACTTTGTTCCCGCACACGGGAGTTCTGCCCCGCAGTTACGCAAAGGACGAACAGCGCATGAACATTGACGACGCACTCAAGGACGCGATGGCCATCGAGGGCGCGATCGGCGTCGCCGTGGCCGATCACGAGAGCGGTATGTCACTCGGTTTCCTCGGCGGGGGGCCGGAGCTCGACCTGGAGGTCGCGGCGGCCGTCAACACCGAGGTCGTGCGGGCCAAAGTGCGGGCGCTGGCCGCGCTGTCGATCGACGACGTCATCGAGGACATCCTGATCACCCTGGGCGGCCAGTACCACCTGATCCGCCCGCTCACGAGCAGCCACGGCTCGCTCTTCCTCTACCTGGCACTGGACCGCTCGCGCGCCAACCTCGCGCTCGCCCGGCACAGCCTCAAGCGCATAGAGACCTCGCTCCAGGTCTGAGCGGTCACCCGGTCCGCTCCCCGATCCGCTCCCCGGTCCGGCGTCGTTCCGCCGTTCCGGAATTCCGCGCCGGACGAACGCGAAGCGTGATGAACCGGCCACGGCGCCACGGCCGTAGGAATTGGTCCGCGAATAGCCGCAGGTACACCTCAATCATCGAATTTCGTAATCCTTCGGTGACTGGGCGTCATTCTCGCGGCATCCGGTCGCGCCGGCCGGCGGAGTGGAAAGTCGGCACCGTCGACGTTCCACTCCGAGCGGCGGACGGACGGCCAGGAATTCGCCGGGCAATTGATCGGCTTCGCGGAGTGACCGGGCGGCGCAGCTCCCCGGACCGGCACATCTCGCCGCCGTGTCCCGCCCGCACCGCCGAACGTCCACAACTCCGTCACAACGACGCCGAGTTGCTCCCCGGCGACCGGCGGCTCCGGCAGCATCCCTACTGGGCACCGGGGCGGTGCCGGGGCGCGATCGTGGGGGCGGCGATGGAGACGTGGATGAGGGATCCGGGGGCGCCCGGCGGCAACCGGCGGGCGCGGGCCTCCCTGCCGACGGGCGCCCTCCTGGTCCAGGGGTTCCTCGTGCTGGCGGGGCTGGCCGTCACCGTGCTCGGCTTCGGACTGTTCCTCGACGTCCACGACGAGATGCACGGCTACCGGACCGCCCCGGTCTGCGACGCGGCCGCCGAGCCGGGGCCGGACTGCAACCGCTACGAGACCGGCAGGGTGACGGCGCGGAAGGACAACGGCGACCACTGGCTCACCGTGGCGCGCGAAACCGCATCCGCGGGCATGTACAGCGTCGACCAGGACTTCTACGACGACGTGCAGATCGGTACGAGCGTGCGGGTGACGGTCTTCCGCGCACGAGCGGTCGAGATCTCCTACCGCGGGCACCGCGCCGACACCTTCCGGGACCCCCACCTGCCCGCCCTGGAGGTGGCCGCCCTGGTCACGGTGGGGTCGGCCCTGACGGTGAACGGCCTGGCCCGGTCGCGCAACCGTGACGCCGGCCTGGGCTCCGGACCCGGCATCGGCCTGCTCTCCTTCATCGGCGCCTCCGTGCTGCTGCAGGGGCCGCTGCCGTTCGTGGCCACCCTGGGCATCCCGCTCGCCGGTTGGATCGCACTGATCGCCACCGCAGCCACGTTCGTCTGAGCCCCGCTGTCACCCGGCAGCCGCTCAGGCCCCGGACAGCAGCCGGACCTCGGCACCGTCCGACCGCGCACCCGGCTTGCTCCACCAGTGGTCGTACCGGCGGTAGACGTGCGGTTCGCGGTCGGCGAGCAGTGCCGTCAGCGAGCGCGCCTCGGCGGCGAGCTGCTCCCACGCCGAGTCCGGCAGCGGGTGGAACGCCGTCGCCTCGACCCCGCCCTCGACCGTGCGCCACACCCCGGCCACCCGGCCGTCCACGAGCAGGGTCGGCAGCACATCGCCGTTGCGCTTGACCACCAGGGCGCGGTACTCGGGCGGGACGATCCGGCTCCGGTCGGCATGGGCCAGCAGGACGCTGTCCCACATCGCCATCAGCCGGGGCGGCACCGGCAGGTCCGCGTCCGGAACCGACGCACCCGGGAGGTCGAACAGCTCCGCACCGTCCGGCCCCTCCAGGCGCTCGACCCCGCCCTCGGCCGCCAGCACCCGCAGCGCCTCCCTGGCCCGGCCGCGCTGCACCAGCGCGAACTGCGCCACGTCCGCCACCGAGGCCGGACCGAAGCCGGCCAGGTAACGCCGCACGAGCGTCCGCAACGAGGCCGCGTACACCTCCGGATCTCCGAGCACCGGCCGGACCGGCGGGGCGACGTAGGAGAGCCGGTGGCCGAACGACCAGTGCCCCTCCCCCGGTGCGCGCAGCAGCGGCGCCACCTGGCGCAGCCCCCACCAGGCCGGCGGCGCCGCTTCGGCCCCGAGCCGCTCGGCGAGCCAGGTCTCGAACTCCGGGGCGGCGCGCGGCCGGTCGCCGAAGTCGAGCACGTCCGCGACCAGCGCGTCCCCCTCGGCGGCGGTCAGACCGGAGGCCGTGAACCGGTCGTCGCCCAGCCGGGAGCCCCGGACCGACGGATGGACGGCCTCCCGGAACGGCGCGAAGTCGTCGGCGTGCACGGCGTGCAGAGTGATCCGCATCAGCGTGGACCGCACGATCCCCAGCTCCGCGAAGGCCCGGTCGAGCTCGGCCGGGTCGAAGCCGGCCACCCGGTTCCACAGTGCGAGGTAGGGCGAGGCCGGCTGCTGCGCCTGCAGCGCGACCACCCGCCGCACCGCCTCGGCGACGCCGATCTCCTCCCGCCGCACCAGCAGTTGCCGTTCGAGGGTGGCCCGGTTGAGCTGCCCCGCGGTGATCGTCACGTCCGTACCCCTCTCGTCGTCCGCCCGCCCGGTACGCCGTCGGCGATTGTCGGACTCGGAGCCTAGCCCCCGGGTCCGACAATCCCGCCGTCGCCGAACCCCGGGCGCTCCTCCGGGCCGGGACGAATCGACGCCACGATTCGTCGGCGAATCCCGTGGAGCGGAAACCCGGAATGCGGCACCACCACCCGGCAGGGCGCCGACATGCCCGGACCGCACCGCCGCCCACCAGGGCTTCCGCGCTCGGCGCGGCCCGTCACAGGGGGGGATCTGTCGCTCCGTGACGCTCCGGTGACCGAAGTCCGGAATTGGCCGGGACAACTCAAACGTTCCTGCCGGACATGGCTTGACGATAAGTCATCGCACCACGGATACTCCGTTTGCCCTCGATGATCAACGCCTGCGGCGGGTGGGCTCTCCACCGGATCGCGGGGCATTCCGACCGCTCGTCCGAAACGGGGTTGTCCATGAAGATCCGCAACAAGGTCGCCGCCGGGGTGCTCTCCATAGCCGCCCTCGGCTTCGCCGTCGCCACCGCCGCGCCCGCCTCCGCCTCCAGCGGCGGGTGCGCCTCGTACGACGCCTGCCTGTTCTACAGCCCCAACTTCCAGGGCGCCTACTTCGGCGACGGCGACGGCAGCAGCCGCGGCTACGAGACCTACCAGGTCAACTCCACCTACACCTTCGGCGGCGGCGGCGCCGGCAACGGCCAGTACGTCCGGAACAACGCGGCTTCGGTCTTCAACTACAACCAGAACTACAGCGTGACGATCTACTACAGCCCCGGCGGCTACGGCGTCAGCCAGTACATCAAGCGCGGCACCGGCGCCAACCTGATCCCGCAGCTGCGGAACAACAACGCCTCGCAGTGCTTCGACTACTTCGAGGCCTGCCGCTGACCTCGGGTCGGCCCGCGATTCCCCTGGCGGTGGGGGGGCGCCCCCCCCCCCCCGCCGCCCCCCCCCCCCCCCCCCCCCCCCCAAAAAAAAAAAAAAAAAAAAAAGCCCCCCCCCCGGCACGGGGGGCGGAAA